>NZ_SRRP01000004.1 GCF_004785935.1 Streptococcus rubneri | reverse complement strand
TTTTGGATCAACTGGTTGATCTGGATTTGGTTTTGGTTTATCTGGATCGATTGGTTCGATGCGTTCGCGAAGGGTAACTGTGAACTCTTGGTCAAATGCTTTATCAAAGTCAAAGTTCTTATTAGCTGCACTTGTAAAGCCATCGCTAACGAGTTCATAACCTTTACGTTTGTATGCTGCGATCTTATCAGCTGTGCTGTAATCAATTGCTTCACCGGATTTACCTACGACTTGGTCACGGCTCAATTCAGTGTTGCCTTTTTCATTGACATACTTGATAATCGCTTTTTGAGCATCACGAACGTAAGTTACTGTAACTTCAAAGTCTGGTGCTGTCGCTTCAACTCCTGTTACAGCTGGAACTACATCTTTATCAGCAGTATAGCCTTGGATTTTTGGAGTTAAAACAGTATCAAAAGTAGTATCCTCTGATGTCCAAGGACGATAATCCACATGACCGGTTACCAAGTTGACATAAGCAAAGCGTTTGAAGTGAAGAGTTTCTGTCACATCATCTTTTGCTTTAGAGCCATCTTCGTAAACATAATGAATTGTACGTGTTACATCATCTTTGTTAACGACATCTTTGACTGGATCTGGCCATTTCGGTGTATCTGGATCTTTTGGATCAACTGGCTGATCTGGATTTGGTTTTGGTTTGTCTGGATCGATTGGTTCGATGCGTTCACGAAGAGTAACAAAGAATTCTTGGTCTACTTTGGCATCGAAGTCATATTTCTTATTCACAGAATTCGTGAAACCATCGTTGACTAATTCATAACCTTTGCGTTTAAATGCTGAAATCTTACCATCTGTGCTGTAATCAATCGCTTCACCTGATTTACCATTGACCACATCACGATCTAATTCCACATTGCCTTTTTCGTTGACATACTTGATGATCGCTTTTTGAGCATCTTTCACATATGTTACAACTTCGACAATATCTTCAGCTCCAGCTTTGACACCTTTGACTTCTGGTACCACCAATTTATTAGCAGTGTAACCTGTGATAACTGGAGATTTCACTGCATTGAAGGTATCATCACTTGTAGTCCATTCACGGTAGTCGATGTGACCGGTTACCAAGTTAACGTATGCAAAGCGTTTGAAGTGAAGGGTTTCTGTCACATCGTCTTTCGCTTTAGAACCATCTTCGTAGACGTATTTCACGGTACGTGTTACATCGTCTTTGTTAACTACATCCTTAACTGGATCTGGCCATTTCGGTGTATCTGGATCTTTTGGATCAACTGGTTGATCTGGATTTGGTTTT
>NZ_SRRP01000003.1 GCF_004785935.1 Streptococcus rubneri | reverse complement strand
TAGTTATAGTGCCCTGCACATTGGTTCGTCTTGTTCAGTTTTCAAAGGTCTTTGTCGCTCTCGCGCGACAACTATATTAGTATATCACGCATCACTCGTCTTGTCAATAACTTTTTTCTATTTTTTTTATTTTTTTAACAAATTAGAAAAAACGCTTGATATATCAGCGTTCTTCTAATTCTTCAATTATTGACTCAAGATACCATTCTTCACCTTTTTCTCTTTTTATCAACCCATTTTTTGCAATTTCTAATAGATCCTTTGAAAAGTGTTTGATTTTGATTACCTCTTCACTTGATAATGTTTTTTTAGAATACTGTTTTCTTAATTCTTTAGGGCTTTCTTTTTGAAAATCAAAATAAGGATTGTTTTTTAGGTAAGCATCTAATTGATGATTATTTTCATAAAGGCCAACATGAAAAGCTATTGGAGTGAAAGTCCGACTTAAGGGTTGAGTGCAAGTGCTCCTAAATTCAATCGTCCCTCTTGTTGTTAAGTCTTGAAAATGGTAGCTTCTATGATTGTGAAAATCATCTTCTTTCGGTTGTATTTCTTTACTGGAACCATCTAACCGATAAGCTAAGATTTTATCTTGCTTTAGGTATTCTTTGGCTCTGATTGGTTTAAAATAAAGAATCTCTTCTCCACGATAAGCATAAAACAGTGACGTTTGTAGTAAATATTCAACATAAGCTTGATCTGTCGTATAGTCTTCTGGATTTACTCCGACATTTTCTGGGTAATAACCATGCATTGATGCTTCCCAAAAAATATCTCTTGAAATCCTAGTATCCCAGTTTTCGCCTTCAAAAATTGAATTAGCAAATAGATAGGCTTTTGCAGCTTCTACTTTATTCATTGCATTAATGATCTTTAAATAATTACTTTTTGAAACATCTAATTGCACCTGGTTTCCACAAATAAAAGTTCCATAATCTGGATACCGATGGTATTTCTCCTGATTTTCATTTTCAGCCAGCTTAAGAAATTGAACCAACATCTTATAGCGATCAATTTTAACTGGGCTGTTATCATTTTCCTTCCAGTATGGATGTATTCCTCTTCCTTCAATTTGGTGCTTTCTCTCTCTTAGAAATGGCTGAATAAGGTTTAGGTAATGAGTGAATCTCTTTTCAACTTCTTGAATGGTTTTTGATTTCTCAAACGCGAATTCGATTGTATTATAAGAGAGTTCAAATACAATTTGATCCTTATTTTTATCATGACTTAATTGAACAGGATTTCCATCATCATCTTCTTTAATTATTTTAAAGTCTTCGACTTTTAGCAAGTACCTGAACAAGTCTTTAGAAACCCTTGTATCTGTTTTTCCACCCAATAGATTAATAATCGGAAATTCTAACTCGATTCCAATATACTTTTCGGGTTCTTCCTTAAGAGAGGTAAGGTATCTTTTGGTCAGCAGTGCCTCAGCACAAACTTCTTTTTTTTGTTTTTCTGTCATAACTGTTCTATTATATCAAAAAACGCCTGCTTACGAAATTGTTTTAAATTAAAGCAATTTCGTAAACAAGCGTCTACCATTTACCTCAATATGATGAGTGTTACCGCTAGGATAAATCCTAGCGGCAGACCAGAGCTAGACTAAGAAGAACCGTTTAGTCCTTCCAACATCATAACACTCAACAAAATTGATGATTTTATACTAATTCGATAATTGCCATTGGCGCAGCATCCCCACGGCGTGGTTCAGTTTTAAGGATACGAGTATATCCACCATTGCGCTCAGCATAACGTGGTGCAAGTTCAGAGAACAATTTTTGAAGTGCAGTTGTTTCTGAGTATTTACCAGTTTCTTCATCAAAGTTTTGTGATGCAACTTCGTTACGTACGTAAGCAGCTGCTTGACGACGTGCGTGCAAGTCACCACGTTTACCTAAAGTAATCATTTTTTCAACTGATTTACGGATTTCTTTTGCACGTGCTTCAGTTGTTACGATTGCTTCATTGATGATAAGATCAGTTGTCAAATCACGAAGCATTGCTTTACGTTGTGAGCTAGTGCGTCCTAGTTTACGGTAAGCCATGTATTCCTCCTCTATTTATCGTTTTTTAGCCCAAGGCCTAAATCGGCAAGCTTAACTTTAACTTCTTCGAGACTCTTACGTCCAAGGTTACGAACCTTCATCATTTCTGGTTCAGACTTTTCTGTTAAATCGTACACCGTATTGATACCGGCACGTTTCAAGCAGTTGTATGAACGAACAGAAAGATCCAATTCTTCGATGGTGCGTTCTAGTACTCGATCGTCTGATGCTGTATCCGCTTCCTTCATAACATCTGTCGCAATTGCGATTTCTGTAAGGTTTGTAAAGAGGTTAAGGTGTTCTGTCAAAATGCGAGCAGAAAGACCTAGAGCATCTTCTGGAATAATTGTTCCATTTGTTAAGATTTCAAGGGTTAGTTTGTCAAAACCATCGTTGCTACCAACGCGTGCTGGTTCAACTTGGTAATTAACTTTTGTCACTGGCGTATAGATTGAATCTACAGCAAGTGTACCTACTGGTGCATCATCTTTTTTATTCTGATCAGCTGGGACATAACCACGACCGCTATTCACTGTCAAAGTTGCTTTAAAGCTTGATCCTTCACCGATTGTAAAAAGATAATGATCAGGGTTTACAATTTCAATGTCACTATCTGTAAGAATATCTCCAGCAGTTACTTCTGCAGGACCTTCTACATCAAGTTCAATAATCTTTTCGTCTTGGACG
The DNA here is from genome assembly GCF_004785935.1 of Streptococcus rubneri. Lineage (GTDB taxonomy): Bacteria > Bacillota > Bacilli > Lactobacillales > Streptococcaceae > Streptococcus > Streptococcus rubneri. The sequence continues at coordinate 109,905 of NZ_SRRP01000003.1, read as the reverse complement.
TAAGATTTTACAGCGATTCCTTTAACGTTAAGAATGATTTGCATAACGTCTTCACGGACACCTGGAACTGTATCAAATTCGTGCAATACACCTTCAATGTTAATTGAAGTAACAGCAGCACCTGGAAGTGAAGCTAATAATACGCGACGAAGAGAGTTCCCCAGTGTTGTACCATAACCGCGTTCAAGCGGTTCTACTACAAATACACCGTAATCTTTATTTTCATCAATTTTTGTTATATTTGGTTTTTCAAACTCAATCATTTGCTATACTCCCTCTGAAACGAAAAGCTGTGTAATTGTTGATGATTATACACGGCGACGTTTTGGAGGACGAGCACCATTGTGTGGCACAGGAGTCACATCGCGGATCGCAGTAACTTCAAGACCAGCAGCAGCAAGCGCACGAATAGCAGACTCACGACCAGATCCAGGACCTTTAACAGTAACTTCTACTGATTTAAGACCATGTTCTTGAGCAGATTTTGCAGCAGCTTCTGAAGCCATTTGTGCAGCAAATGGTGTAGATTTACGAGAACCTTTGAAACCAAGAGCACCTGCAGATGACCATGCAATTGCGTTACCATGCACATCAGTAATCATAACAATTGTGTTATTAAATGTTGCGTGAATATGAGCAATACCTGATTCGATATTCTTTTTCACACGACGTTTACGTGTTGGTTTAGCCAAGATTTTTACCTCCTTATTTTATTTTCTTATTTTTTCTTACCTGCAATCGCAACAGCTTTACCTTTACGAGTGCGAGCATTGTTTTTAGTGTTTTGTCCACGAACAGGAAGTCCACGACGATGACGGATACCACGGTATGAACCGATTTCCATCAAACGTTTAATGTTCAAGTTCACTTCACGACGAAGGTCACCTTCTACTTTAATTGCGTCAACTTCACGACGGATAGCATCTTCTTGATCTGGTGTAAGGTCACGAACACGAATATCTTCAGAAACACCTGCAGCAGCAAGAATTTTCTTAGATGTTGGAAGTCCAATACCGTATACATAAGTCAATGAAATTACTACACGTTTGTCATTTGGAATGTCAACTCCAGCAATACGAGCCATGTTTTCTCCTTTCTATCTTATCCTTGACGTTGTTTGTGTTTTGGATTTGCTGGGCAAATTACCATAACACGACCATTACGACGAATTACTTTACAGTATTCGCAAATTGGTTTGACCGATGGTCTTACTTTCATTTTTATCCCTCCAAGTTTTTCGATTATTTAAAGCGGTATGTGATACGTCCACGTGTCAAATCGTACGGACTCATCTCCACAGTAACACGATCTCCCGCTAAAATACGAATATAGTTTTTACGAATTTTACCAGAAACTGTTGCTAAAATCTGATGTCCATTTTCAAGTTCAACCGTAAACATAGCATTCGGCATGGTATCAACTACTTTGCCTTCTACTTCAATCACATCGTCTTTTGCCACGCAAAAGTACCTCCATAAATTTCGATTCATTCCTCTGAGCACAGAGGTAACAATTATAAGTCAGACTAATTCATTGTATCACTTGTTGTCAAATATTGCAAGTGACTAAAACGTTTTTATTTCAAATTCTCCAAGACTTCTTGGATATCTTTGAAGACGTCGTTAATGTCTTGATTCCCTTCAATATCATGAACCAATCCTTTAGCACGATAATGAGCAAGAATTGGCTCTCCTTGAGCAATGTTCACATCCAAACGACGTTTAACCGTTTCTGGTTTATCGTCTTCACGTTGGTAATAGTCTTCTTCCTTGTAGTCAGCCGGCGGATTGAATACTTTGTGGTAAGTTTCACCTGTTTCACGGTGAATGATGCGACCACTCAAGCGTTCAAGAAGGCAAGATGGATCTACTACGATGTTAATTACTCCCTCAAGGTCAAGACCAAGGTCTACCAAAATTTGATCCAAAGCGTGTGCTTGTTCAATGGTACGAGGGAAACCGTCTAAGAGGAACCCTTTTTCCTTAATATCATCTTGAGCTAGGCGTTCTTTTACGATTCCATTGGTTACATCATCAGGTACTAATTCACCTTTGTCAATGTAGGACTTCGCTAAAACACCCATTTCTGTTTGGTTAGCCATTGCAGCACGGAACATATCCCCTGTTGAGATGTGCGCAACTTGAAATTGTTCCACAATCTTAGCCGCTTGTGTTCCCTTACCTGCTCCAGGTAATCCCATGATTAATAAATTCATAATCATTTGCTCCTTATTTTGTTTTTAAATAAGTCTGTTACGAACTAACAAACTTATTCAAAAACAAAATAGAAGGTTGACAATGTCAACCTAATTCTATTCTGTTGTTCTATCCATGAAACCAACGTATTTGCGTTTCAACAAGTAACCTTCTAGTTGTTTCATTCCTTCAATACCTGTCGAGATAATGATCAAGAGACTAGTTCCTCCAAGAGCAACTGTATCTGTTAGACCGAAGACATCACGAGCAAGAATTGGGATGATGGTGATAAATCCGAGGAAGAGAGAACCAACAGTTGCCAATCGTCTAAGCAGACGAGACATGTATTCTTCCGTTCCTTTCCCTGGACGAACACCTGGGATGTAAGCTCCACTCTTTTGTAGATTTTCCGCAGTTTTTTCTGGGTTAATCTGCACAAAAGTATAGAAGAATGTAAATAGAATGATCAACAAGGCATACATCGCTACACCAGTAGGTGTATTGGTTGCTAGCATAGATTGAGCCGTTCGAACCCACCCAGCATTATAGCCCATAGCGCTAATAACTTGGAAAATCGCTGCTGGGGCAGCAGTAATCGAACTTGCAAAGATGACCGGAATAACCCCGGCTGGGTTTACCTTCAATGGAAGGTATGAACTAGACGGTGCACCCTGAGCAATCTTTGTGTATTGAATTGGAATTTTGTACTGTGCTTGTTCTACAAAGGTTGTAAAGTAGATAATCACTAAAATAGCTAGAATTAAAACACCTACAAAAGTTAAGGAATTGGTCAGCTGACCCGACCGAACGTTTACAAATGAATTTTCGTAAACTTCTTTGATCATTTCTGGGATAGATGAAACAATCCCTGCGAAGATGATCATGGATACACCATTCCCGTATCCCTTATCTGAAATTTGCTCTCCCAACCAAGTCACAATCATCGAACCAGTTGTTAAAATCGCACCAATCAAGATGTAAGTTTCAACATTTGGTGTAGCTACTAATTTAGCTTGTGACAGTGTGTGGAATGTTGCAGTAATCCCAATTGACTGGACAAAAGCAAGAACCAGGGCTATATAGCGAGTCGCTTGATTCAACTTTCTCCGTCCAACTTCACCTTGTTTCCCCCATTCAACAAACTTCGGAAGCAAATCCATTTGAAGTAACTGAACAACGATGGAAGCTGTGATGTAAGGACTTACCCCAAGGGCGAATACAGAGAAGTTTCTCATAGCATTCCCTGACACCAAGCTCATCATATTCAAGAAGGAAACATCTTGTAAGTTGTTAAGGATTTTCGCATTCACACCAGGAACCGTAATAGTTGTCCCGATTCGGAAGACAAGTATGATAAAAATAGTAAATAAAATTTTTGATCGTACTTGTTTTACCTTAAATGCATCTTTTAATAATTTAAAGAACATAGGTCACCCCTCTTAGATGACTTCTACTGAACCACCTTTAGCAGTGATAGCTTCTTCAGCTGATTTAGAGAATTTAGCTGCCTTAACAGACAGTTTCTTTGTCAATTCTCCGTTACCAAGAATTTTAATTCCTGATTTTTCAGCTTTTACAATACCTGCTTCTACAAGTACTACTGGTGTTACTTCAGCACCATCTTCGAAGACGTTCAACTGATCAAGGTTTACAATCGCATATTCTTTAGCGTTGATGTTTGTAAATCCACGTTTTGGAAGACGACGGAACAATGGAGTTTGTCCACCTTCAAAGCCAAGACGTACACCGCCACCGCTACGAGCTTTTTGACCTTTTTGACCACGGCCAGAAGTTTTACCATTACCAGATGAAGTACCACGACCAACACGGTTGCGGACTTTACGTGAACCTGTAGCAGGTTGTAATTCATGAAGTTTCATTATTTAATTTCTCCTCTTTTGTAAATTGCTAACGCATGCAATCAGGAAAAGGTGTCCCGACTACAAACTCGCCTATACTTATATTTAGTTTTAGGGGTTGAGAAACTTCCCATACCCCTGAAAACTTTTTTCTATTATAAATAGATTATTTTACTTCTTCAACTGTTACCAAGTGAGATACTGCAGTGATCATTCCACGTACCGCTGGGTTATCTTCTTTAATAACAGAGCTGTTCAATTTGCCAAGTCCAAGTGCTACAACAGTTTTACGTTGTGACGGGATGCGTCCGATTGGAGACTTAGTCAAAGTAATTTTAATTTGAGCCATTTGAATCTCCTTTCTTAAGCCAAGTCAGAAACTGAAATACCACGAAGGGCAGCAACTTCTTCAGCACGTTTCAATTGAGCTAATCCTTCCACTGTTGCACGAACAATGTTGATTGGAGTGTTTGATCCAAGTGATTTAGATGTTACATCTGCAATACCTGCCAATTCGACAACGGCACGAACTGCACCACCTGCAGCAACCCCCGCCCCTTCGATAGCTGGTTTCAACAATACACGAGCTCCACCAAATACTGATGTTACTTCGTGAGGAATTGTTGTTCCAACCATTGGAACTTCAATCAATTTTTTCTTAGCATCTTCTACTGCTTTACGGATTGCTTCTGGTACTTCTTGAGCTTTACCTGTACCAAAACCAACACGTCCGTTACGGTCACCAACAACTACAAGAGCCGCAAAGCGAAGACGACGTCCACCTTTAACAACTTTTGTAACACGGTTGATGGCAACTACACGTTCTTCAAGTTCAACTGCATTGTCTTTAAATGCCATTTTCTAGTGTCCTCCTATTAGAATTTCAATCCGTTTTCACGAGCTGCATCAGCCAAAGCTTTAACACGTCCGTGATATAGATATCCACCGCGGTCGAACACCACTTCAGAAATACCTTTAGCAACTGCACGTTCAGCAACAAGTTTGCCGACAACAACGGCTTGTTCAGTTTTAGTTCCTTTTGAAACTTCTTTGTCAAGAGTTGAAGCGCTTGCGAGCGTTACACCCGCTACGTCATCAATTACTTGAGCGTAGATGCCTGTATTAGAACGGAATACGTTCAAACGTGGGCGATCAGCAGTTCCAGAGAGTTTTCCGCGAACGCGACGGTGGCGTTTTTGACGGATTTTATTTTTATCTGGTTTCGAAATCACAATTTTCACCTCTTAATTTTAAAATCATGTGCTAAGCACTGAGTTGGAAAATAGGTGGGTGGTTGACATACAACCACTCAACATTATTTACCTGTTTTACCTTCTTTACGGCGAACGAATTCACCAACATAACGGATCCCTTTACCTTTGTAAGGTTCTGGTGAACGAAGGCTACGTACATAAGCAGCTGTTTGACCAACTACTTCTTTTGAAATTCCGCTGATAACGATAGTCGTTGGGTTTGGAAGTTCAAAAGTAATTCCTTCTGGAGCTTCAACTTCGTCTGGATGAGATTTACCTACAGCCAAAACAAGTTTTGATCCTTGAAGTTGTGCACGGTAACCAACCCCGCGCATTTCAAGTTCTTTCTTGAATCCTTCTGAAACACCAACAACCATGTTGTTCAAAAGGGCACGAGTAGTTCCGTGGATAGTTTTCATTTCTTTTGAATCGTTTGGACGGTGAAGTGTTACTTCAGTTCCTTCCACACGGATTTCAATATCCTTTGAGAACTCACGAGTAAGTTCTCCTTTAGGTCCTTTTACAGTTACAACGTTGCCATTGTTAGTGAGTTCAACACCAGCAGGCAACACGATAACTTTATTACCAATACGTGACATGTTTTTATTCTCCTGTTAAATTGTCAGGCCTTTGAAGGCCAGTTTTCACGGGGTTTAAATCTTTTTGATTTAAAAGTTAATGTTTAGGTCTCAATTTCTAAGTGAATCGAGGCATTGTCTCGCAGACATAACTTTGGGTTAGGCAAGAGACAATAACGAAGAGTCACAACGAAATTGGGAGCTAAATATTACCAAACGTAAGCGATAACTTCCCCACCAACGTTCTTTTGGCGTGCTTCCTTATCGGTAAGCAAACCTTCAGAAGTTGAAAGGATAGCAATTCCAAGTCCGTTAAGAACTTTTGGAAGATCTTCACGTTTTTTGTAAACACGCAAACCTGGTTTAGAAACACGTTTCAAGTTTGTGATAACTTTTTCACCGTTTGTTCCGTATTTCAAGAACACGCGGATGATTCCTTGTTTGTCATCTTCGATTACTTCAACGTTTTTTACAAAACCTTCGCGTTTAAGGATTTCAGCAATCCCTTTTTTGATATTTGATGCAGGTACTTCAAGTACTTCGTGTTTTGCTTGGTTAGCATTACGAATACGAGTTAGGAAGTCTGCGATTGGGTCAGTCATAACCATTTTTATTTCTCCTCTTACTAGTAGTTTGAATGTTTCACTTGCTAGTTAATGATTGAGCTGGGCTCAGAAAGTTTTGATACCTACAAATGAGAATGTTTCATTTGAACACGAGCTACAACCTATGCAAAAAAGATAGATTTGTTTTGGAGCGACGCCCCTGCACCAAATCTCCTATTTTTACTGTGGTTGTTACGCTCTTTGTATCATGATATTACCAAGATGCTTTAGTGACACCAGGGATTTGTCCTTTGTATGCCAATTCACGGAAGCAAACACGGCAAAGTTTAAACTTGCGGTAAACTGAGTGTGGACGTCCACAACGTTCACAGCGAGTGTATGCTTGAGTAGAGAACTTCGCTGGGCGTTTGTTCTTAGCAATCATAGATTTTTTAGCCATTAGTTTTACCTCCTATATTATTTTGCAAACGGCATACCAAGGCCAGTAAGCAATGCACGTGATTCTTCGTCTGTGTTCGCAGTAGTTACGATTACGATATCCAAACCACGAGTTTTATCAACATCATCAAAGTTGATTTCTGGGAAGATCAATTGTTCTTTCACACCAAGTGTGTAGTTTCCGCGTCCGTCAAATGATTTTGTTGGAACACCATGGAAGTCACGAACACGTGGAAGTGAAACTGAAACCAATTTGTCCAAGAATTCGTACATACGTTCGCCACGAAGAGTTACTTTCGCACCGATCGCTACACCTTCACGAAGACGGAAGCCGGCGATTGATTTTTTAGCTTTTGTGATAAGTGGTTTTTGACCTGAGATCAATGCCAATTCTTCAGCAGCTTTCTCAAGGTTTTTAGCGTTAGAAACAGCATCTCCAACACCCATGTTCAAAACGATCTTATCAACTTTTGGCACTGCCATAACTGATGAGTAGTTAAATTGTTCAGTCAAAGCTGGAACTACTTCATTAAGGTATTTTTCTTTTAAACGATTAGCCATTATACTTCTCCTTTCCTTCGTGATTAGTCAAGCACTTCGCCTGATTTTTTGTTATAACGAACTTTTTTGCCATCTACGAATTTGTAGCCAACACGTCCAGCAACTCCGTTCTTGTCCAAGACTTGAACGTTTGATACATGGATTGGAGCTTCTTTTTCAATGATAGCACCTTGAGGGTTTTCGTTATTTGGACGTTGGTGTTTCTTAACAAGGTTTACACCTTCAACAACAACTTTATTTACTTTTGGAAGAGCAGCAACGACTTTAGCTTCAACACCTTTGTCTTTACCAGCAATTACACGAACTTTGTCGCCAGTTTTTACAAACATTTTATTCTCCTTTTATTCTTACGCCCGATGGGCACCCTGGCCGTTGAGCCAGGGGACTGTGTTTGTGATTTTTAAATTAAAGTACTTCTGGAGCAAGTGATACGATCTTCATGAAACCACCGTCACGCAATTCACGAGCAACTGGGCCGAAGATACGAGTTCCGCGAGGAGTTTTGTCGTCACGGATGATCACTGCAGCATTTTCGTCGAACTTGATGTATGAACCATCTTTACGACGAGCACCTGATTTAGTACGAACGATAACAGCTTTTACAACGTCACCTTTTTTAACCGCACCACCAGGAGTAGCTTGTTTTACAGATGCCACAATAACATCACCGATGTTTGCAAATTTACGTCCTGAACCACCAAGAACTTTGATAGTCAAGATTTCGCGAGCACCGCTGTTGTCTGCGACTTTCAAACGAGTTTCTGTTTGAATCATTTCAGTTTTCTCCTTTCAGGTTTGATTAGATGATGACCGCTTCTTCAACAACTTCTACAAGACGGAAGCGTTTTGTAGCTGAAAGCGGACGAGTTTCCATGATACGAACGATATCGCCTTCTTTGGCAACATTGTTTTCATCATGAGCTTTGTATTTCTTAGAGTAGTTAATACGTTTACCATAGACTGGGTGGTTACGTTTAGTTTCAACTACAACTGTGATTGTTTTGTCCATTTTGTCAGACACAACACGTCCAACAAGAACTTTACGATTATTGCGTTCCATTGAAATTCTCCTTCCCTAGTCTATTATTTAGCTTCTGATTGAACAGTTTTGATACGAGCGATTTGTTTTTTCACTTCTTTCAAACGTCCAGTTTGTTCCAATTGACCAGCAGCCGCTTGGAAACGAAGTTCAAACAATTCTTTCTTCAATTCATTTTCACGCTTCGCGAGTTCTTCTTGAGAAAGACCACGAAGTTCTTTAACAAATTCTTTTACTTCTGTAAGTTTCATGACCTCTCCTTATTTTGCTTCACGTTTTACGAATTTACATTTAACTGGCAATTTGTGGCTTGCAAGACGAAGCGCTTCGCGAGCAATCTCTTCAGATACACCAGCAACTTCAAACATTACTTTACCACGTTTAACTGGTGCTACCCAACCTTCAGGTGCCCCTTTACCAGATCCCATACGTACCCCGATAGCTTTAGCGGTGTATGATTTGTGTGGGAAGATCTTGATCCAAACCTTACCACCACGTTTCATGTAACGAGTCATGGCAATACGAGCAGCTTCGATTTGGCGGTTAGTGATCCAGTGGCTAGTTGTAGCCTGAAGACCGTATTCACCGAATGATACTTCTTTTCCACCTTTTGCTTCACCGCGCATTTTACCACGGAATTCGCGACGGTGTTTTACACGTTTAGGTACTAACATTGGTTATTTACCTCCTTTAGCGTCTTTACGAGCTGGAAGAACTTCACCACGGTAGATCCATACTTTAACACCAAGTTTACCGTAAGTTGTATCTGCTTCTTCCCAAGCGTAATCGATGTCTGCGCGAAGTGTGTGGAGTGGAACTGTACCTTCTGAGTATCCTTCAGCACGGGCGATATCTGCACCGTTCAAACGACCTGATACTTGTGTTTTAATTCCTTTAGCCCCAGCGCGCATAGTACGTTGAATCGCTTGTTTTTGAGCACGACGGAAAGCCACACGTTGCTCCAATTGACGAGCAATTCCTTCACCAACAAGGTGAGCGTCCAAGTCAGGACGTTTGATCTCGATAATGTTGATGTGAACTTGTTTACCTGTCAATTTGTTAAGAGCTGCACGAAGTGCATCGACGTTTGCTCCACCTTTACCGATAACCATACCTGGTTTAGCAGTGTGAAGAGAAACGTTAACTTTGTTTACTGCGCGTTCGATTTCGATAGTAGAAACCGCTGCGTCAGCCAATTCTTTTTGAATAAATTTGCGGATTGCAAGATCTTCATGAAGGTAATCCGCGTATTCTTTTTCAGCATACCATTTGGCATCCCAATCACGGATGATGCCGACACGCATTCCAATTGGATGTACTTTTTGACCCACGATGTTACCTCCTTATTTTTCTGTCACAACCACTGTGATGTGGCTAGTGCGTTTGTTGATTGGTGAAGCTGAACCTTTCGCACGTGGACGGAAACGTTTCATTGTTGGTCCTTCGTTTGCGAATGCTTCAGATACTACCAAGTTTGCTTTTTCCAAACCAAAGTTGTTTTCAGCGTTTGCTACTGCTGAGTTCAACACTTTCAAGATGATTTCAGCTGCTTTGTTTGGAGTGAATTTCAAGATTGCTACTGCATCGGCTACGCTTTTACCACGGATGTTGTCAAGAACAAGACGTGATTTACGAGGTGAAACACGCACTGTACGAGCCATTGCTTTAGCTGAAGTAATTTCTGCCATTTATGTTCTCCTTATTTTCTACGTGTCTTCTTGTCATCTGCAGCGTGACCTTTGTAAGTACGAGTTGGTGCAAATTCACCAAGCTTGTGACCTACCATGTCTTCTTGGATGTAAACCGGTACGTGTTTACGTCCATCATAAACTGCGATAGTGTAACCAATGAAACTTGGGAAGATCGTTGAACGACGTGACCAAGTTTTGATAACTTTTTTCTTTTCGTCGTTAGCTTGAGCTTCAACTTTTTTCATCAAATGCTCATCGACGAAAGGTCCTTTTTTAAGACTGCGTCCCATTTTATTATTTTCTCCTTTAAATATAGTACCACAGCGGCTTGCGCTCACAAGGAGCGCTACCGAGCTGGCGGATCATCTAGCGCTTAAGCGACTAGTTTTAAATTATTTCTCGTTGCGACGACGAACGATAAGTTTGTCAGATTTCGCTTTCTTGTTACGAGTTTTAAGACCAAGAGCAGGTTTGCCCCATGGAGTAGATGGCGCTTTACGACCAACTGGTGCTTTACCTTCACCACCACCGTGTGGGTGATCATTCGGGTTCATTACAGAACCACGAACTGTTGGGCGGATACCTTTCCAACGGCTACGTCCAGCTTTACCAAGATTTACAAGTCCATGTTGTTCGTTTCCGACAACACCAACTGTAGCACGGCAAGTACCAAGGATCATTCGAACTTCGCCTGATTGAAGACGAACAAGAACATATTTACCTTCTTGACCCAATACTTGAGCAGAAGCTCCAGCAGCACGTACCAATTCTCCACCACGACCTGGTTTCAATTCGATGTTGTGGATCAAAGTACCAACTGGGATGTTAGCAAGTGGAAGAGCGTTTCCGACTTTGATATCTGCTTCTGGACCTGAAACGATGCGTTGACCAACTTCAAGACCTTTTGGAGCGATGATATAAGCTTTCACACCATCAGTGTAGTGTACCAAAGCGATGTTTGCAGAACGGTTTGGATCGTACTCAATTGTTTTTACAACTGCTTCAACGTTATCTTTGTTACGTTTGAAGTCGATCAAACGGTAATGACGTTTGTGTCCACCACCTTGGTGACGAACTGTGATACGTCCGTTATTGTTACGACCTGCTTTGCTCTTCAATGAAACGAGCAAAGATTTCTCTGGTGTGCTTGTTGTGATTTCAGCGAAATCCAAAGAAGTCATATTACGGCGACCGTTTGTTGTTGGTTTATAAACACGAATTCCCACGATATTTCCTCCTTAGATTATTCAGCTTCAGTAGCGAACAACTCGATTGCTTTTGAATCAGCTGCAAGCGTGATGATAGCTTTTTTAGTTTTTGAAGTAAAACCAGTGTAACGTCCAACGCGTTTTGCTTTAGGTTTTACGTTTACAGTGTTCACATTCGCAACTTTTACACCTTCAAAGGCAGCTTCAACAGCTTGTTTGATTAAAAGTTTGTGAGCGCGAGTGTCAACTTCGAATACATATTTGCCTGCTTCAAGTTGAGCCATTGACTTTTCAGTGATAACAGGTTTTTTGATAACATCATACAAATTCATTATGCAAGAACCTCCTCGATTTTAGAGATAGCTGCTTGAGTAACAAGAAGTTTGTCACTATTTGCGATGTCAAGAACACTTGCAGTTGTAGCAGTCGCAACTTTCACATTTGGAAGGTTACGAGCTGAAAGAGCTGCGAATTCGTTTCCTTCTTCAAGAATAACAAGGACTTTAGAATCGATGCTCAAAGCTGCAAGAACTTTTGCAAATTCAGCAGTTTTTGGAGCTGTAAATTCAAGAGAATCAACGGCTACAAATTTGTTTTCAGCAACTTTTTCTGAGTAAACAGATTTAAGTGCAAGGCGACGAACTTTTTGAGGAAGTTTGTACGCATAGCTACGTGGAGTTGGTCCGAAGACAATTCCACCACCGCGCCATTGTGGAGAGCGGATAGAACCTTGACGAGCACGTCCAGTTCCTTTTTGACGCCATGGTTTGCGTCCGCCACCTGAAACGGCTGAACGGTTTTTAACTGCGTGAGTTCCTTGACGAAGGCTAGCACGTTGGCTGATGATCACATCAAATACAACAGCTTGGTTTGGTTCGATACCAAAGATCGCATCGTTAAGAACAACTTCGCCCGCTTGTTTACCAGTTTGGTCGAATAATGTTACATTTGCCATTTTGACTGTATTCCCCTTTCCTTATTATTTACCAGCTTTAACTGCTGACTTGATAGTGATAAGAGATTTCTTAGCACCTGGTACGTTACCTTTAATAAGGATAACGTTCTTTTCTGGAACAACTTGTACAACTTCAAGATTTTGAATCGTTACACGATCGCCACCCATGCGTCCTGCAAGGTTTTTACCTTTGAATACACGGTTTGGCGCAACAGGTCCCATAGAACCTGGACGACGGTGGTAACGAGAACCGTGAGCCATAGGTCCACGTGATTGTCCGTGGCGTTTGATAACACCTTGGAAGCCTTTACCTTTAGAAGTACCAGTTACATCAACGATGTCTCCAGCTTCGAAAGTGTCAACTGTGATTTCAGCACCAACTTCCAAGCCTTCAACGTTTTTGAATTCACGAATGAAGCGCTTAGGAGCCGTGTTAGCTTTTGCTACATGTCCTTTAGCAGGTTTGTTGCTCAATACTTCGCGTTTGTCATCGAAACCGACTTGGATAGCGTTGTAACCATCTGTTTCAACAGTTTTAACTTGAAGAACAACGTTTGGAGTTGCTTCGATAACTGTTACAGGGATCAATTCGCCAGCTTCAGTGAAGATTTGAGTCATTCCCACTTTTTTCCCTAAGATTCCTTTTGTCATGAGAAAATAGTTCCTTTTCTATAGTTTTTATACAAAAAGTTTTTAACGAGCGTTTTTTATGCTCAAGGTATCAAGCTTTAGATTAAAGTTTGATTTCTACGTTTACACCACTTGGAAGATCCAATTTCATCAAAGCATCAACTGTTTTTTGAGTTGGGTTGATGATATCGATCAAACGTTTGTGTGTACGCATTTCGAATTGTTCGCGAGAATCTTTGTACTTGTGAGTCGCACGAATGATTGTGTAGAGGCTACGCTCAGTTGGAAGTGGGATTGGACCCGCAACTTGTGCACCTGTACGAGTAGCTGATTCTACGATTTTTGCAGCCGCTGTGTCAAGTGTACGGTGCTCGTACGCTTTCAAACGGATGCGGATTTTTTTGTTTGCCATCTTTTTCTCCTTTTCGTCTATTTAAGATAATAGGCTAGCTCCACAAGAAAACCGACGCGCGTTGCGTGGCAATGCAACCGAGCGTGTCGCAACCTCTTGCATCAAAGCTAATAGCTGTTTTTCACAGCACCATAGTAGTTTAACACAATGGAAGCCCCAATGCAAGGGATTTGAGCAGTTTTTTTCGTTTTTTTTGATGAAAGTGTTTTCGAAAGAAAAAGCGTACTAAAAAAGTCGCTATTATATAGAAAAAAGGGAGTGGGACAGAACGAATTTTGAATAAAAATCGTTCGTTGTCCCACCCCCGCAAGGCTGATTAGGTCATCTTTGGAGCTTAAAAGGCGAACAAAGATGCCAATCAGCTACTGCGTCTTGCAGTTATAACTATCATATATAAGAGACTGGACACTTTATGCCCAGCCTCTTTTCAGAATACAGACAAAGTTATCTTAGAAACTCTCCTTAGGTGAGGACGGACGTCAGCGAACTTCGAAGAAGTTCCATGACTTAGTTAAGATACAAAGGGCGTCTGCGGATAAAGTCAAAATAGGAAGTTTGACGCAGAATCTTTTGATTCTAGGAGAACTTATCTTTTTGACACGATCCGCAGCCCATGTTCAATTAGTTTTGGATCTAAGGCTCCAAAACTCCCGAGTGAGAGTGGGACAGAAATCGATAATTCGTTAGAATTCGATTTCGTCGTCCCACCTCCGCATAGTTGAGTAGGGCTGTAAAAGCTGATGAAATCAGCGTAGTAGAGCCCACTCAACCACTGCGTCTTGCTCGACAATCCAAAGACAATTGAGAGACCGGACTTTTGTCCCAGCCTCACTTTTCTCACAGCGGAAAGTTTCAGTATTTGTTTAAATGAACCTACTAGTCTATTATTTAAACTTTTTTCAGCTTCACTTAAATTATTTTTGATAAAGAAATTGTTTGTCAACGTTCTGAATACTGCTCCCCTGTAGAACTTTTCATTCTTTTTCAATATGAAACTGATCTTGTGATGTCTTGAAAAGACTGTCTACTTCATCTTTTTTTCCAAGATGGTCTATAATCTTTCGTGATCCATCCTAGAAATTCCGGCCTGACTTGTTATAGCCGTATTTTTCGACGAAATGTTCCCGGAATTCTAAAAGATTGTCGTCCATAATGGCTTGACGGACCTGCTTCATGAGGTTAATCAAGAAATAGAGGTTGTGATAACTGGTCAAACGAATGCCGAAGGTCTCATCTGCCTTAAGGAGGTGGCGAAGATAAGCCCGGGTGTAATTCTTACAAGTGTAGCAATCACATTCGTGATCTAGTGGCGTAAAGTCTTCAGCAAATTGTGCATTTTTTACCACCAGGCGTCCTTGACTAGTCATACAGGTACCGTTTCGCGCAATCCGCGTCGGCAAGACACAGTCAAACATATCCACTCCACGAATCACCCCATCAATCAGACTGTCTGGAGCTCCTACTCCCATGAGGTAGCGAGGCTTGTTTTCTGGTAGGAGAGGAGTTGTGAAGTCAAGCACGGCATTCATCTCTTCATGGCTTTCCCCAACAGCTAACCCACCAATAGAATAACCTGGGAAGTCCATGCTAACGAGATCACGCGCAGACTGACGGCGCAAGTCTTCAAAGCCAGCCCCTTGGACAATCCCGAAAAGACCTTGATCATGAGGGCGACGGTGAGCTTTTAGCCCACGTTCTGCCCAACGACTGGTCCGTTCGATTGATTTTTTTACATAATCGTAGGGTTGATAGAACTGGGGACATTCGTCAAAGGACATCATGATGTCGCTCCCTAGATTGTTTTGGATGGAAATGGCCTTTTCTGGAGAAAGGAACATTTTCGAGCCGTTGAGGTGGTTTTTAAAGGTCACCCCTTCTTCGGTGATATTGCGGGTATCTGCTAGTGAATAGACCTGGAAACCTCCACTATCCGTCAAAATGGGCTGGTCCCAGTTCATGAACTGGTGCAGACCACCTGCTTTTGCGACCAAGTCATCCCCTGGACGAAGCCAGAGATGGTAAGTATTAGCCAAGATAATGCCTGAACCCATCTCTTTAAGTTCTTCTGGTGATTGGGTCTTAACAGTTGCCTGAGTCCCTACAGGCATAAACATTGGGGTCGGGAAGGTCCCGTGGGGGGTGATAATTTCTCCCAACCGAGCTCCTGTATGCTTTTCTTTTTTAATCAATCGATATTGAATCGGTGAATCTGTCATGGTTACCTCCGTACTGGGAAATACAGTCCCAGCCTTCTTATTCCTGTCACAGGATCTCCTGTGAGCACCTGTACGATTGTACCAAATTTTACCAGCTCTGTCACGGACTTGTGTTATAATAAAGGGTACTACTACCATGAAAGAGGACATTATGAATATCAAATTGGTTCGCACTCAAGCTCGGCAACTGCAATTGCAACATCCCATGGTCTTCTCCTACTTTGCCTTGCCGACCTTCTTGACGATTTTTGCAAGTTACATTTTAACAGGTACGGATATAACAGAACTACTCACCCAAATGGAGCTCAGAGAAGCAGTCCTTTTTCTCCTTAGTCGACAGATTTTCCCCTCTATCATCGGATTTATCCTCTCTTTCCTCTATCTAGGAGCCACCTTTCGCTATTTGATCTCCGCCTCTAGTAAAGGAGAAAAAAGCTTTGGTATTTTCACCATCTTTCAGAACCAGTATTTTACTCCCGTATTTCTGACACTGTTCATCAAGCAACTGATCTTATCTTTTTGGGGCAGTCTTCTCTATGTGAGCCAACTTCTCTTAACAGTGGTCAGCTCTCAAGTACTTGCCATCAAAGAGTCAATCCCTTCGACGGCAACTCTCACAACGGATACTCCAGAAGTTCAAGCGATTCTCAAGTTAGCTCCAACCATGACCACCGGCCTCCTAATGGCCCTAGTCGGACTTCTTCTCTTTCTTCCTTTCTACTACCAGTATAGCTTGGTCGAATTGATCCTCTACAGCCGTCTCATGACGGGAACCTACGACGGTCCCTTGTCCATCCTTCGTCAAAGCAGGGAAGAGATGAAAGGTTTTAAGAGTCACCGCTTGGTACTTGATCTAAGCTTACTTGGTTGGCAAATCCTTTCTTTTTTTAGCTTAGGTGTGGCCGATTTTTATGTCAAACCTTATACAACCAGCTGCCAAATCATCTTTTACCATACTCTACTTCAGACACGGATGCAGGTAACCGGATGTTTTCGACAAAATGCACCAGATTCTCCTGATTCTGATCCACTTGCTTAAGCAAAAAATAACAAAAAACCACCTAAAGTTGGAATTCATTCTCCAAGTTACTAGGTGGATTCTTTTTTTATTTTCAGAGAGATTTGTTCGCATCTGTTCGATCAACTCTCTATTCTTCCAAATATGATGTAACTGTCCCCCAAGTTCTTAGATGAAGCTACATCAATTCATACAGCTAGACTTATTACTATCCCCGCTGATTTCCTTGAAATCAACAGTGGATTGTTACAGTTTCCTCATAGCTACGATTCATCTTGAACAAGGTCTCCCTTTTTTAAGTTACACCCCGTAGACAGATTCTCCCATGACCAAACGAGTATGCTCCCGTTTGATACAGCGGTTCATGACAATATCTTCGCGACCGGCTCCACGAAGAATATCTTCTGCTTCTTGGTTTTCCAGCTCCAATTGCGCCCAAAAAATCTTTGCATCTGTCTCGATGAAGTCACGCGCTACATCTGGCAAAAACTCACTGCGACGGTAAACATCGACGATATCTACTGGGAAAGGAATTTCCTGCAAGCCAGCGTACACCGTTTCTCCTAGGATCTGGCCACCGGCTGCACGAGGATTAACGGGAATAATCCGATAGCCCCGCTCTTGCATCTCCTTGCTGACACGATGACTGGTTGTGTCTTCACGATCAGATAATCCGACTACAGCAATGATTTTGCTTGTTTCTAAGTAATGTTTGATAACACCATCACTAGGATTGCGAAATGAATAGGCCATATGAATCTCCTTTTGTATGCGTTTCCTTTCTTTAAATAGTATAACAATACGGAGAGCATTGCAAGTGTTTGTCGTTAAAAGCGGTAGGAAACTTAAAAGTCTCCCACCGCTTTCTGTTTTGAACAAACTCAATCTTATTTGGCTTCATACCATGTTTTGCCTTCATTCTCATCGGCTTCCAGTGGTACCGCAAGTTCAATAGCAGATTCCATGGTCTCTTTGACGAGTTCTTTGATCGTTGCAAGTTCATCAGTTGGTACTTGCAGAACAATTTCATCGTGAACCTGAAGAAGCATCTTGGTCTGATAGCCACCCGCCACCAGTGCTTGGTCCAGTTGGATCATAGCAATTTTCAAGATATCGGCTGCGGATCCTTGAATCGGTGAGTTGATAGCCGTCCGCTCCGCAAAGCCTCGAACATTGAAGTTGCGAGAATTGATATCTGGAATCTCCCGACGACGCTTGAAGAGAGTCTCCACATAGCCTTTGTCACGCGCTTCCCGCACCACTCTCTCCATATAGTCCTTGATGCCAGGGTAGCGTTCGAAGTAAGTCTCAATGTAGGCCTTAGCTTCTTTTCGGCTGATCCCTAGGTTGTTAGACAGTCCAAAGTCGGAAATCCCATAAACCACACCGAAGTTTACTGCTTTTGCATTGCGACGGTCATTCGGCGTCAAATCTTCTGGTTTTTCAATATTGAAGACCCGCATAGCAGTCGATGTATGGATATCTGCCCCATGATTAAAGGCGTCAATCAAATGTTCATCTCCTGAAATATGGGCTAAAACGCGCAGTTCGATCTGTGAGTAATCCGAACTGAGCAAGACACTGTTTTCCTCTTCCGGGACAAAGGCTTTGCGAATGAGACGGCCTTGTTCCAAACGGACAGGGATGTTTTGCAGGTTAGGATCCACACTGGACAGGCGACCTGTCTGCGTCAAATCCTGTACATAGCGGGTATGGATTTTCCCATCTTCCAAAATCCAGTCTTGAAGACCGATGACATAGGTTGACTGGATTTTTGCGATCTGGCGGTATTCAAGAATCTTAGACACGATTGGTGCGATGGGAGCTAGGCGTTCCAAGACATCAACAGCTGTTGAATAGCCAGTTTTGGTCTTTTTTGTATATTCAAGAGGGAGTTCCAATTTTTCAAAAAGGATGACGCCCAATTGTTTTGGAGAATTGATGTTAAATTCTTCTCCTGCCAACTCGTAGATTTCTTGAGTCAGGCGCTCCAAGACTGCTTCGTTTTCAACCTGCATGTCTTGGAGGGTCTGGCGTTCCACCTTAATCCCTGCGATTTCCATCTTGGCCAAAACAGCTGCTAGTGGTTGCTCCATATCATAGAGCAGATCTAGTTGGTCGTGAGCTTTTAGTTGCTCCGTCATAGGCTCTTCAGTGTCTAGTAAAACAGCGACTTTTCGTGCCAAATGCTCTAATAGGACCGCCTTTTCTGGAATGGCTTTTTTGGCTCCCTTGCCATAAACAACTTCGTCCAGCGGTAGTGCAATCTGACTATAGAGACTCGCAATGGTGGAAATTTCATTGTCCTCTACGGTCGACAAGAGATACTTGGCCAAACGACTGTCAAAAGCTGGATTTTGCAAGGTAATATCCAAGTGGCTAAGCAAGACCTTGGCCCGCTTGAAGTCATAGACCTTGAGGGACGTTTTTTCGAGGAATTCTTTAAAAACTGGCGTTTGTAACAAACTGGTATCTGTGCTAGTGTAGAGCTTACCTTTTGTTCCCCAGGCAAAGCCGATGATCGGTTCTGTATGGTAATTGTCCCCAAAAATCTCAAAATGGAAAAAACTATCATCCGTGAGCATATCCGAGGTAACCTGCTCTACTTCTGTGTAGTCAATGGCTACCGGAGCTGCTGCTTCCCCACTCAAATCCAAAGCTTGGCGGAGTTGCTTGAAGCCCATCTCCTCATAAAACTTAGCCAGATTTTCAAGATGGGGACCAGTATAGATGATATCGTCCAGGCCGATCTCGATTGGCGCATTGGTATCGATGGTCGCGAGAGTCTTAGATAGGTAGGCCTGCTCCTTATCGCTGATAAGATTTTCCTTCATCTTAGAAGCCTTCATCTCATCGATATGCTCGTAAATACCATCGAGAGACCCGTACTCTAGGAGTAGTTTGATTCCGGTCTTTTCTCCAATCTTGGTAACACCTGGGATATTATCCGACTTATCTCCCATCAAGGCCTTGAGGTCGATAAACTGCTCTGGTGTCAGTCCCATCTTTTCTTTCAAATAGACTGGAGTGAATTCTTCAAACTCTGCCACTCCTTTTTTGGAGATTTCAACCACCGTATTGTCATCTGTCAGCTGGATCAAATCTTTATCCCCAGAAACGATGGTGACATCAAAAGGAACAGAAGTTGATTCTGCCAACTTGTCCAGCGTTCCAATAATATCATCTGCTTCATATTGAGCTAGCTCATAGTGGCGGATTCCCATATGATCCAGTTGCTCACGAATGAAAGGAAACTGCTCACGGAACTCATCTGGTGTTTTTGCCCGCCCCCCCTTGTAATCGGCATACATCTCTGTGCGGAAAGTGGTCTTTCCTGCATCAAAAGCAACTAGGACATGAGTCGGTTGAACCCGCTCCAAGAGATGACTCAACATGAGGTTAAAACCATAGATGGCATTGGTATGAAGTCCATTGGCATTTTTAAAGCGGTCGATTTGATTATAAAGTGCAAAAAAAGCACGAAAAGCGACGGACGACCCGTCGATGAGTAATAATTTGTTCTTATTTTCCATGCCTCTATTATATCATGAATCCAACGTAAAAGAGTTAGGCAGGCATAGAAAAAGAAGCGGGACCTGGATCCTTCTAATCCAAGTCCGCTTCTTCTTTAGGAGATTGTTATGAAAAAAGTGATGATGCTATTGGTCACCGTAACAGGTTCCGTTTTTGGCGTCTGGCTTAAATTCTTTTGGATAGTTTACTGAGATTTTCATTTGCTGTACCTCATTTTTTATTTGATGAATTTAGTATACAGCTCAAACCTAAACCATTCCTTATAGAAAGCTTCAAGAAAACTAAAAGCTGAATGCAAAAGGCATAGTTATTTTTTTACGGCAAACTGGCAACTGAAGATGGAGCCCTTTTCATCGCAGCTCCAAGGATAGGAATGAAAAACTCTTCCCAATCTGGAAGAGCTGATCCTTATCCAAGCAGAAGAAGGCTGGCTAAAGCGACTATTGCTGGTCCACCCTGAGTCAAGATAATTTTTTTATTAGAAGTTACAGCCCCATAAACTGCGACACCAATAATAAAAAGCAGAAAAATCGTGACAATTTCACTATTTCTAGCTATAAAGAGGGCATAGAGGAGGAAGACACCAACCAGAGCATTATAAATGCCTTGGTTTTTGAAGAGGACAGTCACAGATGGACGATGCAATTCTTCCTGATCCATATTAAAGACACGACTAGTCGATGCCGAGTGGGTTGCTAAACTCTCAAGATAAAAAATATAGAAATGTTCGAAAGCAGCAAGGCTTGCTAAAAAAACGGTTAAGACAGACATACTATTCTCCTTTTAAAATGTAATTTGTTCAAGACCAGACACCAACTTTTCGAATAAGTGACTCAACTGATCCTGCTCTTTTTCAGATAGAATCTGATCCATCTGGGCTTTTACCTGTAAGTGATGCGCTGGAGGATGGACCAACAACCGATCTCTGGCAAATTCCGTAAGTTCTACCACAACCTCCCGTTGATTTTCTGGATTGCGACTACGAGTAACATAGCCTCCAGCTTCTAAGACTTTGAAGTGGCGGGTTAAGGCTGCAGGGTCAATCGCTAGTTTCTCCTGGAGGGCCGCTTGGCTACACGGCGCCTCTACTAATAACAACTGGAGCATCTGATAACGGGTCAGACCAATGCCCAATTGTTTTTCAAATAATTGGGTTGATGCCTGATCAGCTAGCTTCAACCGATAAAGCAAGTCATGCATTTCTGTCATTCCTTCTCTCCAAACTTTTTATTGACTTGTCAATAATTGATTTATCAAGTGTATCATTTTTAAAAAGTCGAGGCAAGAAATTTGCTCGCCTCAAACGAAATGATCTCCTCCTAAGAAAAGCAAAGTAAAAGACCACCGGATTTGGTGGTCTTTTAGGGAGATTATTATGAAAAAGAAAAGTTTTAGGATTTCATAAACAAAGTTAGGAGGTCTTTGTTTATGGTTTTATTATATCGGATTTATCTTAAAGATTTCTTAAGGAATTATTTCATTTTCAAAACAAATTGTTTACGGATTCTTTTCATAGCGCCATTCCAGCAACAAAGAAGCCTTGCTTTGTTAAATAAGTTAACTTTTTTCTTCTTCAAAATAGAGGCGAATATCATCCAAATGACGAATCGCATGATTGACATCCGGCTTGTAATCTAAAAAATTAATACTCCCGATTCCTGCATTGTCTGCCAGATCAACATCCAAGGTTCGATCACCAATATAATAAGTCTCACTCGGATCCAGTTGATACTTATCCACTAGATAATCGACTCCTTCTGGATCTGGTTTTCTCCTAAAACCATTGTCCGTTGTGACAATCTCTTGGAAATAGGATAGGATCCCTAAATCTTCCAGAATTGGGTAAGCATTCTTCCCCTTGTGGGTATAGACAAATTGGGCAATCCCTTCCTCTTTACCCCAAGTTAGAATGTCTCTAGCCCCCTGCATCAGATGCACTTGGGCGTTTTTCTCACGCAAGCTAGAAGCACGATAACGATTCATCTCCTCCGCATCCAAGCCATGTTCTCTAGCAACGTCTTCAAGCAAAGACTGGACGGATTGTTGAAGAATAAAAGCATGGACCGCTTCCCGGTCAAAGTCCAGAGAGTAATAGGCATAAGTCTCAGCAATCCCATCTAAAATCGCTTCATAAGAATCCAAAAGAGTTCCATCCAAATCCCAAATAAAAGCTCGTGTCATAAGTTTTATTCCTTCCATTTCCGATGATAGAGCGTTTTTAAGAAAAACCAGCGAAAACCATTATCCAAGAGGGTACCTGCCCAAATACCTGGCAAGCCCCAACCGAGGATGACCCCCATCAGATAACCTGAGCCAATCCGAATCACCCACATGCCGATCGTGGTCGCATAAAAAGGAAGGCGGGCGTTACCCAGACCTTGCCAGACAGCCGTATAGATGACCGTTCCAGCTGTCAGAGGCGTTCCAAGCAAGGAGAACAAAATGACGGATAAGGAAGCGGCAATAGCTCCTGAATCCTTGGTGTAAAGGGCTGTTAAAGGACTTCCAAATAAGAAAATAGTAAGGGCGAGGGGAAACATGGAGAGAAAGGAGAGCCAGAAACTCCGACTGGTGATTTGCTTGATCCCTTGCCAATCATTCTGTCCCAAACTTTTGGCGACCAACATGACTGTCGCTGTCGCAATCCCAAAAGCCGGCATATAGTTGAACTGGGTCAAGACTTCCCCAATAGCATTCCCAGCTACTGCTCTTGTACCAAAAACAGCGACCATAGCAATGATAACAATATCCCCTGCTCGCATCATGAGGCGTTCACCAGCAGCAGGTAAGGCAAGGGATAACAAGTCTCGATCCAATCCCCAACGAAAAGGAGCGAAGGGAAGTTGAACCTGACGCCAGAGCAAGTAAGTTCCTAATAGGCGAGAGAGAACCGTTCCTAATGCAGCCCCAGCGATGCCTAGCCCAAAAACAAATATCAAGATGCTCGATAACAGAGCATTTAAAACATTGGTCAACAAACTGACATACATAGGTACTCGCGGATTGTGGGCCACACGGACTAGGGCTCCAAAAGTCGTCATCAGCCCCAAAAGCAAAATACTTCCTCCGACAAGGGCTAGATAGAGGCCCCCAGCTGCTGCAACCGCTGTTTCAACCCCCAAGAGGGCAATCAATTCCTTGCCAAAGCAGAGGGATAAAGTCCCCAAAACAAGACTCAATAAAACCGTTACCTTGATAGACTCAGTGGCTTGACGAGCTATGGCTTTCTGATCTTTTTGTCCCATACTTTTGGACAAGAGACTCACAACCGCTGCTCCAAGAGCGATAAAAATAGCTTGGTAAATCGTAATGATATTGCCTGCGACGGATACACCCGAGACAGCGACTAAACCCAACTGAGCAACCAAGTAGCTATCTACCATCCCCATGAGCATTTGGAGAAAGTTTTCTCCGATAGCAGGGAGGGCAATCCTTAAAATTTGTCGATCCACTTGTTGTTGACGAGACACACTTTCCTCCTGATGAAAAGAAACTCAGTTAGTTTCCCAACCGAGTTTACTTCCTCTCTTTTAAAGTCCTAAATAAGATTCTACTGCTGCCTGCATATCTGCCGCTGCAACAGTTGTCTTGTGACGAACTGGAGCTGTTTCAAGGCCATCCACTGCTGGTGGCACTGCCACTCCTGAAATTTCGTGCAACTGAGCCAAAGCTTCAAAGTCGGTCAAGTCTGATTTCCCTGTTACAGCTTCTACTGCAACGACTGGGAACTTGTATGGACTAGCTGTTGAAGCAATCACCGTCTTAGCCGCATCGCCTGTAGCTGCTTGGTATTTTTTATATACGGCTGAGGCAACTGCTGTATGAGGGTCCTCAATATATGCATCTGACTCATAAACACGCTTAATTTCTGTTGCTGTTTCTGCTTCCGTCGCATACTCAGCTGCAAAGAGATCCAGAATCTCTGCATCAAAATCTGTCAATTCATACTGACCTTGCGTATTCAAGGCAGTCATGAGTTCAGCTGTCTTCACCGCATCATTTCCCAAAAGATGGAAAATCAAACGCTCCAAGTTTGAAGATACTAAGATATCCATAGATGGACTAGTGGTTACCTTGAACTCACGCTTCTTGTCATAGACACGAGTTTTAAAGAAGTCTGTCAAGACATTGTTGTCATTTGAAGCACAGATCAACTTGCCGACTGGTAGGCCGATTTGTTTTGCGTAAAAGGCAGCTAAGATATTTCCAAAGTTTCCTGTTGGAACAGTGAAATTGACTTTTTCTCCAGCTGTGATTTGACCTGTCTTCACCAATTGAGCGTAGGCATAAACATAATAGACAATCTGTGGGACCAAACGGCCGATATTCATAGAGTTGGCTGATGAGAACTGGAGCTTGTTAGCTGCTAATTTTTCACGGAGGGCCACATCATTGAACATATGTTTCACATTGGTTTGGGCATCATCAAAGTTCCCGTCAATGGCAATCACATGGGTATTTTCACCCGTTTGAGTAGTCATTTGCAACTCTTGTACCTTGCTGACACCGTCTTTTGGATAAAAGACGATGATTTCAGTTCCTGGTACATCCGCAAAGCCTGCCATGGCAGCCTTCCCAGTATCTCCAGACGTCGCTGTCAAGATGACAATCTTGTTTTCCAAACCATGCTTCTTAGCAGCAGTTGTCATAAAGTATGGCAAGATAGACAAGGCCATATCTTTAAAGGCAATGGTTGAGCCATGGAAGAGTTCCAAGTTGTATTGCCCATCGAGTTTGACAAGAGGGGCAATGGCTGGAGTATCAAACTTGCTATCGTAGGCGTTGGTGATACAGTAGTCCAACTCTTCTGGTGTAAAGTCGTCCAAAAATGCTGACAAGACAAGCTTCGCCACCTCTTGGTAAGAAGCGTCTTTCAATTTGTCAAAGTCCAGATCTACCTGGGGATAAGAGACAGGTGTGAACAAACCACCATCTGTTGCCAAACCTTGCAAAATCGCCTGGCTAGCTGTTACGGTATTTTGGGCATCACGTGTCGATTGGTATACTAATGTCATGTACATTTCCTCATTCTGTTCCTTAAATGTACGAGTTGGATCACTCTAACTTTCGTACAATCTATTCCATTATACCATGAATCCTTGTGAATTTTGTCAGTGAGAATGAAATTGTCTGAAAAAAGAAGCCATTTCTTGCAAACTGAAAATCTACGAAAACCTCTCTTCATAGATTTATCTGTCCTCCGACTCTTGCTACTCTCTTTTCACTTGCTCATAGGAGTCCTTGCCGTCATTGAGCTTGTCCCAGATAACGACTTTTCCTTCTTTCAATGATTTTTGAACATCGATGATTCGCTGGTTGGAAGAGCCACGAAACTGCAACATAAGGTTGCGTTTGCTCTTATCATAGCGTCCATCCACCAGAATATCAATCAGCGAAAGCAATTCCAGTTTGTCCGGCGTCTCCAACATCATTTCTTCCCAGGTGTAGCCGGTCCAAGACCAAATATCTTTGTCGGGGAGTTCTCTTTTCACGCGCTTAACCAAGGGCAGCAGGATACCGGTATTGAGAAAAGGCTCTCCTCCTAGCAAGGTCAATCCTTGAACGTAGGGCTGGGCTAAGTCTGCCATGATTTGTTCTTCCAATTCTGACGTATAAGGAATACCTGCATTGAAAGACCAGGTCGCCACATTGTAACAACCCTCACAGTGAAACATGCAACCTGCCACATAAAGGGAGTTGCGGACCCCTTCGCCATCGACAAAGTTAAAAGCCTTGTAGTCGATAATCCGACCTTGGCTCAGTTCTTCACTCTTCCATTCGCCTGGTTTTGGTGTATTCCATGTCATGCTTCTACTCCACCTCTATCCAATAGCGCTCCGTGCCATTACGAACATCCTCATAGACACCGCCGTTAGCTAAGATAACAGCTCTGCTGGTAGGATTTTCTGTGCTACAAGTCACTAAAGCTTGTTTGATATTCTTTCCCTTAGCAACTTTTAAGCCTTGGCGGAGGGACTCTTTTGCGTAGCCCTTGCCTCTTTCAGACGGTCGGATGGAATAGCCAATGTGGCCACCTTTCTCTCGGAGATAGTCGCTCAGACGTAATCGGAGGTTGAGAAAGCCAAGCGCTTGACCGTCTCTAGCAAAAGCGACTAACTGAACAGCAGGTACCCATCCATCAGGGATTCCTAGCCCCATTTCCATATCACGATTACTTTCCAACCAGTCTTCATAAACAAAAGCTTCCGCATCCCAAAAGCCGCCGTCATGGGCTGATTGGGTCTCTTCGAACTCTGCCATCATGTTTAGAATAGATTCTTTATCTGCTAAAGTCGGTCTGCGTAATTCCATCTTTACCTCCCAATAAGAGAAAAGCGAGAGCGGACTCTCACTTTTATTTTTTCTTAGCCTTTTTTAAAAATTGCTCTCTAAGGCTGGCTACCCGGTCTTTTTTATTGATACCACCTGTCGAATGCTTTTCGTGGAATCGTTGTACCTGAGCCTTGCCCTTATCGTCTAGTTGGTATTTTCCCATAATCTTCCTTTTCTAATCTGTCACTTGGTGTCCAGCTGATTTGATAGTGGATCCATTCATGTGTTTGACACGCGCAGCAATTTCCTTGTGGCGTCCATTAACCATGGGGCGAGCTTGTGGGTTTCCAAGATAGCCACAGGTCCGTTTAACAACGTCTACTGTTTTAGGATCACTATTGCCACAGTTTGGGCAAGTAAAACCACGTTCGGTTGGCGTGAAGTCCCCTTCGAAGTCACACTTATAGCAACGGTCAATTGGCGTATTGGTTCCTAGATAGCCAACCCGGTCATAGGCATAATCCCAAACCGCTTCAAGCGCTTTTGGATTTTGTTGCAAGACAGGATATTCACAATAGTGGATAAAGCCACCAGAAGCCCCAGCTTCTGGATAGACTTTTTCAAAGTCCAGCTTCTCAAATGGGGTTGGGTTCTTGCGGACATCGTAGTGAAAACTGTTGGTGTAGTATTCCTTGTCTGTGATATCCGGAACCTTCCCAAATTTCTCCGTATCCAGGCGACAGAAGCGGTCTGTCAAGCTTTCTGATGGCGTCGAATAAATGGAGAAGTGGTAGCCGTATTGGTCAGACCATTCTTCGACCCGTTTCTTCATGTCCTTGATGATAGCAACTGTAAATTGTTTAGCTTCTGGATTCTGTTCCCAGTCAGGTCCATAGAAGACTGTAGCCACTTCATACAATCCGATATAGCCGAGTGAAATAGTCGCTCTGCGGTTGCGGAAAAGCTGGTCTACCTGATCATATTTTCCTAAACGTTTCCCAAAAGCCCCATATTGGTAGAGAATTGGCGCATTAGCTGGGGTCGCTTCCTTGGTCCGCTCTACCCGATAGACCAAAGCATCTTCAGCGATGTTCATCTGCTCATTGAAGATTTCCCAGAACTTTTCTTTGTTCCCTTCTGACTCCAAGGCAATCCGAGGTAGATTGACTGTCACAACCCCAAGATTCATCCGGCCAGAATTGACTTCTAGGCCATTTTCATCCTTCCACCCTTGAAGGAAAGAACGACAACCCATGGGTACCTTGAAGGAGCCCGTCAATTCAACAATCTTGTCATAAGAGAGGACATCCGGATACATGCGTTTGGTTGCACATTCCAAGGCCAACTGTTTGATGTCATAGTTGGGACTCCCTGGTTCTAAGTTGAGGCCTCTTTTCAAGGTGAAAATCAACTTAGGGAAAATTGCGGTCCGGTGTTCCGAACCGAGCCCCTTGATTCGAATCTCCAGAATAGCTTTTTGGATTTCGCGTTCAAAACGGTTAGACCCTAGCCCGAAGCCCAGCGAGGTGAAAGGAGTTTGCCCATTGGAGGTAAAGAGGGTATTGATTTCATACTCCAATGATTGCATGGCATCGTAGATGTCTTTTTTCGTTTTTTGCCAAGCATAGTCCTCACGTTTTTCAGGGAGAACCCACTCCTCAGCTTCCTTCAAATGTTTGTCATAATTCTTCTCTGCATAAGGAGCCAGGACTTCATCAATCCGATCTGCTGAACAGCCACCGTACTGGCTAGAGGCCACATTGGCAATGATTTGCGAGATTTGAGCCGTTGCAGTTTGGATCGACTTGGGACTTTCTACTTCTGCATTCCCAATCTTAAAGCCATTTTTTAACATACCTTCAAAATCGATTAAGCAACAGTTAGTCATTGGAGTATAAGGACTATAGTCTAAATCATGGTAGTGGATATCCCCTTTTTGATGAGCATTGGCCACGTGTTTAGGTAACATGGTCAAACCAATAGACTTGCCGACGATCCCTGCAGTCAAATCCCGTTGGGTGTTGAAGACATCGCTGTCCTTATTGGCGTTCTCATTAACCACTGCTTGGTCCTTGTTGAGGAGCTTGCCGATGGTAAAGTTGATGTCCGTCGCTTTTGAGCGCTCAAAATCTCGTTGCGTCCGATACGTGATGTAACTTTCTGCGATAGCATACTCATTGGCTTGCAACAACTCGTGCTCGACGACATTTTGAATCTCATAAATTTTGACCCCGCGTGGAAAACGCTCCAAAATCTCGGCCACAATCCGATCTGTCACAGCCTCTAACTTCGCTTCAAGGACCGGAGTGAGGCCTGTCACTTCTTCTGTCGCCTTGACCAAAGCTCGGTAGATCTTATCGACATCAAACTTGACCTTCCGCCCATCTCTCTTTTCCACAAAGAGTTGGGGGAGACTTTGGATATGCTCTTCTCGTAACGTTATCATACACTCGCCCACTTTCATTTCTATTCAATACAGTTCAATGAATATTATAACACTCAAAAATAAAAAATCAATATCTTGTGGAAAAAAATGTCATTTCATTTAAAAACCACAAGATATTGATTCGTTATTTCCGTTGATACAAGGTATAGTGCGACCCTTTTTGATCCACTTTTTGATAATTTTTAGTCAAGAATTTCTGAACAGCAGCTGTCACATCAACGCTTCGATTTACCGCTATAAACTTTGGTTTCGCTTCTTCAATCTGATTGGTCAGATTCGTGCGATTTTCACCTGTCCCCATATAACTGGTTGGAGTTAAAAGGGCTGAGGCTGCTAAACGACCACTTTCTTGGTAGAGATGCGCCGTCTGATCCCAGGCATAGATGGTATCGTTGGAGTCACTATGACTCTGGATATAGCGGGCAATTGTAGCCCGTTCACTCACTAGACCATATTGGAGAGCCAGCACGTTCACAATCGGATAACCGATTAAATAAGCCATCGCTAAGACGGGCAGGAAGGCTTGGCCTGCGAAATACAGGGACCAAATAGCGCTTCTCTTGCTCTTGCGTCTGTGAGAATCTCCCTCTTCAGCTCCCTCAAACCACAGTGCCAACAAAGGCAAGATGAAGGGCAAGAGACCCAAGAATTGATAAGCCCCCTGCTCAGGTGTTCCTACAAGTACCGTTACGATAATGAGAGTCCCAAACCAAGACATGAAACGAACGATCCGCTGACCACTCGTAGAGACCTTGCGAAAAGACATGACAAAGGCGGAGGCAAAGCCAAGACTCAAAAGTAAAAGTCCGTAAAAGATTAGATTACCAAAGAACTGAACAGATGTGTATTTCAAGGCCCGTAGGCTATACAAGGCTTGGTGAGCCGCATAACCGAAGGAACCGTTCCATACAGTGATGTATCCTAGAGGGTAAAAGAGCAGGGAGAACCCTAACAAGCTCGCTAACAATTGATAAAAACCATGAGCAAACTTCTTTTGTTTTACATGGTAGGCTGTCAACCCTAAAAAGGCTAGGAAATAGAAGACCAAACTGAGCCAAGGCGAAATCATGAAGGCCAAACAGGCGAAAATACCATAAATGATAAAAGATTCATCTTTTTTATTCCCCTCTAAGTAGCTCAGAATGAAGTTCATAGACGCAAAGAGGAAGGGCAAAACATAGAAACCTGCATAGCCTCCACCAAAACCAAGCGTTCCAGCCAAGAGGTAAAACAGAACTTGCACTTGGCCGGCAATCTTTTCACTCGAAACCAAACTTCTCACTAGACGGTAAATGCCTGTTCCAGCAAAGAAGAGGGCCAAAACTTGGAAGAGCGCTAGGAAGGCTTGACTTCCTAGCAAACTTCCCAAACCATTCAAACCATAATAGAGAAGGCCGTTAATCCCAAAGAAATGACCATAAGGAACCTGCCCCTGGGCAATCGCCCAGCCTGCATAGAGATCTTGCGATTGTTGACTGGTCGCAAGTAAATTTACATAGGGAAGGGCAACATGGACTAAGCTGATGAGAACACTCAAAGCAATCGGAACTGACAATGGAACGGGACGCTTCGTTGCATAGCGATTGGGAACTTCGGGTCTTTCTATTTGCTCCGGCGTCTCCTGCACTTCTTCATCATTGGCTTCTAGGACTGACAAATCTACTTTCCGACGGGCAGCAGTCCTAGAAAGACGACTGAGAGGTGCCGTATCGATTGTTGCATCTGCCACAGTTTCTTCTAGTTCCTTAGCCTCCTCATGTATCTTTTGAATTTCTTTAGAATCCTCTACAGACTCCAAGGACTGGTTAGCTGTCAATACTTCCTCTGCTCTACTGATGGACTGGTCCAAGACTTGTCTCACCTCTTGGGTATCTTGAAAGTTGGATCCCACCTGAAGACCAATCTTATGTGATTCTTGTTCTTTTTCACTCATATCTTGTTTTTTCCTTTACTAGACTTGCAAGTGCTAAAGGGCACATGCACACCCTACTAGTATATCAAAAATGGAGCCAACTGTCAGCTTTCTCCACAAGGAGAAAATAGAGGACATGCAAAAAAGACAGACTATTTTTTACTTAAAATAGCTAAATAATTTTTCAAAAAAATGACTTCTATTACTTTGAGTCATTTAAGAATCTCTGAAACTTTCCGCTGTGAGAAAAATGCTTGAAACATTGATGTTTCAAGCATTCGGGGGTTTTGAAACCTTAGGTTCAAAACTAAGTCATGGAACTTCTACGAAGTTCGCTGACGTCCGTACTCACCTAAGGAAAGTTTCTAAGAATTTTTTCTTCAATCTGAGACCGATACCCTCTAGGCACCCGTCTTTTCTTTTTAAAGTTGATTCAAGATAGTCTGAAAATCGTTTTTTACGTCTTCGATGGAAGTGGTCACTTCCTGACGAGTCTGGTTATTTTTGATGGTGATTTGGCCACTTTCAACCTCGCTACCACCTAAGGCAATGATGGTTTTTGCCCCAAAGACGTCAGCTGACTTGAACTGAGCCTTCAACTTACGTCCTAGGTAATCACGTTCTGCGATAAAGCCTTGACGACGAAGCGCTTGAACCACTTCCAAGGCTACTACTTCTGCTTCTGGTCCAAGGACAGCGACATAAACATCCAAAGAAGTCTCCAGAGGCAGTTCAATCCCTTGCTTGTCCAAGATGATAATCAGGCGCTCCAAGCCCATACCAAAACCAAATGCCGGAGTTGCTGGTCCATCAAAATACTCTACAAGACCGTCGTAACGACCACCTGCACAAACGGTTAATTCATTTCCTTCTACTTCTGTCACGAACTCGAAGATGGTGTGGTTGTAGTAATCCAACCCCCGCACCATGTTGGTATCAATCATGTACTCAATGCCTAAGCTGTCCAGCATGGTCCGAACAGCATCGAAGTGGGCTTGGCTTTCCTCGTCTAAATAGTCTAGGATAGAAGGAGCATTCTCGACCGCCTGCTTGTCTTCTTTTTCTTTTGAGTCCAAGACGCGGAGCGGATTTTCTTCTAGACGACGTTGGCTATCTTTTGATAGTTGGTCCTTCATTGGAAGCAAGTAATCAATTAAGGCTTGGCGATAAGCTGCCCGACTAGCTGTGCTACCAAGGGTATTTAAGTGGAGGACGACATTTTCAATCCCGATCTCTTTGAAGAAGTGGTCAGCCATGGCAATCGTCTCTACATCCGTAGCAGGATTGCTAGATCCAAAACATTCTACGCCAATCTGGTGGAACTGACGCAAGCGACCGGCCTGCGGACGCTCATAACGGAACATGGGACCGATGTAGTAAACCTTATTTGGTTTTTGAACTTCTGGTGCAAAGAGTTTGTTTTCAACATAGGAGCGCACAACAGGTGCTGTCCCTTCGGGACGCAAGGTGATGTGACGATCTCCTTTATCATAGAAATCATACATTTCCTTGGTCACAATATCAGTCGTATCTCCCACCGAGCGGCTAATGACTTCATAATGCTCAAATATCGGCGTGCGGATTTCCGCATAATTGTATTTTTTAAAGGTCTCGCGAGCAAATCCTTCTACATATTGCCACTTAGCGGACTCCTGTGGCAGGATATCTTGGGTTCCTTTTGGTTTTTGTAATTTCATAGACACCACTCCTTTGCTTGCTTGGTACACTTATTCTATCATAAATTCTCCGTTCATACAGCTGTCTACCGAGAAAATCAAGTAGAAATTCAGGTTTAAGCGCTACCCCTATCTTTCCATTCCCGCAAAAAAATAAAGCCAACCTCGAAAGCTGGCTTTATTTACATCCGGATTCTATTTATATCTTTCTGAAAAATTACAAAATATTTTCATATTGTTCGCGAACTTCTTGAGGCCAAACACTGGTTTGAACTTCCCCGATATGTTTCTTACGAAGCAAGAACATAGCCATACGAGATTGCCCAATCCCACCTCCAATGGTCAGTGGGAAGAGACCGTTCAAGAGAGCCCGATGCCATTCTAATTCCAGACGATCTTCATCTCCAGTAATCGCAACTTGGCGCTTGAGGGTGTCTTCATCGACCCGGATCCCCATGGAAGAAAGTTCAAAGGCTCCACCAAGATTCTCATTCCAAACCAAAATATCCCCGTTTAAGCCCTTGTAGCCATTTTCGGTCTCCGTTGTCCAGTCATCATAGTCCGGCGCCCGTCCGTCGTGCGGTTTGCCATCTGATAAGACGCCACCAATCCCTATCAAAAAGACTGCTCCATATTCTTTGGTGACGGCATTTTCCCGTTCTTTTGGTGTCAAATCAGGATAACGCTCTACCAACTCTTCTGTGTGGATAAAGGTGATTTGCTTAGGCAGGATAGATTCAATATCATAGCGGGCTTCAACAGCCAACTCCGTCAAACGAATGGCCTTGTAGATTTTTTCAACCGTTTCTTTTAAGTAGGCTAGATTACGATTGCCATTTGGAATGACCTTCTCCCAGTCCCACTGATCGACATAGACCGAGTGAGTCGCATCCAAAGAATCCTCATCCGGACGAAGGGCCTTCATATGGACGAAGAGACCTTCCCCTTCCCCAAAACCAAATCGAGCTAAGGTATGGCGTTTCCACTTCGCTAGAGAGTGAACGACTTCATAGGTTTCATTGGGAATTTGTAAGACCTTTACAGAGACAGGATTTTCTACTCCGGATAGATTGTCCTGCATCCCATCTCCTACCTTACTCAAGATAGGTCCTTGAACTTCGACAACTTCTAGCTTGTCTTTCAAATACTGGGTAAATGTTGTTTTAACGAATGAAATTTCTTCTTGTTGGTGAATAAAACTCTTCTTCATAGAGACTCCCTTTAGATAGTATGAATTTGATTATACGCTTTTTTCTAGAAAAATCAATACTTGTCGCTTGTATCAAGGGGGAGGGAAGAGCTTTTCAACAAAGTAGATTGTTGTCAAGCAGTTTTCTAAAACTATTTAGATTTTTTTCTAAATAGAGTTGACAATCTTTATTTAAAGTACTAGAATCTATTTAGAAAGAAATCTAAATAGATTAGAGGAGATAGAGAATGAATTTTGCGCAAACATTTAAAGCTTTATCAAATCCGATAAGAAGAAGTATCTTAGAACTGCTAAAGGCGGGGAAATTATCTGCTGGAGATATCGCTGGTCACTTTGATGTGGCAGGAGCGACCATTTCCCATCATTTAAGCCTCCTCAAGCAGGCAGATTTAATTCGAGAGGAAAAAGAGAAGAATTTTATCTACTATGAACTCAATACTTCTGTCTTGGAAGATTTGATGGTCTGGCTCGTTGATTTGAAAGGAGATTCTACTGATGAAAACGAATAAAAAACTATTGCTATTGACTTCTATGGTGATACTCTTCCCCATACTTTGGGGGCTGATAATTTGGCCGCAATTGCCTAACCAAATCCCGATTCACTTCAACCTTGCAGGTCAGGCCAATAATTTCCAATCGAAGCCACTGGCCGTGTTTGGTCTTCCTCTTTTCCTTCTCTTGGTGCATCTGTTTGTGATCTTTATGATCGGACGTGATCCTAAGAATCGCACGATGAATGAGAAAATGGTCAAAGTGATCTACTGGTTGATTCCAATCGTCTCCTTAAGTGTCTTCTATCTCATCTATAGTAAGGCGCTAGGCTCTACGACCAATCCTTCTATTGTTGTTTCTGCTTTGTTAGGCCTCATCTTTGTGATCATGGGCAATTACATGCCGAAGCTAAAAGTGAACCATACGGTTGGAATCCGTCTGCCTTGGACCTTGCAGAGTGAAGATAACTGGCACAAAACCCATCGCTTGGCAGGGAAGTTGTGGGTCCTCGGAGGATTGATCCTTCTTCTTGAAGCAGGCCTTCAATTCGCGCTTTCTTATGTACTGGTGCTGGTCATCCTCACCATTGTTCTCATTCCGATCCTATATTCTTATCAACTAAGTCGGAAAGATTGTTAGTATAAAAAACAACCAGAGAAGAAGGAGTTGGCAACTGTTTCTTCTCCGGTTGTTTTTGATTGTTCATCGTTTCAAATTCAAAACTTTCAGGAAAACACTAATTTTTCGGAAAGCTTATAGTATATTCTTTACACTTAGCTACTATATTCTAATTTCAGACAGAATAGTATCTTTCTGGATAGTTGACTCAGTTTTCTTCCATTATATACTATTATTGAAGGAAAACCATTGATAAATTATAATTGTAAATAAAATATTTAAAGCAATTCCCCTATTTCGCTTAAACTTATTCAAGTTTTATGAAATTAATCAGTAAATATCGTTCTGAAAAGACTTGGTATTACGCTATTTTTAGTCCAACTGAAACTCATACTTTCCAAACCAGGTCTTAAGAAAGCTCGTAAAGCATCACAATTATCAAAACGTTAATCA
Source organism: Streptococcus rubneri (assembly GCF_004785935.1). Taxonomy (GTDB): domain Bacteria; phylum Bacillota; class Bacilli; order Lactobacillales; family Streptococcaceae; genus Streptococcus; species Streptococcus rubneri. The sequence continues at coordinate 74,672 of NZ_SRRP01000003.1, read as the reverse complement.
ACACGCTTATATCAACGTTTACAGACATTTAAGAAATTTCTCTTGGATGTCTTTTTTTGTCTAGCTAAATTTTACAAATTGGGCAATTTAGGTTACTCAATAATATAAAAAAGATAAAAATTTAAAGTTCGAATTTTAATTTTAAAAAAAGTAATTATTATTGAATATCTGTTCAAACATTTTTTCTTTTCTAAGGTTAATATAAGTATATATACTTTAAAAAAGGAAGTCAAACATCTTGCTCATAGATTTTTGCATTTTTAAAAAATACATTTTGTCATATAATAATGTGGAAAATTGACGGATTCCTTACATAATCATATAATATGAATATGTAAGCCCTTACATACTATTCTACTTATACTTGATAAAATGCAAGTTCTTGAGGATCTATAAATATATAGACACTCTTCTATTTATAAAGTGAAATAAAGAATCACGGAGAAAGTTTATGGATATTAAAGAGACATTCAACCAGCTAGACAATACAAAATTTAATGATTTCAATAATCGCCTTGAAGGTTTTGAGAAACTTTTTAAAGACAAATATTATTTTACCCATCCCGAAGATTTTAGCTCAATCTTTAGCATTTTGGTAAAGTATGGAAAAAGTACAAGTAAATATATTTTATCGAAAGGAGAGATATATGAGTGAAATAGTTATTAATGCTCAGAATTTATCTAAAAATTTTTATAATTTTGATTCAAGACTCCCATTTATCAAGAGATTTTTGAAACGTAATCAAATAACGATTCGAGCTGTTCAAGATATTAGTTTTACGATTAAGAGAGGGAGTATAGTTGGCTTTATTGGGAGTAATGGAGCTGGTAAATCCACAACGATTAAAATGTTGACTGGGACTCTTTATCCTAGTTCCGGAAAATTAGAAGTGAATGGAGAAATTCCATTTAAAAGAAGTATAAATTTTAGAAAAAAAATTTCAATAGTAGTAGGAAATAAATTACAGTTATTTCAAGATGTTTCGGCTATGGATTATTTTCAATTGATTGGTACTTTATATGAGGTAGAACCGGCGATTTTACAAGAACGAATTCAGGAATTAAGCAATTTGTTGAATGTAAAAGATCAGCTTTACCAGCAGGTCCGGACCCTCTCTCTTGGACAAAAAATGAAAATGGAGTTTATCGCGGCATCTTTAACAAGTCCGGAAATATTATTTTTAGACGAGCCTACTATAGGGTTAGATATACAGTCTAAAAAAGATATCAGAACATTTTTAAAGAAAATGAATGAAGAATGTCATACTACTATTATTTTAACGAGTCATGATATGGATGATATTTCGTCTGTTTGTGACGAATTAATCGTCATTGACAAAGGAAAAATTATTTTGCAGGAGTCAATGGATGTTATTTTATCTAAATTTTCTGATTTTAAATATTTAAAGATAAAAATGACATTAGATTTGGTACCAGAGTTATGCTCTGTTAAAGGAGTAGTAGTCATTTCTCAAACAAAATCGGAATGTATACTAAAAATACCTAGAGATTTTGTCTTTGAGACATTAGAATCAATCAATAAGCTTGTAGATATAGAAGATTTTGAAATATCAAATCTTTCTTTAGAAGAAATTATTTTACAAAACTATTTTACAAAAAAGGAGCACAATTGAAAAAAGAAATGTCTATTATTCTGATATCATTTCGATCTATTTTGAACTATAAATCAAGTGTACTATTGTTAATGTTACAGGCAAGTATACAAATTATGATATCAGTATTTTTATGGACGTATATATATCAGAGTAACCAGATAAATATAGCAGGATATGATTTTACCTCAATGGTTCAATACTATTTGGGGACTATAATTTTTTCATATTTTGTTTTTTATCCAGTTGATTGGGAAATCAATGACGATGTTCATTCAGGAAATTTTTTTAGCATATTAATAAAACCTGTTACTTTTTATAAGTATTATTTTTGTAAAATGCTTGGAGATAGGCTTGCTCATTTATTATTTATCATCATTCCTGTCATTTTATTCTCCAGTGTTTATTACAAGAATGAGTTATTAACCATTGAAATTCTTATTTTAGGAAGTATTGCAATTATTCTATCTATGGTTCTATGGTTTTTAATATCATGTTGTGTAGGTATGCTTTCTTTTTGGTTAGAAAATATATTTTTTGTCCTTACTGTTAAAGAAATAGTAATTCAGTTTTTATCAGGAATATTATTGCCTTTAAGTTTTTTTTCAAATAATTTTCGTCTGTTTTTAGATGTATTACCTTTTAAATACTTAGTATATGAACCGCTTCAGATGTTTAGTAATGATACATATAAATTAATAGACTATTTGAGAATTATTTGTATTCAATTGATTTGGTGCATCATTTTTTATATTATATCAAGATTCATATTGAGAAAAGGAGTGGAGCACTTCTCAAATGTGGGAGGATAAAATGTTTAGAATAAAAGTAATTTTTAGGCTACTTCATTTTGGTTTTAAATCTGATATGAATTTTCATTTTGACTTCTTTTGTGGTCTATTTTCGTCGATACTGTGGATTGGTTTACCTATTGTATTTTTTAGATTGATTTTCTTAAACATAGACTCTTTTAATGGTTGGGACTATTATCAAATTTTATTTTTGGTAGGTTCCTACACTATTGTAGATGGAGTTATGATGGGATTGTTAATTAGAAGTATGGGAATTTTAGAATCAGATATTTTGAGTGGTAACTTGGATCAAATTTTATTGAGGCCGTTTGATACTCAGTTGTTCTATATTTTTAGATCATTTAATTTAGTTCAATTCGTGAATACTTTTTTTGGTCTTGCGATCATTTTTATAAGTTATGGAAATTTAAATGTACATTTAAATTCATTAAAAATATTATTTTATATCCTTTCTTTAATGTGTGGTTGTATTATATATTATTCAATTTGGTTTCTAATAACGATTAGTTCATTTTGGTTCCCAACTAAATTTTCAAAAGTAGATGTATTTTTGAATTATATTGGAATTTCTAAGTATCCATATAATATTTTTACAGGTATTAACAGATTGATCACTATGTTATTTGTTCCCAATTTATTAATTGCCAATCCTGCAGTATTAATATTTTTAGGGAAAGATACATTGAACCTATTTTTCTATCAAATAGTTTTTACAGTTTTTTTGATTATTATCAGTCGTACAATTTTTAGAAAAGGATTGAAAAAATATGAAAGTGCAGGAAGATAAACAATGTTGTTCAGTTATATGTTTGACTAAAGGAAGTGATTCGCTGTACTTTGTTTTGTGGTCATTGAAACATCAGATAATTATAAACTATAATTTAAAGAATAGTATTATTAACTTATAGGTGCTAAGAAAAAATTTAAAGAAATTCCCTCATTCAATCAAACTTATTCATATTTTTTAAAATAAGAAAATAGTTGGATTTTGATGATGGTTGATATAAAGCTAAACTGAAAGTACCTGAAATCCAACTGTGTCAAACCAGGTCATACGATCTGTGAGAAAAAGAACACATAACAAAAAGAGGAGCTTCACAATAAAGTTCCTCTTCTTTTATATATCCGAATCATTATTCTTATTTCAAAAAAGGTAGTGAAAAAGGTAGTGATTCGGTTGATTTATATTGCAATGTAGTGAAATTTAGAATTTCAAGAATCGCTTAAAATCAAGGTTTCTAACATCTATTGACGTGTATTGAACCCCTACTTCACTTCTGTAAACACAACGTGTTTGCGAAGTTTTGGTGAGTATTTCTTCAATTGAAGACGGTCTGGAGTGTTACGTTTGTTTTTAGAAGTAAGGTACAAGCGTTCACCAGATTCTTTGTGTTCAAGTGTAATATTTACGCGCATGGTATCTCCCTTCTATTATTCAGCTGATGCAGCTTTAGCGATCTTACGTCCTTTGTAGTATCCTTTAAGTGATACACGGTGTGAACGTGAGTAATCTCCAGTTGCTTCGTCAAAGTTTACAGATGGAGCTGTTACTTTGTAGTGCGTACGACGTTTGTTTTTCTTCGCTTTTGATGTGCGACGTGCAGGTACTGCCATTTCGTTTTTCTCCTTTTAAGATATAAATTCAATTAGGTTTGATTTTCATCAACTTTAACAGTATAACAAAACTTTTTTGTAAAGTAAAGTTACTTGACAAAAAATTATTAAAAAAATCTCCTGCCTCATCAAATGGGACAGGAGTTCTCCTTAAAGGTCTATTTCAAATGGCTCATCAATCGTTTCCGAAACGTATTTGCCATCCTTTTTTCGTTGCTTGACACATTCTGTCAGCAGGTACTCGATCTGACCATTGACCGATCGAAAGTCATCTTCTGCCCATGATGCGATAGCAGCATATAACTTGGCTGACAATCTAAGTGGAATTTGTTTTTTCTTTTGGTCAGCCATTCTTAATAGAGACTTCCCGTATTGACAATTGGTTGTGCATCATGATTGCCACAGAGAACGACAAGAAGGTTCGAAACCATGGCAGCCTTCCGTTCTTCGTCTAGCTCTACAATCTCTCCTTCGCTCAGGCGTTCAAGGGCCATTTCAACCATCCCAACTGCTCCGTCGACAATCATCTTCCGCGCATCGATAATGGCAGAAGCTTGTTGGCGTTGAAGCATGACAGCTGCGATTTCTGGAGCATAGGCCAAGTAGGTAATACGAGCTTCTAGAATTTCGAGCCCAGCATCTTTTACACGTGCTTGAATCTCTTCTCGAATACGACTGGCCACAATTTCACTGGAGCCTCTTAGGCTACCCTCATCTGCCTGGCCGTCTCCTGTCGTATCGACATTAGGAGCTACATCATAAGGATAGATGCGGACAATATTACGAAGAGCACTATCACACTGCAATGAGAGATATTCTTTGTAGTTATCCACATTGAAGACTGCTTTAGCTGTATCCACTACACGCCAAGTGACTGCAATACCGATTTCTACAGGATTTCCCAAACAGTCATTAATCTTCTGACGAGAGTTATTCAAGGTCATCACTTTTAAGGAAATATTCTTTTTACCTGTCTCGATAGAAATATTGTTACCTTCTGCTGTTTTACTGACAGACATGGGTGACTTGGTGGTGACATCACCACTTTGGCCCAAGCGGGTGTTATTGGCAGGATTGACAGCGACACAGAAGGGATTGACAAAGTAAATACCCGCTTCTCGAATGGTTCCAATATAGTTCCCAAACAAGGTCAAAACCAAGGCCTCTTGCGGTTTAATAATTTTGATCCCCGCATAGCACACCAGACTAGCAATAAAGAGAAAAATACAGGTAATAACTGCAATCGCAAGTGGAAAACCTTCTGGTAGACTAGCAATCGCACTAATAAAAGCTAAAACTAAGACAAGATCCCCAACTAGCAAGCCTATAAGGGCAGCTAAGCCGTTTTTCTTTTGGGTTAAAATTTTTTCTTCCATGGGACGAACCCTTCTTTCTTTGTGATATCTAAATGATATCACTTTGCTTACAAAAGTCAAGATATAACTGTAAATTATTTTAGCAAGAAACCGAGCAAGCTGAATTGTCTGAAAATTCAAGAATTTTCTTCTATCGTTGAAGCTTGAATTGTGCTATAATAATAAAAAATACGATGAGAGGGAATCAGATGACAGAATTAGATACACGCCATCGCAGTAGCGTCTACGACAGCATGGTTAAATCCCCTAACCGGGCTATGCTTCGGGCAACTGGGATGACAGATGAAAACTTTGAAAAGCCAATCGTAGGGGTAATCTCTACTTGGGCTGAAAACACACCGTGTAACATGCACCTGCATGATTTTGGGAAATTGGCCAAAGAAGGTGTAAAAGATGCGGGAGCTTGGCCGGTTCAATTTGGAACCATTACGGTTGCGGATGGGATCGCTATGGGGACACCAGGGATGCGCTTCTCCTTGACTTCTCGTGATATCATTGCGGACTCTATCGAAGCGGCTATGGGGGGGCACAACGTGGATGCCTTTGTGGCCATCGGTGGCTGTGATAAGAATATGCCTGGATCGATGATTGCCATTGCCAACATGGATATTCCGGCTATTTTTGCCTACGGAGGAACCATTGCTCCAGGTAATCTGAACGGTAAGGATATCGACTTGGTTTCTGTTTTCGAAGGGATTGGGAAATGGAACCATGGTGACATGACTGCTGAAGAAGTGAAAGATCTTGAGTGTAATGCCTGCCCTGGCCCTGGTGGCTGTGGTGGAATGTACACTGCCAACACCATGGCGACAGCGATCGAGGTCCTTGGTATGAGCTTGCCAGGTTCCTCTTCTCACCCTGCTGAATCAGCAGATAAAAAAGCTGATATCGAAGAAGCGGGTCGTGCAGTTGTGAAAATGCTTGAAATGGGACTCAAGCCATCTAACATCTTGACCCGTGAAGCCTTTGAAGATGCTATTACGGTGACCATGGCGCTGGGTGGCTCAACCAATGCGACCCTTCACTTGCTCGCGATTGCTCACGCAGCCAATGTGGACTTGACCCTTGAAGACTTCAATGATTTCCAAGAGCGCGTGCCTCACTTGGCAGACTTAAAACCTTCTGGTCAATACGTCTTCCAAGACCTTTACAATGTCGGTGGTGTGCCTGCCGTCATGAAATATCTTCTTAAGAATGGGTTCCTTCATGGAGATCGCATCACATGTACTGGTAAAACAGTAGCTGAGAACTTGGAAGCCTTCGCTGATTTGACACCGGGTCAAAAAGTCATCATGCCACTTGAAAATCCGAAACGTGCGGATGGTCCATTGATCATCTTGAAAGGGAACTTGGCTCCAGAAGGGGCGGTTGCTAAAGTATCAGGTGTGAAAGTTCGTAACATCACGGGTCCTGCTAAGGTCTTTGACTCCGAAGAAGCTGCCATTGAAGCGGTTCTTTCGGATGAAATCGTGGATGGCGACGTTGTTGTTGTCCGCTTCGTAGGTCCTAAGGGTGGTCCTGGTATGCCAGAAATGCTATCCTTGTCATCCATGATCGTTGGGAAAGGTCAAGGGGACAAGGTGGCCCTCTTGACAGACGGACGCTTCTCTGGTGGTACTTATGGTCTCGTTGTTGGACATATCGCGCCTGAAGCTCAGGTCGGTGGCCCAATCGCCTACCTCCACACAGGGGATTTGGTGACAGTTGACCAAGATACCAAAGAAATCACCATGCATGTCTCAGACGAAGAATTGGCGAAACGGAAGGCTGAGACAACCTTGCCACCACTCTATAGCCGCGGGGTTCTCGGTAAGTATGCCCACACGGTATCCTCTGCTTCACGCGGTGCCGTGACCGACTTCTGGAATATGGAACAGTCTGGTAAACAATAAGATATGAAAAAACTCACTTTACGAATTCGTAAAATGAGTTTTAATTTTTTAACGTGGGGGTAATCCGAGGGCAATGCGCCCGTAGCGACTGATCCGAGTAATTTTCCAAGCCGGCGACCAAGTTACTTCTACTTTGACATCCTCAATCCCCTCAATCTCCTTCAGGCGAGCGACGATTTCGATAGGAAGACTCTCGGCACAGCTACAGGCAGTATCGGTAAAGGTCATAACCACCTTACAGGTTCCTTCTTCGTCCAGATCCAACTCGTAAATCAAACCGAGGTTGTAGACATCCAATTCAACATCTGTATCAAACACAAGCTCTAACTTTTCAATCAATTGTTTCTCCAGTGCTAGGGCACGGTCGTTAATCTTGATATCCTCTCTCATCTCGCTATCCTTTCCCTCATTTGATGACAACTATTTTCTCACAATTCTGACAATAATGCAAGTTAACCTAAAATGAGATCAGATTCCAGTCACAATCAAACCATCCGTCTTAAGACTGATTTAAAATTACAGGAACTTATCTTAAGTTTTCTTTAAGTTTTCCGATTTATACTAATATCATCAAATGAAGACCTCCTAACTTTGTTTGATAGAAAATCCTAAACTTTTTCATAATAATCTCCCATAAAGGCCACCAAATCAGGTGGCTTTTTTTCTACGTACCTTTACGAGGATCGGCAAGTTTAGATACGTTGACGCAGTTTGAGCGAAGCGAAAACGACGTTCCTATAAACATATGTGCGAAAAAAGTTTTAAAACCTTCAAAAAATTTTTTCAGTTCGATCTTTCTATTGTTTACTATATTTATAAGCAAAACAGCTATTTTACAAGCTTTATCCCCCGATAATTCCTTTTGCCTCCTCCAAGTTCTTGTGCTATAATGATACGGATGCTGTTCATGTTTGAATAAGGAGGTACATTATGAAACGAAACCATTCACGTTTTCTCATTCCAGGGATCCTTTTACTAGGAGTGGTCTTGCGGGCCCCATTTACGACCCTATCCACTGTCTTATCAGATATTGCTACTAGCTTTGGGGTCGAAGTCAGCTCTCTCGGTCTCTTGACGAGTCTGCCACTCTTGACCTTCGCTATTTTCTCTCCTTTTGCTACTAGCTGGGCGAGACGCTTTGGGATTGAGCGACTTTTTCTCGGAGTTTTGATCCTGATGACGATTGGATCTGCTCTTCGTACCATTAATCTGCCTCTCCTCTATGTGGGAACTCTTTTGATTGGTGCTGCTATTGCCTTTATCAATGTCCTTCTACCTAGCTTAATCCAAGCCAATGAGCCAAAACGTCTTGGCTTCTTGACAACCCTCTATATCACTGCAATGGGCTTGTCTACTGCGGTAGCTTCTTCTGTCGCTGTTCCTATTACTCAAGCTACCTCCTGGCAAGGCCTGGTCTGGGTGTTGACCCTTGTCTGTGCGGTTGCTCTTGTGATCTGGCTCCCTAATACTCGTCACAATCATTATTTGAAACAAAGCTCTTCGCCACACGACAAGAAAGAGAGCTGGTATAAGAATAGCAAGGTTTGGGCTATCATGTTTTTCTGTGGTCTACAGTCTCTCTTGTTCTATACCACGATGACCTGGCTTCCTACTATGGCGACCCAGGCCGGTATCAGTCAAGCCAATGCCGGAATTTTAGCATCTGTATTCACCCTGATGAGTATTCCCTTCTCTGTGACCATTCCAAGTCTCACCACTAGCCTTTCTGCACGAAACCGTCACATCATGCTGATAACGACTGTTTTAGCTGGTTTTACCGGAATTGCCATGCTTTTGGTCAAGACAGACAATTTCGTATACTGGTTAATCCTCAATCTCCTAATTGGAAGTTTTACTAGTATCTTATTCCCTTACCTCATGGTCACCTTCTCCATGAAGTCTAGCTCTCCTGAGAAAACTGCTCAACTCTCTGGACTAGCTCAAACAGGAGGATATATCTTTGCTGCTCTCGGACCTGTCTTGTTTGGTTCAAGCCAACAAGTCTTCCACTCTTGGACACCTGGTATTTTAATTCTTCTTGTCATTGTTTTATTCATGAGTACTGCTCTCTATCAAGTAGAGAAATCTGATGTTATCCTATAATCCAATAAATCCCATTGATCAAATGGGGTTTATTTTTATACAAAAAAAGAATCAGGATAATCCTGATTCTTTTGTATGACTTAATTATTCGTAGAATGACACGTGTACGTGGTCGTAGTGATTTTCTGTTACGCTACCACGGTCTGGCATTTCATTCCATGTATTTGCTGGTCCATAAATGTTATTTACCGGAGCATAGAAACGTTGTTTCCAGATGATATAAGAAATTCCATTTTCTTGCATATGATCGATTGCATATTGAGCAACTTGGTCTCCGATTGCTGAGCTTTCTGGAACCATGACGTCAACCGCAAGTCCTTTACCGTGATCTTCTGGATCACCAGGACGGTAACCACCGATATCAGTCAAGCCAAGTTCATTTATTACTTGTTCTTTGAATTTAATCGCTTGAGGTTGAAGACCTTCATTTGAAGTAGGTGTCGCGGTTGAAGCCGTTGTATCCACCAACGCTGCTGGTGCTCCGTATTGTGGAGTTGATGCAACACTTGCTACTTCTGGCTCAGCAGGAGTTTCAACGACTGGCGCTGGTTCAGCTACTGGCTCAGCTGGTGCCTCTGGAGCTGCTGCTGGGGTTGCTACTACTTCTTCAGCAGGTTGTGCAGGAGCTTCTGCCACAGGAGCCGGTGCCTCTTCTGCTACAGGCGCTACTTCTGCTGGAGTTTCAGATACTGGAGCCGCCTCCGGAGCAACAGATGCAGCTACGTTATCTGCTACTGATGCTACAATTGCAGGGGCATCAGAAACTTCTACAGCTTGGTTGTCTGCAACAGCAACTGGTTTTGTCAAATCGCCAACTGCAACCGTTTGGTTATCCACTTTGATTTGGTTATTGGTCAAGTCAGCTGAAGTTGTCACGGATGCATCCGCATTTCCTGCTGTAGGTGTTTGGATTTCTACACCTGTCACTTGATTTTGATCATTGACAGTAGTTGTCAAAACAGTACCTGGGAAAATCAAGTCCATGTTGCTGATTTGGTTCAAGTTTGCCAAAACAGTTACATCAACATTCAAAGCTTGCGCAATCGTGCTTAAGGTATCTCCATATTTGATGGTATAGGTTTGTTTGTTTTCTGAAGTTGAAATATCAGCACGAATTTCATCTACTGAACGAGCAATCCAATCGCCGTTTGTTTCTGCTTTACTAGTGGTAAAAGGCAAAACTGCCATTGCAACGGTTGAAGCAATTAAAGCTTTTTTATTTACGTTTTTCATACATTCTTTCCTTATTTTTTATTTATTGGAGAGATTTCTCCAAATGAATACGTCTACTATTTTACCACAATTTTTCTCCAAAAAATAAGCTCCACCCTCTTTTAATCGAACTGTCCCTAACTTGTAACATTTCTCTTTTCTTGTCATATTTCTTTAACATCTATTAAAAACTAGTGCTATTTGGTAAATCAAATGAATTTGTACATTTATCATAGGCTATCCTTTGCCCATAAATAACCTTTAGCAGACTCATTTAGAGCGATACATAGGTTGAGAGCTAATAGAAAATAGCACCCCAAGGTCATGTCCTGTAGACATCACTTGGGGTGCTGTTTTTAACGGCTTTGTATCTTATAACTGAACACGCCTACAACTCTTTGGAAAAAGATAAATCCAACTAGAAGCGGTCGCTTCGTCGTTGGATTTCCTATTTTCCTTTGAGTTGCTTAACGGCTTTGTATCTTATAACTGAACACGCCTACAACTCTTTGGAAAAAGATAAATCCAACTAGAAGCGGTCGCTTCGTCGTTGGATTTCCTATTTTCCTTTGAGTTGCTTAACGGCTTTGTATCTTATTTGACCTTCATCATTCTGACGAGGTTAGCTCGTTCGGCTTCTTCGAGTTTCATTTCGATATAATAGATGGTTTCCTTGAGGTCTGGAATGGTCGCATACTCCAGTCCATTGACCCGACGGCGCGTTTTTTCAATCTCATCCGCCATGAGCTGACAGGTCTTTTCAATCTCTGCTAAGCGCAACAGGTCTGGAAGGAGCTCTTCCATTTCTTGAATGGTACTATCCATCTGACTATTGGAAGCCACGTAGCTGTAAACCACGTCTCCCTCATCGTCTCCATACGGATTATCGATATGAGCATGCATCTTGGGCACGCGCACACTCATGATGTTCTCCGTCTCGATATGCAGGCTGACCTCCCGCGTCGGAACTGCAAAGATTTCCTGAACCATGAGGTCATTCTCCAGACATTTAGCGAGGACAAATTCTTGCATATTGCCAATGAGAGCTGCCTCAACCTTCTGGCGGAGGCGGTCATTTTCACGGACCGATTCGATGAAGCGTCGCATGAGTTCATCCCGCTTGTCCTTGAGAAGTTTATGTCCTCTAGTTGCTGTCTTCAGACGCTCTTTGAGGGTATTTAACTCCATCCGGGTGGGTTTGACATTTAATCGTGCCATTTGACTTCCTCCTTTCTACTCCTAGGCTTGTGCTTCCTTGGAAGTTTTTGGGAGGTATTCATCAATCATATCATCCTTGATCCGCTTGAGCTCTGTCCGTGGCAAGATAGACAGCAATTCCCAACCTAGATCCAGACTTTCTTGAATGGTCCGATTGGTAGTAAAGCCTTGGTTGATGTATTCTTTCTCAAAACGATCGGTAAATTTGACATAGAGCTTGTCTGTATCTGACAAGGCAGACTCTCCAAGAACCACAGCTAACTCTTTTGCTTGTTTCCCTTGAGCATAGGCCGCAAAGAGCTGGTTCATGGTCGCCGCATGGTCTTTCCGAGTCTTACCTTCACCAGAACCCTTGTCTTTCAAACGAGAAAGGGAAGGAAGGACATTGATCGGTGGACGGTAACCACTATTGTAGAGATCACGAGACAGAATAATCTGACCTTCGGTGATGTAGCCTGTCAAGTCAGGGATTGGGTGGGTGATGTCATCCTCCGGCATGGAAAGGATTGGAATCTGAGTCACAGATCCCTTCTTCCCAACCAAGCGTCCCGCACGTTCGTAGAGGGTCGAGAGGTTGGTATAAAGATACCCTGGATATCCCCGACGTCCTGGAACCTCCCGGCGAGCAGCGGAGACTTCCCGAAGGGCTTCACAGTAGTTGGTCATGTCAGTCATGATAACCAAGACGTGCATGTCTTTTTCATAGGCCAAATATTCTGCCGCGGTCAAGGCGATCCGAGGGGTCGCAATCCGCTCGATAGCTGGGTCATTAGCTAGGTTGATGAAGAGGACAGAGCGGTCAATGGCTCCTGTCTCCCGCAGATCGTTCATAAAGAACTCCGCTTCTTCAAAGGTAATCCCCATGGCTGCAAAGACCACGGCGAAATTTTCTTCGGAATTGAGAACTGTCGCCTGGCGAGCAATTTGAGCAGCCAATTCTTTATGAGGAAGCCCTGATCCAGAGAATACCGGAAGCTTTTGCCCCCGAACCAAGGTGTTCAAGTGGTCAATGGCCGAGATTCCTGTCTGGATAAATTCATCTGGATAGTCCCGTGATACTGGGTTGATGGCTTGACCGTCAATGTCCAAGTACTTCTCTGGGATAATCTCTGGACCACCATCGATCGGTTTGCCCATCCCGTTAAAGATCCGGCCCACCATGTCTTCGGACACTGGAAGTTCTAGGGGACGTCCGGTAAAGCGAACCTTGGCTTTTTCCAAGTTGATCCCGCTAGATCCTTCAAAGAGTTGGACCATGGCCTTGTCTTCTTGGACTTCGAGGACTTGTCCCTGACGGGTTGTTCCGTCATGGAGCTTGATTTCTACGAGTTCATTGTAGTGAACCCCTTGAACCTGATCGACAATCATCAAGGGGCCAACAACTTCGCTGACAGTACGGTATTCTTTAATCACGCTCATTGTCTACTCCTCCTTGGGCTACGATTTGGTGTAGGGATTCTACGATTTCTTCTTTCAAGGCTTGGATGGTGCCCAACTGATCCTCATGGATGAACTTGCTACGGGCAATGCGGTCCCGAAGGTCTACCGTTCCTTCCATGATTTCTGTGAAGTAGGCCCCTAATTCTAGCGCTTTCTGACTTTCTTGGTCAAAGGTCAAAATGTTGGTCAACAAGGCAACCTGCTTGCTAAAGGAAGTATAGGTATCGACCTCATCAAAGGCATTTTGTTGCAAGTAGTCTTCACGGATCATCTTGGCCGCATTCATAGTTAAGCGGTCTTTTTCAGACAAGGAATCCAGACCAACCAAACGCACGATTTCTTGCAATTCACTCTCTTTTTGCAACAGGTTCATGGCGCGGGTCACTTTTTCTGCCCAGCTAATCTGCTCATGCTGATCGATATATTGGCCCACCTCATCCTGGTAAAGGGAATAAGAACTCAACCAGTTGATGGCTGGGAAATGGCGACGCTGCGCCAACTGAGCATCTAGTCCCCAGAAGACCTTGACGATCCGCAGGGTGTTTTGGGTCACCGGCTCTGAGATATCTCCACCCGGAGGAGAAACGGCACCGATCGCCGTAATAGAGCCTTCACGCGCAGTGGTTCCAAGTGTCTTGACTCGACCGGCCCGTTCGTAGTACTCAGCAATCCGGCTACCAAGGTAGGCCGGGTAACCTTCATCCCCTGGCATTTCTTCTAGACGACCAGACATTTCACGAAGAGCTTCTGCCCAGCGCGATGTAGAATCGGCCATGATGGCAACGGAATAGCCCATATCACGGAAATATTCGGCAATGGTGATCCCTGTGTAGATGGAAGCTTCACGCGCTGCCACCGGCATATTCGAAGTGTTGGCGATCAGAACCGTCCGTTGCATGATGGATTGGCCGGTTGTTGGATCAATCAATTCTGGAAATTCATTCAGAACGTCCGTCATTTCATTTCCACGTTCCCCACAACCGACATAAATCACGATGTCTACATTGGCAAACTTGGCCACCTGGTGTTGCACAACTGTTTTTCCAGCTCCGAAAGGACCAGGAACAGCTGCAGCTCCACCTTTAGTAACAGGGAAGAAGGTATCAATAACCCGTTGACCTGTGACTAAAGGCTCTACCGGAATCAGTTTTTGTGCAAAGGGACGGCCTCGACGAACTGGCCATTTTTGCATCAAGGTTCCGGTAAAGAGACTGCCATCTGCCTGCTCGATCTCATAAACCGGCTCTTCTACTGTGTAAGAACCTGCTGCGATCTTGGTCACACGTCCACTGACTCCAAATGGTATCATGATGCGGTGTTCCACCATATTGGTCTCCTGAACGGTACCAACGATGTCTCCTGCGACTACCTCAGTTCCTTCTGCTACACTTGGTTCGAAGGTCCATTTGGTGTCACGATCGAGATTAGGAACTTGCACCCCACGAACCAAAAAATCGCTGGCGGTGACTTCTTGGAAACGTTCCAAGGGACGTTGGATCCCGTCAAACATCTGAGAAATCAAGCCTGGTCCCAACTCGACAGAAAGGGGAGCTCCAGTTGTTACCACTGGTTCTCCTGGACCGACTCCAGACGTTTCTTCATATACTTGGATAGATGCTTCATCCCGACGCATCTCAATAATTTCACCAATCAAACCAAGATCGCCGACCCGGCAAATGTCTTGGATATTGGCCTCCTGCATCCCTGATGCAACCACCAAGGGACCGGAAACTTTAATAATTTTTCCTTGAGTCATGTATTCCTCCTGGGAATCCTTTGTTTCTTTGTTTTACTTTTGTGCTATCTCTCTTAGAGATTGCTTTTGTTGACCATTGGCCTCGAAATTGCTTGGATCCAACCAAGCTTCGAAACGCTCTTTGATAGCTGGCCATTCTTGGTCAATGATAGACAACCAATCTGTGTCTCGAGTCCGACCTTTATAAACAACAGCCTGACGGAAACACCCTTCGTAGGTGAAACCCAGGCGCTCAGCTGCTTTGCGAGAAGCTTGGTTTAAGGCATCGCATTTCCACTCATAGCGGCGGTAG
The DNA here is from genome assembly GCF_004785935.1 of Streptococcus rubneri. GTDB lineage: Bacteria > Bacillota > Bacilli > Lactobacillales > Streptococcaceae > Streptococcus > Streptococcus rubneri. The sequence goes on along the minus strand of NZ_SRRP01000003.1, from coordinate 59,344 downwards.
CCTAACTCCTCAAACACATAGCGTGCTAACAGATACTGGGCTTCGGTTGCCATGCGAGTCTTCTGGAGCGCTGGTGAGTAGGTCACTGCTCCGACTTCGATCACCCGGTTGGCTGGATCGATCCGCATGAGAGAAAAAGTCCCTAATGCCTTGCCCGAATCTTTGTCTACAATCGCATAGTAAAAGCGACCTTGGGCTGCCATGAGATCATCTAATAAGCGGTCCCACTCCTCTTCATTTCGGGCAGGGCCTTTGAACAGATAGGTCCACATAGATGCTGGGGAGGCTGGCCCGTAGACCTGATAAAGATCCGCCCCGTGTTTTTCTTTTGACAGGCGCTCAATTACGGTATAGCGACCCTCAATCCGCTCAATAGCTGGCAAGCGCCCCGGTGTAAAATCCGGCAGTGCATCTCCAATCGCTTGACCAAATTCATTTGTTCTCATAAAATATCCTGTCCTACTGCTTTTTCGACATTATCGCGAATGCGTTGCCGTCCCAGTCCAGTCGAGCCCTTATGAGTAGGAATCAAGATGACGGCTGGGGTTACTTGCCGATCGTAGTGGGCAATGGTATCTGGGATTTCCTGAGCCATATCCTCCGTCAGATAGATGATGCCAAAATCTTCTTGGCTCAAGTGACGTAAGGTGTTGATGGTTTCTTGAGCTTCTGCTACGGGAAAGGTCTGAAAGCCAATCATTTGAAAAGGAAGGATAGCATCACGATTTCCTACAACGGCAATTTTTTGCGTTTTACTGGCCATAGATCGGTCTCATCCTTTCTTTTATTTTGTCAATTGGAAGCTGATTATCTAGCCCCGTTAAGACCAAACGAAGATTCTTCACCTCCAGCTCTTTTCCGAAAAGATAGCGAGCTAAGGGTAAGGGACCGTCTGTCTCAAAGGAAGCTTGTTCTAAAATCCGGTACTTGATCACATGCTCCAGGTATTCCACTGTCTCAGCGGTCACTCTGCCTGCTCGCATCTGCTCTTCATACCGAGTCAATTCCACATCATAAGGCAGGGGATTGACTTGTTGGAACCAACTGATGAGATGCCCCTGCTCCACATGCTGGATGACTTCTCCTGCTGACAGGGTACCTGCATCAGACAAGAGTTGCTTCATAAAGCTGCGTGGCTTTTTCAAGCTGAGAGCCCGCTCAACTGTGATGACATTGTAACAATCAATGGTCAAGGTGACTAGGGATTCTAAAAGCGGATGCCCGAGATCTTTCGCCAAGCGTTTGAGATGATCAAAGTAAGCTAGATCCATACCAATCTCCAAAACCCGAATATCCTGATAGTCGACATATTCCTGCCAGGTCGCTGCTACTTCTTGAGCCATAAACTCTGGGCAGTTCTCTGAAGAAAAGGTCTTGGATACTTGTTCAAGAACCGCTAAGGAATAGGGACCTGCATCCAATAACAAGAAATTCAACTCCCGCCCCGTTGCTCGCTCTTTCAAGAAGACCTTGAGATTGTGATAGGTGTACTTGAGGGCAAAGAGGTCGACCACTGCTGGGTTTGGAGCTACCTGATAAGCCCAATCGTACTCAGCTAGAAGGTGCTTCATCAAGGCTTGCTCGACCACTTGGACTTGACGCAGTTGATCTGCCTCCAAGGCATAGGCCGTCCCTTGCAAGAGATTAGCACGCGCTTCTGCATCGGAACTGTTCAGAAGGGCATCAAACTGAGCTGGGCTCAAAAAACTAGCTTCACGTACACTAATCCCGGTATTTACTTGAGAATACGTCCGTTCACTCATAGGCCCTCCTAGTTCTTTTCTTCTTTAAAAATGCTGGCTGCCATATGGAAGCTCTGCTCCTCCCGTACAGCATCAACCAAATCACGGTAGAGGTAGCTGGCATCTACTTTGCCAAAGGAAAGGATAAAACCAGCCTCTTGGGCAAGAGTTTCTGTCGCTAATTGAAGTTGTGGATAGGCCTCTATCAAATCCTGACGATCTTGATCTGTCAATTTCTCTGCCGTCACAGCACCCAGAGTTAAGATGGTTGCTTGGTCCGCATAGCGAGGAAGAATACGGTGAAGAAATGTGAGTTCTTCCTGGCGTGACCAAGTCGCCATTTTCTGGTAGGCATCCGCAAACAACTCTTTTAAAACCCGTTGCTTAGTGACCAGTGTCGATTGGCGCTTTTGATTTTCAATTTGTTGGCTTTCACGTTGCAAGTGGCGCTCAATGGTTTGCAATTGAACCGTCCGTTGGTGTAACTTTTCTTCTACCAAACGTGCTTCCTGCAACTGGGCTTCTGCTTGGATCTTAGCCGTCGCTTCCGCCACTAATTTCCGGCCTTTTTCATGGGCCTGTTCAAGGATGGAATCCTTTAATTGGGAATAATCCGTCATTGTTTTTATTTCCTCCTTTGGAGTTCTTCACCACCGATAATAGACGAAGAGAAGCCTCCTCATCTTCGACTTAGGTGTGTCTAGATTAGCCGACGCGAAGAGTCAAAAGGAAGGACACAACGAAGGCCAAGATAGCATAGGTTTCAACCATGGCCGCAAGGATAACTCCTTTCATCATGTCTTCTGGGCGTTTTGCCAAGATTTGCATCCCAGCCGTTGCGACATTCCCTTGGTGTTTCGCTGAGAAATAACCAACAATCGCAACTGGAAGAGCTGTAAAGAAGTAAGCGACCCCTGTTTCAAGAGCCATATCTGGCTTAATTTGCAACCAGATCAAGATCCCAATAACGAAACCATACAAACCTTGTGTACCTGGCAACAATTGCAAGATCAAGGCTTGGGCAAATTTTTCGGGTTGTTCTTTCAAGAGTGCGGCAGCAGCCTGACCGGTCTTACCAACACCTAGGGCTGAACCCATTCCGCTAAGAGCCACTGCAATGGCTACACCAAGGGCTGCAAAGAAGGCCCCCCCATGAGCTGAGAAATATGAAGCTAAAGATTCCATGAATATACTCCTATAAAATTTTGTATGAATGATTTACTGAATTATTTTTTTGTTTTGACATAGCGTTCCGACGGTTTTAGAGGTTGGAAGGGCTTGCCACCACCCTCGTAGAACTTGCCAAAGAACTCGACAAAAATCAAACGCGCTCCATGCACATAGCCTGATAAGAAGGACAGGAACATGTTGATGGCATGGAGGAGGACAAAGAGGACTAGGCCAACTGTGAACCGTCCCAGGGTTGGGAAGAGATTGACAATCAGGTTAAAGGCTGACCCGATGCTGGCCCCGGACAAGCCAAGCGCCATCAAACGGGTAAAGCTGACCAAGTCTCCGACATACCCACTAACATTGTAGAGATTAAAGAGACCTGCTGCTAGTCCTGATAATTTCTTGGCACTGACAATGGACACCACCAGAATCCCAATCGCATTGAGAATAGCTAGCCACTGACCAATGGGGACTAGGTAGGATAAGCCTGGTAGGATATTTCCGACTGCTAAGAGCATCAAGCCCAATAAAATCAAGACCCAGGCAAAGCCTGCGTTGTAAGCTTCGGTGTAGTCTTTCAGGCGGATATTTTTCATCCCTCCTAGGAAGAGACCGACCAAAACGGTGATAAAACCAAAGACGACCGATAGGATCAAGATGGTCATGGCATTGGTCGTCGTACTGATCAAAGCAAAGGGCATCTCAAAGCCGAAGAAGGAACCGTAGACGACTCCCCAAAGGGCTACCGAGATTCCTAAGAGGCAGAAGAAGCGAAGGTTTTTTGCTGCGCTCGGCTGTAGCTGGAAAGCTTTTAAAGCAAAGCCAGTTGCCAGCGTTAACAAGAGCCCATAACCGATATCTGCTACCATCATGCCGAAGAAGACAAAGTAGAAGAGAGAGACGATTGGCGTCGGATCTTTCTCGTAATACTTGGGCAAAGCATACATCTCCGTCACTAACTCGAAGGGCTCCACCAAGGCATTGTTTTTCAGTTTGATGGGTACCTGATCCCATTCTTCTTGGGTGACCTCTCGCGTCTGCAAGACGACTTGCTCCCCAAATTCCTTTTGAAGTTTAGTCTTTAAAGCTTCTAGTTGAGCTGTTTCGATCCATCCCTCTAGGGCAACCAGGTGGGCTGTACTAGCAAGAGAGCCTTTGGCCTCTTCTCGGGCTCCTAAACTCAAGACATAATCTAGTTGGTACTTGAGTTGGTTGAGGTCTTCCTTAGCCTGACTGAGCGTTTCCAAAGTAGCTGCTTCGACAGCACCTTGTTCTTTGATCTCTCTCTTGAGTTGCTCTAAACGTTCTTTCGGCAGGGCCTCTCCTTGGTAGTCAAACTCTTTAAAATGCGAACTGGTCAGCGTATCTTGAAGGTCTGTTAAATCCCCAGACTTATACAAGACTACCACTCCATGTTCCGTTTCCGAGCTGAAAACCACATCAACCTCTACATCTGGATGCGCCAGCAAGGCCTGACGCGCCTGATCCTGTTCACTATTCGGAATGGTACCGATTAAGCCACGGACATAGCGGAAACGCTTGAGTTGGTCCGGTGTCGTTGTCAAGTCAACCCATTTTTCCAAAGAGGCAAGCTCTTCTTGGGCTAGTTGAATTCGATCCCGCGCCTTTGCTAAGACAGCTAATTGTTTGTGCACCGACTGTAAGAGACGTTGCTCATCACGGATAAGCCCATGGGACTCTAGCTCTTGGAAAGACAAAGACAAAGGAGCTTCTTTCAGTTTTTCTAATCCCTTCTTTTGAGGAATGAAAGGCTCCAAGGCCTGAATGGCCTTTTCCAACTGTTCTTCCCGACGTCTTAGTTCATCCAGTCTTTGAGCTAATCCTTTGGTCCCATCACTCGTCTGAAAAGCAACTTGCCAATCTTCTTGTGCGCTCAAATCATAGATTTGGACAGATTCCTCTGACTGGAGCGACAAGAGAAGCTCGTCCATTAGATTTGTGGGCAAGACCAGGGAAAGGTGTTGCATTGGGCTAATTGCCATAGGTTGCTACCACCTTTTCTACAATTTCGTCTACCAAAGCTGCGCGCTTATCTGTCATGGCTTGCTGCACCTTTTCGTCATTGCGTTGACTGGTCACTGCAAGGTCTGCTTCCAAGCTAGTAATCATCGCTTTCGAGGACTCTTCCCGCTCTGCTACTAGCTTAGCGGTCTCTTTGTCATAGGATGCTGCTACCTCCTGTAGGTGATTACCTAGCTGTTGGCGCAAATCTTGGACCTGATCCTCGTAACTTGCGACAACGGCTTCTGCCGCCATTTCAATCTCTTGCATCATTTCCAGTGTTGCATTGGCCATCACTCCACCTCCTTACATCTTCCCCTTTTGAAAAAGAGGAAGCCATTCTTGTGTAAATTATATCACATTTTGACTAGTTTTTAGAACCTTTCCACAGGTAACCTTGTTTATTTTACAGGCAGGATGAATGAAAGCCTCCCCGTCTTCATTCTAGCCCTGATTTCAAGCTCCTCTCTTACCATATTGCTTGTATATCAGTGTTATTTATGTTATAATATGTAATATATTATGGTTTTTTCCTCCAGGTATAAACTTGGTAGAAAGGAGAACAGCTGTGAAACAAGATCAAGATCTTCGGAATATCATTACGAGTCATCAAGCAGAAATGACTGAGCTAGAGTTAGACATCGCCCGCTATTTTTTGTCCCCTGAAGCACAGCAGCACTCCCTTTCCTCTTCTAGAGTAACCCAACTCTTACACGTATCCAAGGCAGCCTTGACCCGTTTTTCTCAAAAATGTGGCTTCACTGGTTATCGTGAGTTTATCTACCACTTTAACGAAGAAACTAAATCAAAAAAATTAGAAACGCCCCATGACGAACTAACACAAGATGTCTTACGTCGTTACAAACAAGTCCTACAGGCAACCGAAAACCTAGCCAAAGATGAACAAATCAAGGAAATCGCTCAGCTCATTGCTCAGGCTGGACGTGTCTATTTCTTTGGAAAAGGAAGTTCCGGTCTAGTTGCCTCAGAAATGAAGCTTCGCTTTCTCCGACTAGGGGTGGTCTGTGAAGCCCTAACTGACCAGGATGGCTTTGCTTGGACGACCAGCATCTTAGACGAGTCTTGTCTGGTCATTGCCTTCTCCCTCTCAGGGACCACTCGCTCTATTATTCATAGTCTCTTGGATGCTAAAGAAATGGGGGCCAAAACTGTCCTCCTCACTGCGAAACCAGCTACTATCAAGGAGGCTTTTACCGAAATATTACCGGTGGCTCCCCTACCAGGTAGCACCTACATCGATCGTATTACAGCTACTCTTCCTTTCTTGCCAGCTATTGATTTGATTTATGCTCATTTCCTAGAAATGGATCGGGAACGCAAGGAAAGAATTTTTAACAGCTATTGGGAAAACAAAAAACTCAATGGCTATGACTCTCGCAAACGATAACTTTCTTAAGCGGAGTTAGCTCCGAGAGATTTTCTCTTTTTTGCTGGTTTAGTTACTAGATATAAAATGCTCGCGCAAATTGCGCGAGCATTTTTATACTTCTTTTCGGCTAGATTGCTTTTGTTTGAAATGGTAGTAGGCTCCTATCATACCCGCTGTATTTTGATGACGAGCAAACTCCAGTTGCATTTTATCTGCTAAGCTTGGAACCAGGGAGGCCTTAAGAGCAGCTGAAATTTTTGGTTTCAATATCGCTTCTTGTCCCATAACCCCACCACCAAGAATGACCACCTGAGGGTTGACCACATAACAGATATTGGCAAGGCCTATGCCGAGATAGTCAACCATTCGATCGATTCCCGCCATACAGATGGTATTTCCTTGGGTCGCTTCCTTGAAAATTCTACGACCACTCCATTGTTCTACGGGATCCCCATGCTGGCTTGCAACGTAGTCTACCAGAGCAGTTGTGGAAGCTAAATCCTGGAAGGCTCCATCTTGGAGATGAAGGTAGCCTACTTCACAGGCGGAATTACTAAAGCCATGGAAAATCTCTCCATTAATCAAGAGACAGCCACCGATTCCCGTACCAACGGTTAAACAGACAGCGACTTGAGCGCCCTGCCCATTCCCTGACATGACTTCTGCTAAACCAGCACAATTCACATCATTTTCAATCTCGCAGGGAATTTGATAAGCTTCCTCAATTTCTTTTTTGAACTGAGTCCCGGCATAATTAGGAATCTGAGGGCCTGCATAAAAGATTTCTCCCTTATCTGGATCCACCATGCCAGCTGAAGAAATACAGACTCCAAGAATATTATTTTCTTCGAGGTAAGATTCTACCAGAGCTTTGGTCTTCCTAAGAATTCCAGGTCCACCTTGTTCAGCCTCTGTTGGCATCTCGTGGGACTCAATCAAATTTTCCTCTTCGTCGATTAGACCATATTTGATATTGGTTCCACCGATATCAATCGCTAGGTAATAGGTCATACACCTCTCCTTTCCGATTTTTATTCCTTATTTAGAGAAAACGTTTCTTAACCTCACAGATCAAGCTAGCTGCTTTTTGAACCACTTCCTGGTCTGCTTCAGTCACTGGCGTTAATGGGCAACGCACAGAGCCTAATTCCAACCCTTCGTTAATCCGCAATACTTCCTTAATCACCCCATACATATTTCCATGAGCAGAAGTCAAGACTCCAATAATATCATTGATGGCAAATTGCAAGTCACGCGCTTGCTCCAAGTCTTTCTCTGCAATCAGTTGATTGAGTCTCAAGAACAATTCCGGCATAGCTCCGTAGGTACCTCCAATACCAGCTCCTGCTCCCATGAGACGGCCACCTAAGAATTGCTCATCCGGACCATTAAAGACGATGTGGTCTTCACCACCTAAAGAAGCAAAGGTTTGAATATCCTGCACCGGCATCGAAGAGTTTTTCACCCCAATGACCCGTGGATTTTTCAACATTTCTTTATAAAGACTCGGGGTCAAAGCTACCCCTGCCAATTGCGGGATATTGTAGATGACAAAGTCTGTCTTTGGCGCTGCTGCGCTGATTTCATTCCAGTAGTGGGCAACACTATACTCTGGCAATCGGAAGTAAATCGGCGGAATGGCTGCAATGGCATCAACCCCTAACTCTTCTGCATGTCGTGCCAATTCAACGCTATCCTTGGTATTGTTGCAGGCTACGTGAGCGATGATGGTCAATTTTCCTTTAGCCACCGCCATGACTTCTTCCAAGACTAGCTTGCGATCTTCCACGCTCTGGTAGATACATTCGCCAGAAGATCCGTTGACATACAAGCCCTGCACACCTTTCTCGATAAAATACTCCACCAGAGAGCGCACTCTCTCTGGACTGATCTCCCCCTGGTCATCATAGCAGGCGTAAAAAGCTGGGATGACCCCTTCATATTTTTTTAAATGTGACATTTTTTCTCCTTTTCTATTCACTACATCCTAAAACTTTTCTTTTTATTCTTTATAACGAGCAAAAATCTTTTCCATCAAGCCTACTTGGAAGTAAGCCAAGCTTGAAAATCCAATTAAGAAAAAAACCATTCCTCCTAATAGGAAGGCCAAGACAGAGGTCGCTAACACCATAATAAGGAGTAACAAGATTCCTCCCATCACGAAAAACCAAGGGAAGTGAAGCCCTGTAACTAATAGGGCTTTTTGAAGGCAGTCCCTCCAGGTTAGTTGGTAGCGTGCTGCCAGCGGATAAGCCGCTAACAAGACCAAGACCATAAAGAGGAAGAGGCCAAGACAAAGCGCTTTGATCCCGTGCATCGGCAAGGCTGTTTGGTTCCAAAGAAGGAGGAGATCCAACAGGCAAATGCCTGACACAAGCAACTCAATCGCCCCCAATTGAAGCCCCAGCTTCCAGTTTTCTTTAAAGGCTCGACTATATTTGCGAATCACTGGAACTCTACGCTGGTGTTTGATATCAAACAAGGTCTGATACAAACTAATTTTCGCAATTCCAATAGTAACAATTGGCAGACAGGTCAGTACAAAAAGGAGGTTGACCGTCACCAAATCTAAAATTTTTTCACTGATACGCATCACTAGATTGTCCGTATCAAAAACAGTTTTGATTAATCCTGCTCCCTTTTGCGACATGCTGTCTCCCTTCTGTTACTTCTAATCAATCAAGATTTTATATAAGTGTTTTCGAACCACTTCCTCTTGACCTGCATAGCCATTGGGCTGGTGAGGCTCACCTGGGAAGAAAATGGCAAAATTATGATAGCCCAGATGAAGCGGATAAGATTCCTGGCAATGAACAAAGCCAATATCCGAAGCTTCATCAAAGGCCTGAGCTTCATCTTTGATCCGCGATCCATAAGCTGAATACTCGTGCCCTTCTACCAATAAATGCAAATCTGCATATTTTTTATGATGCTCAAAGCGATTATTTTCTTCTTTATTGAGGGTGTTTTCTTGGACAACTAGGAAGACCTTGTCATCGTCGATATCATATTTCCCCAGCTCAAAAGAATCCTTCCGGTGCTCATAGAGAAAATCAATAGCCTTATCCAAATTTGGATGGATTCCTTTGTAAAAAGTGATGTTTTTTAAATCATCGAATATCATACTCTATCCTTTCAGCACTTTTTAATGACGAGAAAAGAAAACAAGTGGTTTCTTCCCCAGCCCTTCTAGGGCACTGATGAGGCGCGGAGCCCATAAGAACCCTACACCTCTCAGCCTAGAAAAAAGTATCTGTACACAACTATCGTTTGTCCAAGCGGACAACTTATCCTTTAACCGCTCCCATAGTGATTCCTTGTGTGAAGGATTTTTGGAAGACAAGGAAGACCGTAACAATTGGCACCGCCGCCATGGCTGCACCTGCCATGATCAAACCATAGTTGGTCGCCATTTCGGCCTGCATGGTCGCAACCCCTAGTGAAATAGTCAGGTTTTGACGAGAGGTCAGCATTACCAATTGCATAAAGTAGTCGTTCCAAGTGTTGATGAAGGTGAAGATAGCAAGTGCCGCAAATCCCGGCTTGACAATCGGGAAGGCAACGCTCCAGAAGGTCCGCAATTCCCCACAACCATCAATCTTAGCAGATTCTAAGAGTTCCGTTGGAATATTTTCACTAAATTGTTTCATCAAGAAGACCCCGAATGGCCATCCCACCAATGGTAGGATAACGGCCGCAAGAGTATCGTGGATTCCCATGAAATTGATAATCCGCACCAATGGAACTAAGACAACTTGTTTCGGCAGAGCCATAGCTGCGATGAAGATGGCAAAGAGAATCCGCTGACCATAGAAACGTTTCTTAGCCAAAACATAGCCGGCCAAGGAAGACGTCATACAAACCAAGAGCATGGTTGCAAGGGAGATAAAGACACTGTTCCACAACCATTGTAGGGCTGGGTTTTGCACCATCAACTGTTGGAAGTTTTCCATGGTTGGTGTCTTTGGCCACCACTGAGGTGGGATCATAATCGTATCCGGTTGAGACTTGAAAGCTCCTGTTAAAATCCAATAGAAAGGGAAAATGAACAAGACTGTTAAAAGGAGCAAAATGATGGTTGAAATCACTGTAAAGGCAGTGATTGGTTTCTTTTGTGTTGGTTTCATCTGAGGCTCCTTTCTTTAGTATTCTACGTCGTTTCCGAGGATCTTGAATTGCGCAAAACTGATAATGGCAATCATCACCGCCAAGAAGACACCCATAGTGTTGGCGTAACCATATTCAGACAGTTTAAAGGCTTTTTCGTAGAGGTAGTACATCAGAGTACTAGTTGAGTAGTTTGGCCCACCGGATGTCAATAATTGGATCAAGGCGAAACATTGGAAAGAGTTAATGGTCGTAATGATGGCAATGTATAAGGTTGTTGGCAACAAGCTCGGCCATTTAATCTTCCAGAAAACTTGGAGTTCAGTCGCACCATCTACACGTGCTGCTTCTACAAGTGAATTATCGATATTCCCCATAGCCGCGATGTAGAGGATGATCGGCTGACCAACAGAAGTTGTCAACAAGATGATAATGATAGCCATCAAAGCCCAGTGCTTATCCCCTAACCAAGAAATATTTTGGTCGATGACATGACCTGATTTGAGGACAAAGTTCAAAATACCTGATAGCGGATCATAAATCCATTTCCATACAACCGTTACAGCAACACTCCCAGTAACAACAGGAAGGAAGAAAACGAAACGGTAGAAGGAACGAGCAATGGCATTTTGGTGATAGGTTTGTGATGCTACAAAGAGGGAGAAAAGTACTACGATTGGCACGGACCCAATTACGATGATCACAGTATTAATCAAGGATTTGATAAAAACCTCATCACTAAACATCCGTTTGTAATTATCAAGGCCGATAAATTCAAAGGAGGTCATAGAGTAGTTAAAGAAACTAGTAATGAAGCCCATAATCATCGGTGCTAATACAAAGACAATAAAGAAGATTAAAATGGGTGCTAAGAATGCGTAGGAAACCAGTGTCTCCCGCATTCGGATTTTATTTACCTTCACAGCAAGGCACCTCCTGATGTTCTTTTTCTATAGTTATTCCCTTAAGCTTATGCGCGAAGTGATCAGAGCTCCTCTTCCTGCATAAGATTAATAGAAGAATGAGAACATAAGGCCCCCTCTTTCAATCTACACATGGAGATAAGAAACCGAGGGGGCCTATGCTTTCTTATTTCTATGAAAGGATCATTTGAGTTTCATAGATGATCGATTATTTCTTGATCGTTTCGTTCGCTTTTTCGGTGAATGTCTTCAAAGCATCTTCTGCTTTTTCATCTCCGTTTGAAACAGATTGCAACATTGGGAACCAAAGTGTACGCATTTCTGCAAAGCCATCGATTGTGTTGTAGTATGGTGAGTAGTATTGAGTCCAAGTGCTGATGGTTTCCATCCGTTTGTCATCGTACAACTTACCAAATGAGTTACGAACTGGGAATGCTCCTGTACGAACAACGTCTTTTGGACCCCATTCTTTGTCATCAGCAATAAATTGAATAAACTTCTTGGCTGCTGCTACTTTCTTTTCATCCTTGTTATTGAAGACTGCAAATCCATTGACAAGGTATTCCAATTTAGGTTTTCCTGAATCAGATGGGAATGGTACTTCCACAACTTCTACTTTACTTGCTTCCAACAATTTAGCTTGGATACCATTTTGACTTGGTGCCCACAAGATGGTGTAAGAAGTTTGACCATTTGCAAAGTTTTGGATGTCTGCTCCACCATCGAATTGAGAGCCGTTCATCATCAAACCGTCTTTAATCCATTTAGACGCCTTGTCCAAACCTTTGACAAATTTTGGATCATCTGTTGTATACTTGGTTACTTTTTCATCTGTTACAGAACCACCGTAAAGGTTGGCGATAAAGGCACGAGTACCTTGGTCTCCACCTTGACCATTACTGAAGAGCGATCCTGGTGTGTAACCTTTATCTTTTAAGGCTTTCAAGACTTTTTCAAAATCATCAGTTGTCCAGCCTTCTTTGACAAGGTCTAGAACCCCAGCATCTTCCAACATTTTCTTGTTCATGGCCATGTAGAATGGTGCAGAACTGATTGGATACATGTAAGCAGTGTCTCCAGCTTTACTAGCTTGGATGATATTGTCGTTGTTGACATCTTTTACGAAATCATCAGTGAACAAATCGTTCAAGTCTGCCAATTTCCCATTTTTACCGTATTGGATGATCCGCCCTGGTGCGTCAAAGAGCACATCTGGAGCAGTTCCAGCTTCGATTGCTGTCGTGATTTTTTCAGGACCAGATTTGAAGTCAATGGTTTCCAACTTCACTTTAATATCTGGATTTGCTTTTTCGAAGGCTTCGATAATAGATTTTTCGTAGGTTCCTACGCCATCATCAGCTTTCTCTTGAGTAAAGACTGGGAAGGCCCACCAAGTGATTTCTGTTTTACCAGAGTTATCACTTGAAGATTCGGATTTAGATCCTCCTCCAGATCCACAAGCTGCAAGTGCAAGCACCGCTGCACCAGCTACCAACGAGTACAGTACTTTTTTCATTTTCATGTGATTTTCTCCTCACGTTTGCGGTAAGATTGCTCTTACATGGGTATATCCTCGACGAGGACGTCAGCATATTTATTTTCTGTTTTACCGGATCACTCTGCTCTAGCTTCCTGCCTCCATATTTTTCTATTCTTTATTAGTTAATGTAAAGCTGCGACAAATCGTTCTGTGATTTCCTTTGGCCGTGTGATGGCACCTCCGACAACAATTCCTCTCACGCCTAGGTCGTGAATTTCTTTGACCTGTGCTGGATAGTGAATCTTGCCCTCAGCGATGACATCGACTCCTGCTTGACAGAGTTGGCGAATTAACTCGATATCTGGTCCGTCTACTTTCGGGCTGTAATCTGTGTAGCCTGATAAGGTCGTTCCGACAAAGTCAACTCCAGCTTCCGCAGCAGTCACCCCTTCTTCAAAGGTACTAATATCGGCCATGAGCAGCTGGTCAGGATACTTTTCTTTCACCTGATAAATAAAGTCGACAATCGAGAGCCCATCGTGACGCGGACGTTTGGTACAATCCAGTGCAATAACTGCGATATCTAGTGCTGCCAACTCATCTACTTCTTTCATGGTAGCAGTTATGAATGGTTCTTCAGGAGGATAATCTCTCTTGATAATCCCGATAATTGGAAGTTTTGTCACTTCCTTGATTTCTTTGATATCGCGGACGCTATTAGCCCGGATTCCAATCGCTCCTCCCTGCTCAGCCGCTTTGACCAAGAGAGGGATCACACCTCCTGCCTCTGTATAGAGAGGTTCATGAGGAAGCGCCTGACAAGAAACGATAATGCCGTCTTTGATCTGTTGAATCAATTCTTCTTTCGTGATCTTGGACATACATTCCATCTCCTTTGTTTATTACGACAACTCGAGTACTTGTAAAGTTATTATATAGTATTTTTGAAGCGCTTACAATATTAACTGACTAAAATGATAATAGTTTCATGTTTTAAACTATCCTCTCTTTCCTCTGAAACTAGTTTCAGAGGAAAGACACTCCACTCATTTTTGAAAAAAATCAATTATTTTAAAAATTTTTCAGACTTTCTACGAATAATATAAGTGACCAATCAAAAAGAAAGGAGGACCACAGATGTACTATACTCCCATTATCATCCCATGGTTTTTGTATTACTTCTTCCGAAAATAAATAAGGAAAGGGAATACCTAATATGAAAAAGAATACACAAGCTTTTATTCTATTACTTTTCCTCTCGTTAATCATGTTATAAGGAGGCTGTATGAAAAAATGGAATAAAAAGAAAAAGGCACTCATCATACTCGCTAGCATTCTAGCACCCGTTTTGATGTATGGCATCTATCAAGTAGGCTACGAACTAGGAAAAACGCTAGCCAATGTGCTCTAACAGAAAGGAAATATCATGACAACAATTGATAAAAAGTTTTCAAAACTAAACGACGCTGAACTAGAAGAATGCACGGGAGGTTTCCTCCCTTTCATCTTGATTCCTCTTGGACTTTTGACTTTAAGTAGTTGCCAAAGAAAGTAATAACAGACAATACATTAGAAAAGGAGATAGCTTATGACACAAACAAATCAACTGATTGACAATCAATTCACTACTCTGACAGATGAAGAGTTAACTCATGTCAACGGTGGGGTAGCACCTTTTATCGTCTACGGAGGATGCATCCTCGGAGGACTTGCTCTCGGCTTCATTTTAGGATAAGGCTTATGAAACGACATTTACACACCATTATTTTCGCCTTCATTATCGGATTAACCATGTTACACGATGCACATCTGATTGCATTTCAACCCAATATTAATTTAGCCATTGCAGCTACAATCTATTTGGCAGTCGATGCTACCCTAAACCAAGTAAAAAATAAAAAGGAAAACTAAATGACAACAGAATTCACACAAAACTTTGTAACCTTGACGGAAGATGAACTGGTCGATGTTAGTGGCGGAGCAGTAGTTTCAGCAGGAGTCTGCGTTGCCCTCGTCGCTCTATCCTATACAATTGGCAAAGATATCAAAAAGAAATTCTTCTAAAAGGAGGCATTTCTATGATTTCTCTGCCCTTTATCACCCTCATCCTTTTGACAGGATACTGCATTCTAGATAAGAAAGACCCCAAACAGGTAGAAGGCTACTTTCCTAAATTTGCCATTGCCTTTATGGTTGCTTTCACTATTTTGAATGAGGCTATCGACTTACTCTACACGATTTTACATTAAGGAGGACACCGATGGATACAAGTTTCCATTACACCTGCCTGACTGAGGCAGAACTAGCCACCATTGACGGAGGAGGATCCGTCTTTGATTCGGCCAAGTTTATCGTACAGACCTGGAACATTTTATACAATTCGGGGCGTGATTTCGGTCGTAGCATCGTCAACGGCATCATGCACTAGAAAGGAGCAAGCATGAAACTCGAAGAAACACGTTTTAAAAGCTTATCCGAGCAGGAACTCAGTCAAGTGGATGGAGGATCCGTCTGGCTGGCTGTTGGACTAATCGCCACCCCTCTCATCATGGGGACCTTTGCCGGAGCCTTTGATGAATATGCCCGTAAACGTGGGGCCCACTAAGCAAGGACTAAAGGCCTTGAGGGTTCTTCCTTGCACATCTCTTAAACAGTTCAAAAAATCCCAGCTTTTAAGAAAGCTAGGATTTTTTCGTGTGAACGAAGCAAGACCTTTTTCTATTCTCCCTCTTCATCATCGAGGAAAGTGATCCCCAATAAATGTCTTCTAGAACTTTCAATGCACTAGGCCATTTTTTGAACCGGTTTTTCATTTACGACAAACACAAATCCGATAGAGCCGACGAATGCCCCAAGCAAGATCCAATAAACTATATCCGTTGAAGTAAACGGACCTTCTAAGAGACCAGCCAATAAAAAGAGATCAATATACAGTCTGGTGTCACGATAAAAGTTCCAATTGAAATGGTAGCTACCTACTGGATGCTGGCGATTGGACACCTGCGGTTGAAAGACCTGAAGAAGAATCAAAATCCCTACAAAAGCAAGATAAGCAAGGCTAACAACCGAAAGCGGATTCTGTGTCATCATAGCTACAGCCACTAAAAGTAAGACCAAGAGCCAGAAATGGAAGTCCAACCAGAACTCACGATGATAATGGAACACTTTCATAAGATCACACCTTTCTATTTATGTTATATTTCTAATCATATTATAGTACGTTTTATTAGGAATGGCAAGTAAATAGATGTGACAAGAACAACTACTACATCTGTTAAAAAGGACAGGAACATGAAACTGTTGCTGTCCTTTTTGTTTCAGCATCAAACGATTGAGCCTTCTTAGCTGAGGTCGTTATCAATAATAACTTTCAAGGCATTGTTTTCACCAGCATGTTTGAAGATTTCGTATGCCTTCTCTGCTTCTGAAAGTTTGAAGTGGTGGGTCACCAACTTCGTCGCGTCAATCTTACCTGACTTCAAGACATTAAGAAGCATTTCAGTTGTATTGGCATTAACCAAACCAGTGTTGAGCGTGATGTTCTTAATCCAAAGATCATCAAGATTGAAACTAACTGGCTTCCCATGCACTCCGACGTTGGCAATATGACCACCAACAGAAATTATATTTTGGCAGACATCGAAGGTTGCTGGATAGCCCACACATTCCATAGAGATGTCAACACCACGACCATCGGTCACTTCATTGATAAAGGCCTTGATTTCATCAATATCACTTGAACAGATGGTATGGGTAGCTCCAAACTTCTTAGAAGCTTCGAGACGTGATTCTGACAAGTCTACCATGATAATAGTAGCTGGAGAGAAGAATTGTACGGTTAAGAGAGCTGCCAAACCGATCGGCCCTGCACCAACGATACAAACGTTGTCCCCAGGTTTCACATGAGATGGGAGCACCCCAATTTCATAGGAAGTTGGGAGAATATCTGAGAGCATAACCAGGGCTTCATCATCTACAGAAGCTGGCGCATGATAGAGACTGCCGTCTGCGTGAGGGATATGAACATACTCTGCTTGAGTTCCGTTAATTAAGTGACCAAGGATCCATCCCCCATCTTCACAGTGAGATGGCAAGCCACGTTTACAGTAGTAGCAGGTATTACAAGCCGTTACACAAGAAATAATGACCTTATCTCCAACCTTAAAGTTCGTGACCGCATCACCTACTTCTTCGACAATCCCAATTCCTTCGTGACCGAGGATGGTCCCTTCTTTACAGGCTGGAACATCTCCTCCCAAAATATGGAGGTCTGTTCCACAAATGGTCGTTTTTACCAAACGCACAATTGCATCAGTCGGTTTCTTGATGACTGGTTTTGGTTGATCAATCAACTGAAGATTTCCTGCGGATACATATGTTGCTGCTTTCATAAGCGACTCCTTTTTATTGGTTTCATCAAACCATTTTAATATAGTTTTTCTTTGTGAATATTATAACATACAAAGGTAAGCGCTTGCAACATATTTATTAGATTTTTTTAAAAGATAATTTTCAGATCACAAAAATAAATTTCTATCGTTAAAATGAAGAAAAATCCCCCGCTCTTTTGAGCGAGGGATAGCTGATAAACATCAGTTGTTCAGTAGCGCCTTATTTACGACGTCCTGGACGTTCTTTGTAACCATAGTAAGCATCTTCGATGATTTCTTGCATATGGTCTACCATTGGAAGACGTGGGTTAGCTGGCGAACATTGATCTTCGTAAGCAAGGAAGGCCAATTCGCGAGAATGTTTCTTCCATTCTTTTTCATCGATTCCTTGTGCTTTAAAGTTCATTTGGATTCCTACGCGTTCACCAAGTTCGTAAACAGCTTTTGCATAAGCTTCTACTGCTTCTTCTGGTGTAGAACATGGAAGTCCTAACATACGAGCGATGTCTTGATACTTCTCATCTGCACGGTAGTAGTTGTACTTAGGCCATGTCGCTGTCTTAGCTGGGCGTGTACCGTTGTAGCGAATAACGTATGGAAGCAAGATCGCATTAGTTCGTCCGTGAATTGTGTGGAATTGCGCACCAATCTTGTGGGCCATTGAGTGAGAAATACCGAGGAAGGCATTGGCGAAGGCCATACCTGCGATAGTTGACGCATTGTGCATCTTTTCGCGTGAATGGAAGTCCGCGTTCTTCACTGAGCTTTCCAAGTTTTCGAAGACAAGTTTGATGGCTTGAAGAGCAAGACCATCAGTGTAATCACTTGCCATTTGAGATACATAAGCTTCTGTTGCGTGAGTCAAAACGTCCATACCAGTGTCCGCTGCAACAGATCCTGGAACAGTCAATACCAAGGCAGGGTCTACGATGGCAACAGTTGGAGTCAATGAGTAGTCTGCGATTGGGTATTTACGGTTGTTTGCTTTATCAGAGATAACGGCAAATGGTGTTACTTCAGATCCTGTACCAGATGTTGTTGGGATGGCAATGAATTTGGTCTTCTTACCAAGCAATGGGAACTTGAAGGCACGTTTACGGATATCCATGAATTTTTGAACCAAGTCACGGAAGTCCACTTCTGGTTGTTCGTAGAAGAGCCACATTACTTTAGCCGCATCCATTGGAGATCCACCACCGAGAGCGACGATGGTATCTGGTTTGAAGGCACGCATGATCTCTGTACCACGTTCAACGGTTGTGATATCTGGATCTGGTTCTACGTCTGCAAAGATTTGGTAAACCACCTTGTTGCGACGAAGGTCAAGCTGTTCGATGATGCGATCAAGGAAACCAAGCTCTACCATAGCGTGGTCTGTAACGATCATGACACGTTCAACGTCACGACATTTTTGTAGGTATTCAATTGAATCACGTTCAAAGTATGTTTTTGAAGGTAGTTTCATCCATTGCATGTTATTTCTCCGGCGTCCGACTTTTTTGATATTCAAGAGGTTGATGGCACTAACGTTGTCCCCAACAGAGTTGCGTCCGTAAGAACCACATCCAAGTGTCAATGATGGCAAGAAGGCATTGTAAACATCCCCGATACCACCGAAAGTCGAAGGAGAGTTGCAGATCACACGAATGGCTTTAACTGCTTTACCAAATTCTTTGGTCAATTCTTGGTCTGCTGTATGGATAGCAGCTGAGTGGCCAAGACCGTTGAATTCAACCATTTGGCGTGCTTTGTTAATTCCGTCTTCACGGCTTTCAGATTTCAAGACTGCAATGACTGGTGACAATTTTTCACGAGTCAACGGCTCTTTTTCACCAACTTCTTTACATTCTGCAGCAAGGATATTGGTTCCTTCTGGGACTGAGAAGCCAGCTTGTTCAGCGATCCATGCTGCTGGTTTCCCAACGATGTCCGCATTCAACTTCGCACCCGCACAGTTTTTGCTGTTGGCTTTTACGCCGAAGCAGAACTCTTCAAGAAGGGCTTTTTCTTTTTTGTTAACAAAGTAAGTGTGGTAAGATTTGAATTCTTCAACAAACTCATCATAAATCTCTTTATCGATGATGACCGCTTGTTCAGACGCACAGACCATTCCGTTGTCAAATGATTTAGACATGACGATATCGTGTGCAGCTTGGCGGATGTTGGCTGATTTTTCAACATAAGCAGGGACGTTACCTGCACCTACCCCAAGAGCTGGTTTCCCGCAAGAGTAGGCCGCTTTCACCATGGCATTCCCACCTGTTGCAAGGATGGTTGCAATTCCTTCATGGTTCATAAGGGCACTGGTTGCTTCCATAGATGGTTGTGTGATCCATTGCACACAGTTTTCAGGTGCTCCCGCCTTAATCGCTGCATCGCGGACGATTTGTGCCGCATGAGCGGATGATTCTTGAGCGGATGGGTGGAAGGCAAAGACGATAGGGTTCCGTGTCTTCAAGGAAATCAAAGCTTTAAAGATTGCTGTTGAAGTTGGGTTTGTTGTAGGAGTGATCCCGCAAACGACTCCGACTGGCTCAGCAATAAGGGTCAAACCAGTGACGTCATCTTCTGAAATGACACCAACTGTCTTCGTGTGACGCATGTTGTTCACAACGTGCTCACAAGCGAACAAGTTTTTAGTCGCCTTGTCTTCAAAGACTCCACGACCAGTTTCTTCATATGCATGAAGAGCAAGCTCACCGTGTGCGTCAAGAGCAGCTACAGATGCTTTTGCAACGATGTAGTCTACTTGTTCCTGATCCAATTTGCGCATTTCTTCAAGCGCAACAAGCGCTTTTTGCACCAACTCGTCTACGTGTTTTTCAGCAGCGAGTTTCTTTTCTTCAGGTGAGAGAGTTTTTTTATCAGCCATTTGATGCTTTCCTCCAATGTTTGAAACCCTTATCCTTTTCGAGATCATTTTCCTGTTTTCAGAAACTTTCAAGAATAGTGTAAGAAATTTCGATTTGTTAATTTTTTCACAATATAATTGTACTCTATTTTAAGATTTTTGTAAATACTTTCACAACAAATTCACAAAGATTTTTTTAATTTATTTAAAATATCAACCCGATTCTGCCAATAGCAAGGTATTTACTGCAAAAGTAGTCATTATTTATAAAAATATTTTTAAAATTTCACAAACTAAAATTTTCACAAATTTTATGTAAGCGTTTTCTTTTGCTTGCTAAAACAAGCAATCTTTTTTGTGGAAAAGACTGCTTATTTTGATGACCAATCCTTAAGGCTTAATAGCCCCCTTTTTGGCTTCTTCAACTGCTTTTTTGACAACATTGGCATAAAGCTCTCCGCCAATATCGATAGAACCATCTGTCTCCAGTCCAAAATGGACATTGTCTGTTCCAGCCCAAATAGCTGGATTTTCTAGAGCAGCCTGATACCAGTCTGCTACAAAGACATAGTCGTATTTTTTAGCCAACTCTAGCTCATAATTCCGTGTCTGAACCGTTACACTGCTGTCATCACCTGCTTCTCGTCCATCATAAGGAGTGACAAAGATCAGGCGGTGGCCTTTCGGCAACTTTTCAACAAACTGGTCTAGGAGTTCTTTATAATTATCCGATGAGTTGGTTCCCAGAGCGATGATAACATTTTTTAGCAGGACATGGTTAGAGATATCTGTCTCATAAACTTTCAAGCCCGACTCAAGATTTCGGCTGACAAGGGCATCCACCTGAATATCCGGTAGAACTTTTTTTAGGTAATCAGAAGCTCGAAGGTTGACTGAGTCTCCGATCATCGTCTCCCCATCAGTGACATTATAAGAGGTTGCTGAAGCATTATCGACCTGACTACGTGTGATCTGCATCTTGTTATCTGATTGGCGAAGGCCCTCGGTAATGAGATTCTCATCAAAGGCTCCTACTCGAGGGGCGAAGAGAATAATCCCAAACATGAGCAAGGTCAAAGGAATCGCACTGTAGAAAATCGGACGCGTGATGCTTCGCAGATCCATCTGCAGTCCAAAAATCTTTGGTTGACGGCCAGCCAAGGTAGGCTCAATAATATAAAAACTTAAAGCTGCTAGACTAAAGGAAACGATCGTCGTCAAGAGTGAGGCCCAGCCATTAGTCATCAATTGAGAAAAGATGATGTAAAAAGGCCAATGGAAGAGATAAACTCCATAACTAGTATCTGCGATAAAGGAGATTACAGCTGGTTCTTTTTGGTCTGGTGTTTTTTCATGCAAGACACGAGTTGCTACAATCATGCTTGCTGCAGCCAGAGTCGCCACTAAAAAGCCAAATAAATAGGTCCAAATACTATCGAAAGGAAGAATAAAGGTCAATAGAAGCAAGACCGCAAATGCTCCCCCTAAGACGCTTAAGGCCTTCTTGCTTGTCCAAGATTTTGCTAACTTAGTGAAGTTGGGACTCACGGTGGTAATGCCCGTCACTGTGGCTAGGGCACTTCCCACAAAGAAGGGGAAGATATGGGCCATACTTGAAAAATAAACATTGGACAGATTCTTAGTCAAGAGGGCCCCGATAAAGAAGGTCATAAAGCTCACTAGAAAGAGGCCGACAGAAGAGAGGAATATTAAGCCTCTGTACTGGCCAACCGTTTTCGCTTTTTTAGCCAAAAACCAAGCTAGCAGAGCCCACAAAACATAATAATGAACCTCTAGAGCTAAGCTCCACGTATGGATAAAGAGATGGGGGATAAATTGACTTTCATAACTCCCGCCACTAAGCATCTCATAAAAATTGGTCACAAAACCAAAAACAGCCGCAATTTGTGTCCCAATCCCTGCGATAAAATCTCGACGCACCAAGAAAGTAAAGGGCATGACCAGCAAGACCATGAAAACCAAGGGTGGCACAATCCGATAAAAACGACGCTTAAGAAAGCCCTTGAGATCAATTTTTTGATGACGTGCAAACTCATCAATCAGAAGAGCCGTGATCAGAAACCCTGAGAAGGTGAAGAAAATATCGACTCCAATAAATCCTCCAGGGAAAAATTTTTGAAAGAAATGGTAGAGAAGAACGAGAAGTAAACCCGTTATCCGAACCAGCGAAAACCACTTAATGCGCATTTTGATAAATCCCCTGTTTAAATGTTCCTTTGTAGACAACATTTTGCTCTGTTGTCAGGGTCCCCTTGCCTTCTGGTTGACCATTGACAAACTCACCCTCATATTTCCAACCAGCTTTAGATGTAAAAGTTCCCTTGCCGCTGAAAGTTCCATTGACAAAGTTCCCCTTGTAGGTATCCCCGTTTTGGAAGGTTACTGTTCCTTCTCCATTCATTTTGCCTCGCACGACACTTCCATCATAGCGAATAGCCCCATTATCCAAGGTCAAAACACCTCGAAGGGGAATGGAGGAAAGAAACACCCACAAAGCAGACAAGACAATGACTGCTAGAGAGAAACGTTCAATATGATGTCTGGTTAGATAAACCTTATAGGTATCGTATAATTCTTGTATCTTTTTCATTAGCTCTTTCACATTATTTTATCTTGATTCTTAAAGAACCGACTGGAAATTATCCATCTTTGCTGATTTCTGTAACACCAGTTGGTCACTCCACTAAGCAGTGAATGTCTATTCCGCTAGGCGATTGATCCACTCTTGACAACCTGCTAGGACACGGCGATAGGTTTCTTCGAAATCTCCGGTATACCATGGATCTGGTACACTTTCTCCTGCAAAGAGGTGAATCTTATGTTCTGTCCCGGCAGGTGCCATCTGCTTGAGGTCGGCAACATTGCTTTCATCCATACCCAGGATTAGATCAAAGGTATGAAAATCTTGGTCGCTGATTTGAAGAGAGGTTTTCCTTAGATCATAAGGCACCCCGTGGGTACGGAAGATTTTCTGAGTTCCTTTATGGATAGGATTTCCGTGTTCCCAGCTAGAGGTGGCACGACTTTCGATTTCATACTGGTCTGTCAAATCTTTCATGACAAACTCTGCCATGGGGCTTCGACAAATATTTCCTAAACATACAAATACTATTTTTTTCATGATGGCACCTCCTTTCTATTATATCAAAATGTGACTAAAATATGGCATGATTAAATTATAATTCTCAAGTAGAAAGAAAAAGACTGTCCAGCTTTATTACCGGACTAGTCTTATAGGTATTACCTTGGTTTAGAGGTCTTTTACCTCTAATGAGGGCCATTTCTGGAGCCAATCTTTTTTAGCCATCCGCTCCCGATAAACAGCTAGTCGTTCTGGGTCCTCTCTAAAATGAGGGGTCGGTTGCACAATCATTTGTTCCAGCTCTCCCAAGCCATAGGGAGTAAAAAGTTCCAACTCCTGATTCGGTGTTAAACGAACTGCAATCGCCGTACACTGCTCAGGGTACTTAGAAATAGCATCGAAAGAACTGGTGTATGGATAAGTCCCAGGACTATGGCCATGCATGTAAACCTGATTTTTCACCTCCCAAGCATACTGGGGATAGGTCTTCTTTAATCCCTGCTCAATCTGGAGAGTCTCCTCATAACTGATCGTAGGATCATAAAAGACTAGATCCATATCGGTTGTCGCATCAAATCCTGGTCTTCCAGAGAGCTGGTTCCATATGAAATTTCGCACCGCGCCCGCTGCAAGCCATGCATCTGCCAAGCCTAGATCTCGAATAATAGTCAAGACGGCCATCATCTCTTGATCCATCTGGATCTGTTCTACTATCGCTTCTTCCGTCAGCATCTTCTTTTAGTCTCCATTGTAGGGATAGCCCAGGTGTTCATAAGCCTTACGGGTCGCCACGCGCCCTGTCCGGGTCCGCATGATAAAGCCTTTTTGAATCAAGTAAGGCTCATACATATCTTCTACTGTCTCCCTCTCTTCAGCAATATTGACCGATAGGGTCCCAAGCCCAACTGGGCCTCCTCCGTACATCTCAATCATAGTGCGCAGGATCTTTTGATCGACATAGTCCAATCCTTCATGGTCCACATCCAGCATAGAGAGGGCCTTGTCAGTAATGGTGTCGTCAATCAAGCCATCGCCCATAATCTGGGCAAAATCACGTACTCGCTTGAGCAAGCGGTTAGCGATTCGAGGGGTCCCTCGGCTACGAAGAGAAAGCTCTTCAGCGGCCTCGTGGGTAATCTCCATCTCAAAGATGTCAGCTGTCCGCTCGATAATCTCCGTCAAATCATCCTGCTCATAGTATTCCATATGACCCGTAATCCCAAAGCGAGCGCGCAAGGGATTGGACAACATACCCGCTCGAGTCGTCGCTCCAATCAAGGTAAAGGGAGGGAGATCCAGATGGACACTCCGGCTAGTCTCTCCGGCTCCAATCATAATGTCGATGTAAAAATCTTCCATGGCGCTGTAGAGCACTTCTTCGACTGACATAGGAAGGCGGTGAATCTCATCGATAAAGAGAACATCCCCCGGCTCTAGGTCGTTGAGGATAGCCACCAAGTCACCAGCCTTTTCAATAACAGGACCTGAAGTCTGCTTGAGATTAACACCCAGCTCATTGGCAATCACAAAGGCCATGGTTGTTTTCCCCAGCCCCGGAGGTCCAAAAAGAAGGACATGATCCAGTGCTTCATCTCGAAGCTTAGCCGCTTCAATAAAGATTTTCAGCTGGTCCTTGACCTTATCTTGACCGATATATTCATGTAAATATTGCGGGCGTAAAGTCCGTTCAACAGCCTCTTCGTCGCCCATAATTTCATTGTCTAAAATTCTACTCATACAGTCTATTATAGCAAAAAATAATGCCTCCTGTTGATTTAAAATCATATCTCGTTTTATATCACTAGTTATTCATTGTTGGGTGTTCGGAACCGAGTTTCTTTTTAAGAAACGTAGTTTTTCGCTTCGCTCAAACTGCATCACTATCTCTAAATTCGGTTGAACTCTCTGAGCTCACCTCATTAATTTTTTTAAAGATCGTAGTCCTCACTAACGTTCGAATTGCGTCAACGTACCTAAACTCGCTGATGCTCGTAAAAATAAGAATCGTAGTTCTCACTACCGTTCGAACTGCGTCAACGTACCTAAGTTTGTCTGCGTCCCTATCAGGCTTGGTTAGATGAAATAGGTTTAGTAATAATTACATAACGCAGTGGTTGATTGGTATCTTTGTTCGCTCTTATATCTCCAAAGATTACCTACTAATGAGGAAACGAGGTTTCCTATATCCGCAACCTCAAACAGTCTCCCAGACTGTTTGATCTATGCGGGGGTGAGACAATTGAAAAGTTTTGGGGAACCTTTTCAACCTAAGCCAAAAAATAAGGAAGCGAAGAAATTTTAAAAAATTGTTCTGTCTCACTCCCATAAAAAAAGCCACCGGTTTTGGTGGCTCTTATAGGGAGATTATTATGAAAAAGTTTTAGGAGTTTTATCATTCAAAGTTAGGAGGTCTTTGATGATGGTATTAGTATACGACGGGACTCTTAAAGTTTTCTTATAGTATTTTTAAATCTTTAAAAACTTTTTTCGACCATAAAGAGGTGTCCTCAAACATGGATGCTACATCCTTGCTCGGGCCACCCCTTTCCTCATTATTTCTTAGCGATGGCATGGTAGCTAGTCTTGCTGGTGAAGACTTGCCCTGCTCTCAGGATGACCTTTTCAGCTTGATCACTGTGAATGGCATCTGGTACGGTTTGGAATTCTAAGGCCAGACCATTGTGCTGAACCATTGGTTTGCCTTCAATATAAACAGTATCATCCACAAAGTTAGCTGAATACACCACCAAGGCTGGAGCTTCTGACTTGAAGGTCAAAAAGCGTCCAGACGGCTGATGGTAGAAAAAGCCTGCATTTTTATGCCCTTCTGGAAGAGCAAAAGGATGATCCAAACCTTCTACCAGGCGGATTTGCGGATCAGCATCCTTAAAGAGATCCTCTAAAAGCATGGCTTGGTAGAGATGCTGAGCGATCGGACTTTCTCTATCCACGGTGTGAAGAGGGACACCATCGGGATGGATAGGGTAGAGCCCTTGATGGTTGATTTGAAAGACATGGTCATTAATCGGCTGGGTGAAGTTTCCAGATAGGTTAAAATAGCTGTGATTGGTCGGATTGACCAAGGTGTCTTGGTCCGTTTCCACCCGGTAGCTGATTTCCAGCTCCCCTACTTCAGTCAAACTATAGGTCACCCAGATCTTAAGATTTCCAGGGAAACCACCGGTGCCATCTGCACGCTCTGTGTAAAGAGTGATCTCTTGGTCCGTTACAGACTCCACGCTAAACAAGGCGCTGTCCCAGCCAGTCGATCCACTGTGATTGCAGTTGGCTCCATTATTGGCTTCCAAGTGATAGGTTTGACCATTGAGCTCAAAGCTGGCCCCTGCAATCCGGCCCGCGACTGGGCCAATGCTAGCCCCATACTTAGGGCTATTGCCGACATAGGCATCAAAATTGTCAAAACCCAATACAATATTAGCGAATTGATCCTGTTTGTCTGGTGTCACATACTCTAAGATCGTCGCCCCATAGGTCATGACAGACAATTGATAACCTAGGCCATTTTCGAGACGATAAGCTTTTACATCTTGGCCCTCCAATTGACCAAATAGATATTTTTGATAGTGTTTCACAAGTTGTCTCCTCCAACAACGTTCATTCTAGTGAAAAGGGTGAATCACCACTCCTTGTACAACACGGTTCACCGTTCCAGTTGGTGATGGCGTGTCTGGGCGATTTTGAACCTTGAGCGAAGTCAAGAGAGAAATCAATTGACCATAGATAATGTATGGGAAAGCACGGTAGATATCTAGTGAGTCTGCAGAAGCTTCTACCAAAACTTCACGTACATGCTCAATACCAGCAACTTGGTCCGTCAAGAGAACGACCTGACGGGCAATCTGATCTCCGGCTACTTCTCCGACCAAATCTAGATCATACTGACACGTGTAAGGATCAATGGAGCCAAAGACCAAGACTAGGGTCTGATCATTGATGAGGGATTTTGGACCGTGACGGAAGCCGACAGGACTCTCGTACATGGTCGCGATTTTACCGGCAGTTAACTCTAAAATCTTGAGCTGAGCTTCATGAGCTAGCCCAAAGAAAGGTCCTGCTCCTAGATAGATGACGCGCTCGAAATCTAAATCTACAACTTCCTTGACCTCGCGGTCTTTCTCCAAGACCCGCTCTGACAGATGAATCAATTCTTCTACCCGTTTTTCTTTGGTTTCTTCCTTGCTTGGGTCAAAGACCAAGAGGGCTGTCAAGAGCATAGAGGTAAAGCTAGAAGTCATGGCGAAGCCGGCATCATTGGTTTCTTTTGGTTGCAAGAGCAAGAGATTGCGCTCATCTCCGTGAGCCTGCTGGGCCAGCTTCCCTTCTTCCGCACAGGTAATGGTGATTTGATAGAGATCCTCCACCAATTGTTGAGCCAACTCAACTGTCGCGACACTTTCAGGTGAGTTGCCACTTCGTGCAAAGGAAACCAAGACAGTCGCTACTTTTTTTTTGAGATAGGTTTGCGGATGCGCTACGATATCGGTCGTCGCAATCGATTGGAAATTCCAATGCCGTTCATCATGTACTTCTTGTAAGTAAGGTACCAAGGTATCCCCAACATAAGCTGAAGTTCCCGCACCTGTCAAGATGACCTTGATGTAGCCATGACGCTTTCCGATGGTCTCTAAAAACTCTTTGATTTCTTTTTCTTTCTCTTGATAAAGACGATAGGTTTCTTTCCAGACTTCCGGTTGTTGGTAGATTTCGCGAGTTGTGATTTCTGCTCCTAGTTCAAGTAATTGTTCTCTTGTATAGTCTAGCATGCTTATCCTCTTTTCTTTTTTAGTGACCGCTTTGCAAGCGGTAAGAGGCTGAGACAATCGTCCCAGCCTCATTCCAAATGGTCAAGCGTTTTTTACGCTACTGCATCTTATTCGTCCTCGTCGTCATCAAAGCTAGATAGAAGATTGTTAACCTTCACGACACTTTCACGTGCACGTTCTGGATAGTTCTCTTCTCCACCGACAAGGCTATGGTTAATAAATTCAATCACCATTGGCAAGTTCATCCCTGCGTAGAGGTCAATCGCGCGTCCTTCAAGAATCAGGCGACTAACTGCGTTACAAGGAGTCCCTCCTAAAAGATCTGCGAAGACGATATAGTCATCAAAGTCTGCAACACAGGCTTCAAACTTAGCTGTAAACTCTTCTGGTCCATCCTCTGGCAAGAGGGCCACGGTGTGAATGTTCTCTTGTGGTCCCATAATCATTTCTGTGCTGGCTTTGAGCTCTTCACAAAAGCGACCATGGCTAACCAATACTAGGTGTTTACTCATTATTCTCCCTCACACTCTGCTCTCAGTTGGGAATTATTGTCCCATACCAAGGACAAAATGTCCAAATGCAGAGAGTGCAATCGCAAGAACGATAATGATTCCGATAACTTTCGTTGAGTTCATACCTTTCTTACCAAGCAACCAGAAGATGAATCCTGTAAAGATTGCTGGAAGCAAGCGAGGGAAGATAGTATTCAAGATGTCTTGGAAGTCGATCATCTTTTCACCGATTGGCAACTTATAAGAAATCTCGAAGTTGATCATGGTTGCAACCAAAGCTCCCATCATGAAGACCCCAAGGACTGAAGCTGCTTCAATCAAAGCAGTCAAGGTGCTTTGCATGTTGTTGATCAAGTTTGTTCCTTCTTTATAGGCAAACTCTAACTGTTTCCAACGGAAGATATCGTAAGCAACAGCTACTGCGATCCAAAGGAAGATTCCCCAAGGTTGACCAGCAATCGCCATTGTTGCAGCGATAGATCCCATAATTGCAGGAACCAATGAACCAAAGATGGTATCTCCAAGAGGAGCGAACGGTCCCATCAAACCTGTCTTAATCCCGTTGACCCCATCTTTAGACT
Organism: Streptococcus rubneri; assembly: GCF_004785935.1. Taxonomy (GTDB): domain Bacteria; phylum Bacillota; class Bacilli; order Lactobacillales; family Streptococcaceae; genus Streptococcus; species Streptococcus rubneri. The sequence continues at coordinate 30,285 of NZ_SRRP01000003.1, read as the reverse complement.
GAACGCCATCTTTTTCTTCCATGGCAAGGTCAAAACCAGCGATAATAGTATGGAAGAATGGTGAAGTATTGAAGAATTGAGTATGAACTTTCATCATTTCTTTCAATTCAGGAGTGCCATCCCCATACATCTTACGCAATTGCGGAAGAAGCATGTACAGGTAACCAGAAGCTTGCATCCGTTCATAGTTCCAACCTAATTGGAAAGTGAACAAGCTACGTTTGTTAATTTGATTAAAATCCTCTTTTGTGAGTTTATAATTCTTAGAATTCGTCATCTTCAATTTCCCCACTTTCTGATGATGTAGAAGGTGCTGCCACAGCTACTTTTTGGCTGTTTTTGAAATGAGCAACAGCTAAGAAGATACCGACGATCGTGATACCGATCATTGGTAAGCCTTTGAAATCATTGAGAAAGGCAATGTTTGCTGCCACTTCTTTTGGTAAAGTAGCGATGATGCCTGATACCGCACCACCCAAGCTCGAAACATTTGCATAAAGAACGGTTAACATCGCTGTCAAACCAAATCCCATCGCTAAATAGTGAAGGTTACGACGAACTGGAAGGTAACGAAGCAAGATAGCAAATCCAAGACCTGGAAGCATACGTCCTGCAAGTGTCAAACCATCTGCAATCCATTGGTATTCTTTAACAACATTTACAACACCTTGTACGAATTCTCCACCGAATCGAAGGGCGAAGAATACTGGAAGGGCACGAGAGAGAGCCCATGGAATCGCTCCAAGAAGGTAGTTCCGTTCGATTCCTTTGTAGTCAAAGCGTTCGATCGCTGCATCAATACGGTGAGCGAAGAAAGTAGTGGTCATACGACCAAGGATATCGAAGTAGGTCAAAAGAGCTGCTACCGGAACGGCAATAGTAGTGATTGCCAATTCTGGTTTGATCCCTTGAGCAACTGAGAAGGCTGTTGCAAGTACAGCACCTGAAGTTGCGTCAATACGAGAAGCTCCACCGAATGTTCCTACCCCAAGAACAAACAATTGCAAGCTACCACCGATAAACAAACCGGTTGTGAGATCTCCCATAATCAAACCGGTGATGAAACCAGCAAAGACCGGTGAGCCTGCTGATGAAACGATTGTCAGCTCATCACAGATTTGATAAGCTGAGTACAAAGTAAGTAGTAAAATTTGCCACCATTGTATCATGACAATTTCCTCCTAAAATTTTTCTTTTTATTTTATACACTATTTGAGTAACTTCAAGAAGTCTTCGACTGGATCATTTGGAACCATTTGAGCTGTTAGTTTAACACCCTTTTCAGCTAACTTGTGGAAAGCTTCTACGTCCGCATCCACTACGTTGATGGAGCGAGTAATAGAACGAGTCTCATCTGATTGGGACATGTTTCCAACGTTTAAGGTTTCAAGTGGTACACCTGCTTCTACCAAGCGCAAGAAGCGATCTGGTTTACGTGCTACGATGAAGAGACGTTGGCTATCATATTTTCCTGCTAAAATATTTTCAGCAGCCTTAGCGATTGGCAAAATGCTAAGCTTGACTCCTGGTGGTGTCGCTAGCTTTAAACCACTTTTTTCAAGATCATTTTGAGCCACCTCATCGTCGATGACCATGATCCGCGAGACATTGAGCTTAGCAGTCCAGAGATTGGCTACCTGCCCGTGGATTAAACGACCGTCAATACGGCATCCTACAATAGTCATAAGTTTTCCCCCTTTACGTCTTTGAATGTAGGTTTTTGAACGAGTTGTAAGGTCTCCTTCCAAGTCCCCTCCGTCTCAAAGACGAGGATTTCATTTTCCCCATCCTTGAGAAAACCATGAGGGACGTAGAGAGAGATGGTTGGACCGACTTCCCAGAAGCGACCGATATGGTGGCCATTGACAAGGACGATCCCTTTTCCAAATCCGGTCATGTCAAGGAAGGTATCCTTAACCTGATCCAGATGAAAAACAAATTGATAGAAAGCTGGTTGATCTGCTTGCCATTCTTTTGAGAAATCCAAGCGATCTAGCTGGGTGAAATCAAGCGCATATTGTTTCCAATTGAGCTTGAAATGAAGATCTAAACAAACTCCAGTTCGGATTCCTTTTCGCTGGGTATCTGCTAAGAGTTTGTGGCCGTAGTTGACCCGACCCATATTTTCAACCAAGAGCTTGAGGTTTGTAACCGTTTTCTTTTCTCCGTTTAAAAAAAGATCATGGCCTATTTCTTCTTGGTACTGGGTAGCAAGTAACTGATCGTTCGCATAGATTTGTACCCGGTCACGGGCATCGATCACGCGCAAGCGTTCCTCATCAGCGTCCATCTCTACCTCTGTCTCATAGAGCAGATAGCCCAAAGGGTGTTCTACCTCTTCCATTGACTGGGGATAGAGTGTTTCTGTGACCTGAGCAATCGTTTCTAGGTTGCCAAACAAGCTAGTCTTTTGAGTGACTTCTAAAGTTTGCTCTGGCAGGCACGATTTAACCAAGGGGTCGAACTGTGGATACTCTGGATAATGGGTAGCAAGCATCTCTTTCACTGCATCATACTTAGCAGTAGGATTTCCCTGCTCATCCAATAAAGCATCGTAGTCATAAGAAGTAACCTGAGGTAAATCCATCGTCCCACGGGCGGAGCATCCATTCATAAAGCCAAAGTTTGTGCCTCCATGAAACATATAGAGATTGATGGAGCCTTCTTGTAACACCTCGTGAACAGCTTCTGCAAGCTCCTTGGGATCCCGTTTAATGATGGGTTCTTTCCAGCGGTTAAACCAACCATCCCAAAACTCCATACACATGAGTGGCCACACTTTACCATGCTCTGCGAAGAACTCTTTCATTTGAGAGAAATTGTAGTTAGCTCGTGAGCCAAAATTCCCCGTCACGAAGATATCATCCTCTATCAAGGTTCCTGTACGAAGAGTGGCTCTCCAGGGCCCGTCAGATGTAAAGAGGGGACAGATAATTCCCCGCTCTACCATCAAGTCTCTGATGGCTCGAAGGTAGGCTTTGTCCTCACCATAGGATCCATACTCATTTTCGATTTGCATCATGAGAATCGGTCCACCGTGATCCAATTGGTACTGGGCTACACGTGATAAAAGATGATCGTAATAATGAGCAACAGCTTCAACAAAGGCTGGATCAGATGAGCGAATCCGGAGATCCTCCTCTAGCAACCAGGCTGGCAAGCCACCAAACTCCCACTCTGCACAGATAAAAGGCGAGGGACGTAGAATCACGTAGAGTCCCAACTCTTGAGCGAGCTGGATGAAATGCTCCAAATCCAAGTTCCCCTCAAAGTGGAAGTGGCCTTTTTGAGGCTCATGGGCATTCCAGGGGACATAGGTTTCAACGGTATTAAAACCTAGTGCTTTCAAGTTATATAAGGAATGATACCAATCCTCACGATCAATCCGAAAATAATGAATTGCACCAGATAAAATCTTAAAGGGTTGGCCGTTTAAATAAAAATCTTCACGGATTTCAAATGCCCCCATACTGAGAACCTCCTTCTAAGAAATCCTTTTCAAATATCAATATAATATATTAATAAAAAAATGTCAACCACTTTTAAAAAAATATGTTAAAATAATATTAATAAGGGATATCGAAAGAAGAGGTGAAGCACATGGCAATCCCAAAGTACCAACACATCAAAGATGATTTGAAGCAACAAATTATCTCAGGCAAATTTGAAAACGGAGATAAATTTTACACAGAAGCTGAGTTGATCAAGATTTACAATGTCAGCTCGATCACTGTTGTGCGAGCTTTGAACGATTTGGCTAGCGATGGATACATCGTCCGCCAACAAGGAAAAGGAACCTTCGTTTCTCGCGCTAGAAAACACAAACTGGTTGAATTTTCAGACGTAGAAACCTTCCCCATCCAAAAAGCGACTGTAAAAGTTCTCTCCATCAAGCGTGGTAACACGCTCAATATCCTAGATAAGCTAGGTCTTGCTCCGTCTCAATTCTACTATAAGATTGAGCGCATCCGTCAGATTGGGGATGATATTTATATCTTCCATCAGACTTACGTTCCAGAGCAATACATCAACCCTAACTACCCGAACTTAGACTACTACAGTTCGATCTATGACCGCTTCAAAGAAGATTATCATATTCATATGAATGATGAACACTTTGAAGAAATTAATGACATCGTCTTCCCAACACCAAGCAAAATCGCATCCGTGTTGAATATCGATGAAAATTTCCCAACCGTTCGTCAAGTGAAGACGACCAAGTTGGAAGCAACTGGTCAGATCCTTGAATATAGTGAAACCTACAAACGTGGAGATTACTATAAAATCAAATTTATCTCATGTGATCGTGATCATTGATCTTTCAAAAGGTCTGAGGGCTCCCTCAGACTTTTATGATGCAATTATAACATAGAAATATAGCTTTTTAAAGATGGATAGACGAGAATCTATAATTAGTGACAAACTTCCTATAAATAGTTTAATCAATCAAAATTTATTATGATAAATTCAGGGTCTAGAGCACCTGATTTAGACAAAGAAAAGAGAGTGGGACAGAAATCGGTAATTCGTTAGAATTCGATTTCGTCGTCCCACCTCCGCACAGTTGAGTAGGGCTGTAAAAGCTGATGAAATCAGCGTAGTAGAGCCCACTCAACCACTGCGTCTTGCTCGACAATCCAAAGACAATTGAGAGGCTAGGACTTTTGTCCCAGCCTCTTTTCGTATATTTTTCAAATTCCCGTTTTTCGTTGCAATTAGTCTCCCAAACCGATGCGTTCAAAGATTTCATCCACCCGTTTTGTATAGTAAGTTGGATTGAAGATTTCGTCAATTTCTTCTTGAGTGAGGCGAGAAGTCACTTCTGGATCTGCTTCAAGCAGTGGTTTGAAGTCGACTTGGTTATCCCATGATTGGGCAGTCTTCGGTTGAACAAGGTCGTAGGCTTGCTCACGTGTCATGCCTTTTTCAATCAAAGTCAACATGGCACGTTGGCTGAAAATCAAACCAAATGTAGAGTTCATGTTGCGGATCATGTTTTCTGGGAAGACCGTCAAGTTCTTGACGATATTTCCAAAACGGTTAAGCATGTAGTCAATCAAGATAGTTGTGTCTGGTGCGATGATCCGCTCAGCTGATGAGTGAGAGATATCCCGTTCGTGCCAAAGGGCTACATTTTCATAAGCTGTGACCATGTGACCACGGATCACACGTGCCAGACCTGTCATGTTTTCAGAACCGATAGGGTTGCGTTTGTGAGGCATGGCTGAAGAACCTTTTTGACCTTTAGCAAAGAACTCTTCTACTTCACGTTGTTCAGATTTTTGAAGACCACGGATTTCAGTCGCCATCCGTTCGATTGAAGTTGCGATGCTCGCAAGAACTGCAAAGTACTCAGCGTGAAGGTCACGAGGAAGGACCTGTGTAGAGATTTCTTGAGCACGGATACCCAATTTATCGCAGACGTATTTTTCAACGAATGGTGGGATGTTGGCAAAGTTACCAACCGCACCAGAGATTTTACCAGCTTCTACGCCAGCAGCTGCATGCTCGAAACGCTCGATGTTCCGTTTCATTTCGCTGTACCAAGTGGCCAATTTAAGACCAAAAGTTGTTGGCTCAGCGTGCACACCGTGGGTACGACCCATCATGATAGTAAACTTGTGCTCCTTAGCCTTATCAGCGATGATGTTGGTGAAGTTTTCAAGGTCCTTACGGATGATGTCGTTGGCTTGTTTGTAGAGGTAACCGTAGGCCGTATCCACCACGTCAGTAGAAGTCAAACCATAGTGGACCCACTTACGCTCTTCACCAAGCGTCTCAGAAACCGCACGCGTAAAAGCCACTACGTCATGGCGAGTCTCTTGCTCAATCTCCAAAATACGGTCGATATCAAAGTCCGCTTTTTCGCGGATCAAAGCCACATCTTCCTTAGGAATTTCTCCCAACTCAGCCCATGCCTCGTCAGCCAAGATTTCCACCTCAAGCCACGCACGGTATTTATTTTCTTCAGTCCAAATGTTCGCCATTTCTGGGCGGCTATATCTATCAATCATGTTTTCTTTTCCTTTCTGTTGATGTTTCACTTAAGTGGGGCGGACGTCAGCAGCTTCCTCCAGAATCTCATGACTAAATCTTGAGCCTGAAGTCTCAAAATTTCCGTCGCTTACGCTTTCCTCTCGGCATGAAACATCTGTTTAACGACTAAAAGTCGTTTTATTCAAATTCTTCTTTCCCAATCCACACAGATGGGTAGTGATCTAGTGTATTCAAATCCGTATCCAACGGGACATCATAGATGGCTAAATAGTTTTCAGGATATTGAGACGTTAGCTCTTCATACTTAACTTTCACCTTTTCGTGATCGCTACTAGCATACAAAACTTCTACGACTGCTCCAGTCTTGTCCTTCTCAACAAAAGCATTGACGATGAGTTGAATCATAAAACCTCCTAAATCGAAATGCCCTTCATATTTGCTTCCAGAATAGGCATCTTCACACCTAACTCCTGACCAGTCTGATAGACACTTTGACAACAATAGAAGATGTCCTGTTTATCATTGTGCAAGGTCATGATTTTTCGGGTTAGCTCATTTTTCGCAAACATGACTTTCATGGCCTTGCCGGCTATCCAAGCGGGAATTTTGTATGGCAAGAGTTCTGCTTTGTAAAGCTTCAAATTCACGCCACGCGCTTCTACGACTTTCAAAGCCTCTCGAATGGCCTTGATGGCCAATGACAATTCTGAAGAACTATTCATCAAGTTCAAAGCCAATTCTTCTGGGTTTTCCAGATTCCCCGAACGTGCAGCTGTCGAAGTGACACCTGCATTAATCGCCATGTGAATCCAAATCCACTCGACCATATCATGAGGCACTTCCCACTTCAAATCTGCAGAAGTCAGTAAATCTGTCAAATCAGCATAGTTAGAGATCTGTGCTTTTTGCTCACCTTCTAGCATTAAATGGTCAAACAAGACGCCATCTAAATGATCCTCCTGCATATGACCACCCGCTGTCGGAAAAGCCAGGATATAGTCGTAATCTCCTGCCCACTCTTGGACCTCTTTTCGAGTATCCCAGAAATTGCAGAAGAAAACAAGGGTACCTTTGATATTATTTTTTTGCAAGGTCTCCACAGCTTCTTTGACAAACCCATGGCGCACACTGAGAAAAATAAAATCATATTCCGAATCGACTTCTGCCACACGAACCTCATAGGTGTCGTGTTTGTTCTCACCTTTGGAATGATAACGGCCATCTAGCAGATCAACCAACAACTCCTTGGGAGCATTGTTTTTCTTACTATCTCTCAGTACGTGTTCCACTTGATGACCTGCTTTTTGAAAGGCGTAGGCATAAGTTGTCCCGATGACTCCAAGTCCTAGAATCGCTATTTTCACTTAAAAATCAATCCCTTTCCAGCAGTGGTTGTCTGGCTTCTCTTGTCGATTTTCGCCTGCGACAAGCCTAGTCAACCTTGCAGGGGTAAGACGACGGACCTTATAACTGGGGTCCTGTCTTACTCCCCAAACTCTTCAACCTTATCCGGTTCATCACTAAACAAGGTCACATGTCCCATTTTGCGGTTGTGCTTTGCTTCTAGTTTACCATATAAGTGGAGGTGAGCACTTGGATTTTCTGTCACATATGTTTCAGCAGCTTCGACGTGTTGGCCGAGTACATTGAGCATGACTGCAGGCGCATGGAGGTGAATAGCAGGAAGTGGTGCTCCGAGAATACCCAGAATATGGGTATCAAACTGGGAAAAATCGCAAGCTTCAATCGAGTAGTGGCCTGAATTGTGTGGGCGTGGTGCAATTTCGTTGACGATGATATCATCAGCTGTAGCAAACATTTCCACGCAGAGTGTTCCAGATAGGTTCAGTTGTTCTGCAATTCGCACTGCCATTGCTTTGGCTTTTTCAGCTAGACTTTCTGAAATACGAGCAGGTACAATGGTTTTTGAAAGAATGTTGTTGCGATGAATATTTTCCTGAACGGGGAAAATCGTCACATCCTTACCATTCCCAGACACGATGACAGAAATCTCAAGGTCGAAATTGACAAATTCTTCCAAAACGCAGTCGGCTGAATCCGCTAGTGCATAGGCTTCTTCTAAATCTTCCGCTGAACGAATAACCTTTTGTCCATGGCCATCGTAGCCACCTGTCGCAGTTTTGAGGACACAGTTTTTAGAGAGGTCAATATCTGCCAAATCCTGGCTTGAAGTCACGACCTTATAGGGGGCCACAGTGACTTGAGCCTTGTTGGAAAGAAAGTCCTTCTCAAAAATGCGATTTTGGGAAATGCGAAGCAGGTCGGTCCCTTGTGGTAGCTGTCCTTCTTTGATAACAGCATCAAGGCCGTCAGCATCGACATTTTCAAATTCATAAGTGAGAACATCACAGCGGTCTGCCAATTGACGAAGGGCTTCCACGTCGTTAAAAGGTGCCACGATGATTTCCGCCACACGAGAGGCCGGACAATCCGCTGCTGGATCTAGAGCGATAACCTTGTGCCCCATGTAGATAGCAGAAATGGCCATCATCTGCCCCAGCTGACCGCCACCGATAATTCCGATTGTTTTAGATGAGCTCATTTGTCGACTCCTCTGCGATTTTTCCTTGTTCTTCTGCGAAATCTGCTAACGCTATTGCAATAGCCTGATCCTCTACTGAAAGAAGACGGAGGGCAAAGAGGGCCGCATTGGTCGCACCTGCTTCACCGATCGCCATGGTTGCGACTGGCACGCCACCCGGCATCTGCACAATGGAATAAAGTGAATCCAAACCGCTAAGGGCACGAGACTTGACAGGTACCCCGATGACTGGAAGGGTCGTTTTAGCTGCTACCATACCTGGCAAGTGAGCAGCGCCACCTGCACCCGCGATGATGACCTTGATGCCACGGCTACGTGCTTCTTCGGCATGTTTGAACATGAGGTCAGGCGTCCGGTGTGCGGAAACAACTTTCTTTTCGTAAGCGACGCCGAAGTTGTCTAGGACTTCAGCGGTTTTTTGCATGGTTGCCCAGTCGGATTTTGAGCCCATGATAATGGAAATTACTGGTTTCATTTCTTCTCCTTTTTTTGATAATCGTCTAATGTAGTGCGGACGTAAGCGACCGCCTAGGGCGTTCCATTACTAAAACTGGAGCCTGAGTCTCCAGTTTTCCGCTCCTAGTAGCAAAGCTACTAGGAGTTCCACTACTGCGACGATTATCCTATACTAGCTCGCTAACGCTCGCAAATTAAGCGACCATTATCTTAGTTTGGCTCACTTTCGCTCGCCTTTTACGACCTACGGTCGCTAATTATTTGTTAGCCTTGCTACCAATGTCCGTACGGTAGAACAAGCCTTCTGTGTTTTGTCTGTTGAGTTCGTTGTAGATAATGTTTTGGCCGTCTTTGACGGTGTCGGCTGTGGTGACCAACATGTAAACACGTCCTCCGTTTGAGAGGAGGTCTTGGTCGTTTTCAGCGAATTTAGCACCAGCATAGTAAGTGATGATGTCGCCTTCTGTCTTGGCTGGAAGCTTGACACCCTTCTCATAAGCGAGTGGGTAGCCGTTTGAAGCTACAACCACGCCTAGTGTCACACCCTTGTCCGTCCAAGTGATGGCTGGCTCTTTACCTTCCAAAATGTCAGTGATATTTTGTGCAAAATCAGATGTCAAACGAGGCAAAATAATTTGCGTTTCAGGATCTCCGAAACGAGCGTTAAACTCGATGACTTTAGGCCCGTCAGCAGTCAAGATAAGTCCCGCGTAAAGGACACCTGTGTATGGACGACCCTCTTTGATCATACCTTCGAGGACTGGCTTGACAATAGTGTCAACCGCTGTGTCAACCACACTCTGTAGCAAGTGAGGAACTGGCGCATAGGCACCCATCCCACCAGTGTTAGGACCCTTGTCGCCATCGTAGGCACGTTTGTGGTCCTGAGCCGTTGGCATAATGTAGAACTTATCCCCATTGACAAAAGCAAAGAGAGAGAACTCTTCCCCGTCAAGGAATTCCTCGATGACCACACGTGCACCTGAATCACCGAATTTATTGTCCAAAAGCATCTCGTGAGCAGCTTCGACGGCTTGCTCAACTGTCTCAGCAACGACGACACCTTTCCCAAGGGCCAAACCGTCTGCCTTGACAACGATTGGAGCGCCTTTTTCTTCGATGTAGGCCTTGGCTTCCTCGAAACCTGAAAATGTCCCATAGGCTGCTGTCGGAACGTCGTATTTGACCATGATTTCCTTAGCAAAATCCTTAGACCACTCCAGCTCAGCCGCAACCTTGGTCGGACCAAATGCCTTGAGACCAGCTGCATTGAAATCATCCACGATTCCAGCTGCAAGGGCATCATCTGGGCCGATAAAGGTCCAAGCAATATCGTTCGCTTTTGCGAAGTCAATCAGCTTAGAATGTTCGGAAATTCCAATATTGATCAAATCCAGACCATCTAATTGCATCCCGTCATTACCAGGAGCCACAAAAACCTGCTCAACGTTTGTAGACTCCAACAATTTCTTGGCAATCGCATGCTCACGACCGCCAGATCCAACAACCAAAAGTTTCATCTTGAACCTCTTTTGCGAATTATTTTATTAAATTATATCATAATCGTTCGTTTTAATCTAATTATTATAGCGAAAGAAGCTATTTTCTCATAGAATCCAAACTTTTTTCGTAAATGATGGAATTTTGCACTTTTTTTACGAATAGTATAAATGAACCTCGATTTTTTAGAAAAGGAGTTTTATGCGAACGATAAAAAAACTACTCATTGCTATTTGCGCCCTATGGGCAGGATCTTCTCAAGCTGTCACTGCTGATGACCAACTTAATTATATCTATGCAGAAAAAGGAAGATTGAATATCCATATCGGAACCGTACCTGATCAGTTCCAGTCAATCAGACTTCCAATCTGGTCCGATCAAAAGGGACAGGATGATCTAATCTGGTATCCCGTCCAGAGAGGAGAGCGCGGATTTGACCTTCAGGTTCCCTTGACCAATCACCAAGACCAAGCAGGTCTTTATCATGTTCATGTTTATGGACAAGGCGCGCATGGAGAATTGGTGGGACTTTTCCCATTGACGACCACTGTCGAGAAGAAGGACCTCGCAGCTTCTCAACCCACTATCTCCATTCAGCAAGTTTCCTCACACGAATTTGATGTCAAACTCAAGCTCTTTGAAGATGTCGAGGAAGTGCTTTTCCCAATCTGGTCTGATCAAGATGGTCAAGACGACTTAGTTTGGTATCCTGCTAAAAAGATCGCTCCCGGTCAATACCAACTTCGCTTTCATGCCCAAAACCATAAGGGCAAAGGTCTCTTTCATCTTCATGTCTACCAAAAGAATAAGGGACAAGTCAAAGGCCTCTTACCGACAAGTTTTCAGGTCCAAGAGGAGAAACCACGACCTCTCATCACTCATCCTGATAATTTTTATCCTGTAGGCGAGTGTACTTGGGGGACCAAAGAGCTAGCCCCCTGGGCACAAAACTGGTGGGGAAACGGTGGCATGTGGGCAGCTAGTGCACGCGCTGCTGGCTTCCGGACAGGAAACACCCCAGAGGTAGGAGCCATTGTCTGCTGGGACGACGGTAGCTATGGCCACGTCGGCCTTGTTACAGACGTCGAACACGAGCAAAAGATTCAAATCCAGGAAGCCAACTACAACGGAAATCGGACCATCAACAATTTCCGTGGCTGGTTTGACCCCACGAATGTTGTCTGGGGAACGGTCAGCTATATCTATCCAAATTAAGGAATTCCTAACCAGCAGAAAAGGCACTCATCCATCGATGAGTGCCTTTTTTGATTAATGTCTAAAGTGACGAACACCTGTAAAAATCATGGTCAAGCCATATTTATCCGCCGCTTCGATTGACTCTTGGTCACGGACGGATCCACCCGGTTGGATGATGGCCTTGATACCTGCTTTAGCAATTTCTTCCACGTTATCCGCAAATGGGAAGAAGGCGTCTGAAGCGAGGACCGCGCCGTCAAGACGGTCTTTAGCTTGGTCAATAGCAATGCGAACAGAAGCCACACGATTGGTTTGACCTGGGCCAACGCCAAGTGTCATGTGGTCATTAGTCACGATGATCCCGTTTGATTTGACATACTTGATGGCTTTCCATGCAAACTCAAGAGCAGTCGCTTCTGTCTCAGTTGGTTGGCGTTTGGTCACCACTTGCCAGTCAGCTGGGCTTTCTTTGACCACGTCTTGGTTTTGAACAAGAAGTCCACCTACAACACCAGTGTATTCTGCTTCCACTTCACTGGCATCTTGAGCGTCAAATGGCAATTCAAGGATCCGCAAGTTTTTTTTCTTGGTAGTCAAGATTTCAAGCGCTTCATCTGTATAGCTTGGTGCAATGATGATTTCAAGGAAAACACCGTGCATTTTTTGAGCTGTCGCAGCGTCCACTTCACGGTTGAGGACGACGATTCCACCAAAGATAGAAACTGAATCAGACTCATAAGCGTAGTCCCAAGCAGTCTCGATGTCGTCAGCTTGACCAATCCCACATGGATTCATGTGTTTAAGAGCCACAACGGTTGGACGATCTTTGAAATCACGGATGATCCGGATTGCCGCATCCGCGTCTCGGATATTGTTAAAGGACAATTCTTTACCGTTTAATTGTTTAGCGGATGCAATGGAATAATCCGTTGGCAAGGCTTTTTGGTAGAAATCTGCGTCTTGTTGAGGGTTTTCCCCGTAACGCATCGCTTGTTTGAGATCATAGGTCAGAGTGAGTTTTTCAGGTTTTTCTTCACCCACTTGAGCTGTGAAGTATGCCGCAATCAAGGCATCGTAGGCTGCTGTGTGACGGAAAACCTTGGCTGCCAACCGTTGGCGAGTTTCGTAAGTGGTTTCGCCCTTGGCTGCCAATTCGTCCAAAACCACAGCATAGTCAGCAGGATCTACCACAACTGTGACGCTAGCGTGGTTCTTCGCTGCTGAACGAAGCATAGAGGGCCCACCAATATCGATGTTTTCAACGGCGTCAGCATAAGTCACATCTGGTTTGAGAATGGTTTCCTTGAATGGATAAAGGTTGACCACCACAAGGTCAATGAGCTCAATCTTGTTGTCCTTAGCAGCCTCTAGGTGACTATCAAGGTCACGACGAGCGAGGAGACCTCCGTGGATATTTGGGTGGAGGGTCTTCACACGACCGTCCATCATTTCTGGGAAACCCGTCACATCATCGATTGCAATGGTGTCAACACCGGCATTATCAAGGGCAACTTTGGTACCACCTGTTGAGATGATATCCCAACCAAGTTTTTTAAGTTCTTGGGCAAATTCAACAATGCCCGCTTTGTCTGAAACACTAATTAGTGCACGTTTAGTCATGTTTCTTCCTTTTCTATTTTCTACAAACAATCATTATTTCTTAAAATAAACCTCAATAGAAGGTGAGTAAGACTGGACTCCTTCTATAAAGTGATTTTTTACATCTGGCTGATTCAGGCTTTGATTGACAGGAATGGCTTTCGAGTTATTCCCTCTTGCACGAAGAGCCATTACGGTAGTAGAGTGGAATAATTTTACGAAAAGAGTAATAAAGGGATTAACAAAGTAGCCATCGTTAGATTTTGAAACCACCAAAGTCTGTGCTTCTCGTAAATCAATCATCCCGAACCGCTGACCGAACAGAATGAGATGGTCCTTATAAATAGCTACTCCCGCTCTCTTATCCAAATAAGATGCCGTCATCTCAAGATGATCAAAGGCTCCCATTAGTTCTGGATAGAGTTTGAATAGCTCTCTCTTAGCTTGTCGAGCTCTCCTCCATTGGAGAATGAGATAGCCATTTGGGACAGCCGCAAAGACTCCATAGATAAGAAGCAAGACCAGCCCTGCAACCAACATACTTTGAACCTGATTGTCTAATTCTGATATTGAGAAATAGTCCTCTTTTTCAAAATAGAGAGAAACCTCTTTGTCCAAATCTTTTGACTGGCTGGTCTCTTGGACGACTTTTTGAATAAGAGGATGAGGCTTGGAACCGTTACGACTCCCTAAGACTCTCTGAGGATGCTCCTCCAAGTGATCAGCATTCTTTATAAGTTCTTTGGTTTCTTTGCTATTGGGATCTGCTTGTAGGATAAAGTAGTTGACCAACTGATCGGATAAGCGATAACCGGCCAAGTAGAGGTTGGTCCCATCTACATCTGTTTGAATCGGTTTAGGATCTAGGTAAGTAATATTAAGATAGCTATTTCCTCGAACAGACATCCAACCTGAATCATGGGTTTTAATATCATCCTCAAAAAAATTGCAGGTAAAGCTATAACTGAGAAAAAGTATGAAAGCTGATAAAAGGAGAACACCAATCTCTGTTTTTCCAAAATACCTTACTTTCATTTTTTACTTCCTTCCTACTCCTAGCTCTTCTAGGACTTCTGGATAGAGCTTATACTCTGTTTCGTGAATGCGGGTTTCGAAAGTGTCAAGGGTATCCCCTTCAAGGCGTGGTACACGGACTTGTTTGATGACCTTACCGGTATCCACGCCCGAGTCCACCCAATGAATGGTCACACCAGACTGCTCAACACCTGCATTCCAAGCATCCTCAATACCATGAGCTCCCGGAAATTCTGGAAGGTAAGCCGGGTGAATATTGATAATACGGCCTTCATAAGCCGCTAGCAAGGTTGGACCGACGATTTTCATATAACCCGCCAAACAGACTAGGTCAATCTCGTGCTCATCCAAGAGCTCGACGATGGCTCCTTCGTAGTCTGCTTTGCTCTCAAACTCCTTGAGTTCAAAAGCATAGGAAGGAACTCCAAGCTTTTCGGAACGCTCGAGCACATAGGCATCCCGGTGATCTGAAAAGACAAATTCTACTGGAAATTGTTCCGCAATCACCTGAAAGTTTGAGCCGTTGCCAGAGGCAAATACAGCAATCTTCATATTCGATACAAAGGGACGTTTCGGCTAGCCGAACAGTTTCGTAGAAAAATAGGAAATCATTGCTGGATGCTTGCACACAAAATGATTTCTCTTTTTTCCTAGAAAATGAGTCCCGTGTTCAGTTAGGCTTGCTAACTAAACACTCCTTTCTACAATTTCTCCGTATAAAATGGTGATTTCACCATTATTTAATCACCACACTTGCATCTGTCTTCTTGACAATCCGACCAATTTCATACACAGGTTCGTCAAGAAGTTCTTTAACACGTTCCACATGTTCTGGCTTCACTGCAAGCATGAGACCAATACCCATGTTGAAGATTTCAAACATTTCTTCGTGTTTGATTTGTCCATATTTTTCAAGGGCTTTGAAAATTGGAAGAACTGGAACCTTGCTTTCGTCAATTTCAGCCGCCAAATTATCTGCGAACATACGAGGTACATTTTCGATGAAACCACCACCTGTGATGTGGGCAATTCCATTGACCAATTCTTCTTTGATCAGTGGCAGAACAGCTTTAACGTAGATGCGAGTTGGTTCCAAAAGAACGTCTTTCAGTTTCTTACCTTCCAACTCAGGCAATACTTCTTCACCTGTATAGTCCGCAAAGACCCGACGCACGAGTGAGTAACCATTTGAGTGGATTCCGCTTGAGGCAAGTCCAAGAATCACATCCCCTGCTGCCACTTTTGAACCGTCGATAATTTGAGATTTTTCAGCGACACCTACTGCAAAACCAGCCAAGTCATAGTCGTCTTCACCGTACATGCCAGGCATTTCAGCCGTTTCCCCACCGATGAGGGCTGCGCCTGCTTGCACACACCCTTCTGCAACACCAGCAACCACTTGTTCTAGCTTAGCTGGTTCATTTTTCCCAGTCGCCACATAGTCTAGGAAGTAGAGGGGCTCCGCGCCTGCAGCAATGATATCGTTGACACACATAGCTACACAGTCTTGACCGATGGTATCGTGCTTGTCATACTTGATGGCTAACATGAGCTTGGTTCCAACACCGTCAGTTCCTGAGATCAAAACGGGCTCTTTAACACCTGTTTTTGAAAGGTCGAACATGCCACCAAAACCACCAAGAGCTCCCATAACACCTGCGCGCTCCGTACGTGCTACGTGTTTTTTGATCCGTTCAACAACTTCATAACCCGCTTCAACATCCACACCAGACTGCGCATAAGCATTTTTATTCGTCATTTTATTCATTCCTTTTCTTTTGCACTGTTCTTAATAGAAAGAAGTGTGTTCTTTCAAACTTTCTACATAGCGTTCTTCGTAGTCATACAATGGGGTTGGGTATTTCCCATCAAAGTAGGCTACACAAAGACCACCGTTTGGTGCATCGGTATCAATCCCAATAGAATCAATCAAGCCATCAACGGACAAGTAAGTCAAGCTATCCGCACCGATAATCTCACAAGTTTCCTCCACTGTATGGTTGGCTGCGATCAGCTCCTCACGGCTCTGAATATCAATTCCATAAAAACATGGATAAGCCAAAGCTGGGCTGGCAATTGCCACATGGACTTCTGTAGCCCCTGCTTCTTTCAACAGTTTCACAATCCGACGAGAGGTCGTTCCACGCACGATAGAGTCATCAATCATCACGACCCGTTTGCCTTTCACGACACCAGATACGGCAGAGAGTTTCATTCGCACTCCTTGTTCCCGCAATTCCTGAGTCGGTTGGATAAAGGTCCGTTGGACATACTGATTCTTGATTAAGCCCATTTCATTAGGCAAGCCAGATTCTTCCGCAAAGCCCATGGCAGCACTGAGAGAGGAGTTGGGCACCCCCACTACAATATCTGCTTGGTTCTTAAATTCTCGAGCCAACTGAGCTCCCATCCGCTTGCGAGCCGTATGGACATTGACTCCTTGGATATTGGAGTCGGGACGAGCAAAATAGATATACTCCATGGAACAAATTGCTAGTTGGGTATCATCCGTATAGCGATCATAGGTAATGCCGTTTTCATCGAAGATAACAAGCTCACCCGGATGTACATCTCGGATCCATTCTGCCCCAATCACCTCAAAAGCACAGGTTTCAGAAGAAACAACCAAGGCTCCATTAGCCATTTTCCCGATAGAAAGAGGACGGAAGCCATTTGGATCCAGAGCAGCGATTAGCTTATCTTCAAATAACATCAGATAAGCAAAACCACCTTTGACTGTATTGAGCGCTTCCTTGATTTTCCCCATAAAGGAAGGGTTGTGACTCCGTCGAATCAAGTGAGCCAGAATTTCTGAGTCAGAGGTTGAGCTAAAGATGGCTCCATTTTTTTCTAATTCAGATTTGAGAGATTGGGCATTGGTCAAATTCCCATTATGGGCCAGACCAAACTGCGTATCTTGAAAGCGGAAGAGGAAGGGTTGGATGTTATCCACAGACGCTTCCCCGGCTGTCGCATAGCGAACATGCCCAATAGCAGAAGATCCTGTCAATTTCTCCAGATTTAAAGGATTTCGAAAGACTTCTGAAAGAAGGCCTGTATCCCGATGTCGTCTCAGGGTTCCTTGGTCATTGGCCAGGATTCCTGCTCCTTCTTGTCCCCGGTGTTGGAGACTGTGAAGCCCAAAATAAGTGAGTTTCGCAGCATCTGGATGTCCCCAAATCCCAAAGACTCCACACTCTTCATTAAGAGATTTTACTTCGTATGTCATGTTGTATACCTTTTATTTTCCAGTAAAATATTGAACCGCTGATGCAAAAAGATGCTGGTCTTTATTTCCTGGAATATTTTGGAAGAGACCGTCTTCAAAACGTTCTGAGTGACCCATCTTCCCAATGATTTGACCGTTCTTGCTGGTAATCCCTTCGATCGCATGGACAGATCCGTTAGGATTGTATTTAGAATCCATGCTTGGCCTACCTTCGAAGTCAACGTATTGGCTAAAGATTTGACCATTATCACGGAGTTCCTCAAATTCTTCAGCTGTCACGACAAACTTCCCTTCACCGTGTGATACTGGGATGGCATGGATGTCCCCAACTTGCACTCCAGCAAGCCATGGTGAGTTGGTATTGGCAATCCGTGTTTCCACCATCTTAGCCACGTGTTGATTGGCATCATTGTAGAAGAGGGTTGGACTGGTACTGCTTGCATCTTCAAAGTTACCGTATGGAAGAAGACCTGATTTAACAAGGGCTTGGAATCCATTACAGATACCGATGATCAAACCACCACCTTCGATGAAACTATCAATAGCTGCACGCACTTTTTCGTTAAGCAAGATATTGACGATAAATTTAGCAGATCCATCTGGTTCATCCGCAGCCGAGAAGCCACCAGCAAAGAAGATAATGTTAGCTTTTTCGATATTGTCAACCATAGTGTCAACCGACTTGACAATCGCTTCTTCATTCAATGTGACAAATGGTACCAAGTTGACTTTGGCCCCTTCTTTTTCAAAGGCCTTTGCTGAGTCATATTCTGAGTTGGTTCCTGGGAATACTGGGATGTAAACCACTGGTGTCTCAACTGTTTCTTTAGCTTTAATCACAGCATCTGATGTTACAGCAGGTACTTCTTCCAACTCAGTTGCCTGTTCAAACTCAGTAGGGTAAACTTCTTCCAATTTGCCTTGGAAGGCACTGTCAAGGTTGTGTCCATCAAGCGTTACACCGTTGACAAGCAGTGTAAAGTCTGCAACTGTTTGTCCAATCTTCTCAACACCTGCAATCTCTTCAGGTGAAGTGAAAATGAATCCGCCCAATTGGGCTGTCAAGATTGTGTCAAGGTTAGCTAATTCAACAGTAGCTCCAATATGGTTCCCAAATGTTGCAAGTGCAAGAGCTTCAAGGACACCTCCATATTTGACAGCTGATGCTGCTGTCACTTTGTGGATTGCTTGAATAGCTTCAAACTGAGCAAAGTTAGACTTGATAAGATCAAAATCAATTTCTTGGGCCAAAGCTTGACCTGGGATGTAATAGATATTTTCACCAGCAGCTTTGAATTCTGGAGAAAGAACCTTACGGCTATCTGCAGTTGTTACCCCAAAAGCAACCAATGTTGGTGGTACTGTTAATTCTTCAAAGGTACCAGACATAGAGTCCTTCCCACCGATAGATGGCAAACCAAGTTGAATCTGAGCTTCAATTGATCCAAGAAGAGCTGCTACTGGTTGACCAAAACGCTCTGCCTGTTTATCCATCCGCTCGAAGTACTCTTGGTAAGAGAAACGAGCCTTAGACCAGTTGGCGCCAGCAGCAACCAAACGGGCAGTTGCTTCGATGACCGCATAAGCAGCACCATGATATGGAGACCATTCGGCTACATAAGGGTTGAAGCCTTGCGCCATGACAGAAGCCGTATGCGTCACGCCATGTTGAACTGGCAATTTCTGAACAGAAGCTTCCGTTGGTGTGATTTGATAGCGACCACCGAGTGGGTGATTAACTGTTGAACGACCAACTGAACTATCAAAGATGGTTTGTAAACCTTTTTGACTGGCATGGTTAAGGTCAGCCAAGACTTCAAGAGTGTCAGCTTCAAGGGTTTCGGCAGATGTTTGACGTTCTTCTGGAAGCTTGACATCCTTGTCAACCACCTTAGCATCTACGACCACACGTACACCATTTGTATCAAGGAAACGACGTTCCAAATCAACGATTGTTTCACCATTCCAGTGCATGACAAGATTTGGCTTCTCCGTCACTGTTGCAACGACAACCGCGTCAATATTTTCTTTGTTACATGCTGCAATGAAGGCGTCAACATCTTCTGGACGAACCACTACAGCCATCCGTTCTTGAGATTCAGAGATAGCAATTTCTGTACCATTCAAACCTTGGTATTTCAATGGCACTTTATCTAGATCAATTTCAAGACCATCTGCCAATTCACCGATCGCTACACAGACACCACCAGCACCAAAGTCATTTGATTTCTTGATCAGTCGAGTCACTTCCCCATTACGGAAAAGACGTTGAATCTTCCGTTCTTCGATAGCATTCCCTTTTTGAACCTCAGCACCAGCCGTTTCAACAGATTCAACCGTTTGAACTTTAGAAGAACCTGTCGCACCACCGACACCGTCACGTCCAGTCTTACCACCGAGCAAGATAATCACATCACCAGCTTCAGGTTTTTCACGGACCACATTTTCCTTAGGAGCCGCACCGACAACAGCACCTAGCTCCATACGCTTAGCAACGAAACCTGGGTGGAAGTATTCACGGACATAGGTTGTTGCCAGACCAATTTGGTTCCCGTATGAAGAATAACCGTGAGCGGCTGTCTTAGAAATGACTTGTTGTGGCAATTTACCAGCGCGAGTTTCTGAAATTGGAGCTGTAATATCACCAGCACCTGAGATACGCATGGCTTGGTAAACGTATGAACGCCCTGACAATGGGTCACGAATGGCACCACCGATACAAGTAGCCGCTCCACCAAATGGTTCAATCTCCGTTGGATGGTTGTGGGTTTCGTTCTTGAACATGAGAAGCCATGGCTCTTTCACACCATTGACATCCACTTCAATTTCAACAGAGCAGGCATTGATTTCATCAGACACTTCCATGTCGTCCAAACGACCATTGACACGCTCATAACGACCAAAAATAGTCGCCATATCCATCAAGGTTTGAGGTTTTTCGGTACGTCCCAACTCATCACGCATGGCAATATACTTGTCATAAGTCGCTTGCAATTGTTTTTCAAATTTAGAAGCTGAGAAGTCGATGTTTTTCAACTCAGTCTCGAAAGTTGTGTGACGACAGTGGTCAGACCAGTAAGTATCCAAAACCTTCAACTCAGTCTCAGTAGGCACACGTCCAATTGACTTGAAATAGTCTTGAATGAAGAGAAGGTCATCCACTTCCATTGCCAATCCTTGCTCTGCCTTATACTGTGCAAAATCTTCTGCCGTATAAGTTTCAAAGAAATCCAAACTTGGAATGGTCTTGTCAGACTCAGAGAAATCCTGTTTCGCAATGCCAACAGTGATGTCTTTGAAACGAGAATCCACTGGGTTCAAGAGGTAGTTTTTGACAGCTTCCAACTCATTCGCATCAATATCCTTGTTAACCAAGTAAAGTTGCGCTGTGTTCACCGTTACATCATTTGAACTACCAAGCAACAACAAAGCTTCCTGTGAAGATGCCGCACGTTGGTCAAATTGACCAGGCAAACTTTCGATAGCAAAGAAAGCATGCTTCTCAAGAT
This sequence comes from Streptococcus rubneri, assembly GCF_004785935.1. GTDB lineage: Bacteria > Bacillota > Bacilli > Lactobacillales > Streptococcaceae > Streptococcus > Streptococcus rubneri. Next base: position 9,200 of record NZ_SRRP01000003.1, on the reverse strand, counting down.
CAGCCTTAACCGTAGCTTCATCCAAAACAGTATCGGTCACTTGCTCAGAGAAGATGTGTTTTTCCGCACGCGCAAACAAGTCCTCTGCCAAACCAAAAACATCATAAACCTGAACAATACGAAGATCCTTCAAAGTTTTCAACTGAAGATTATGCTGTAATTCTTTTACTAAAGAGTGAGATTTCACACGAAAATCAGCTTTTTTCTCAACGAAAATACGTTTATCCATTTTAGTTCCCTTATTTATTTCTATTTAAATAGCTAGTGAAGACGAAGAAAATCATTGCTTCAAGCCCTGTAATTTCTCCAACACAACTTGATAAACATCTGTCAAGCTATCGAGATCACGACGGAGTGAAAAGGTCTAGTAGACCTTTTCAGCCTGAGTCCTTTTACTTGAAAGACGAAGGTTTTCCGTTTCAAAAAGATCACTTCAAACCTTGCAATTTTTCTAAAACAACTTTATATACATCCGTTAAACTGCCCAAATCTCTACGGAAAACATCCTTGTCCATATGGTGCCCTTCCGCATCCCAAAGGCGGCAGTTATCTGGTGAAAATTCATCTGCCAAGATAATTTTGCCATCCTTATCAAAACCAAATTCCAATTTGAAGTCAATCAAACGCAGACCAATTTGTGCAAACCAATCTTTCAGCAATTCATTGATCCGACGCGTTTCTTCCTTGATATAGGCAATTTGTTCATCATTGGCAATATCCAAGAACTTGACGTGTTCATCATTGATAAATGGATCGTCCAACTCATCGTTTTTATAGTAAAATTCAACGATTGGAGTTTCCAAATCCAAACCTTCTTCAACGCCAAACCGTTTGGAGAAAGAACCTGCAGTCACATTACGAAGCACAACCTCCAAAGGAATGATGGTCACCTTCTTATTGAGTTGTTCGGTATCAGAAATACGCTTGATAAAGTGCGTCTCCACTCCAGCAGCATTCAATTTTTCAAAAATAAGAGACGAAATCTGATTATTCAGCACACCTTTGCCTTCGATGGTCTCTTTACGAGCCCCATTCAGCATAGTGGCTTGGTCCTTATAAACGGACTTAATCACATGTTCGTCTTCTGTACTATAAATATCTTTAGCTTTTCCCGTATAAATTAATTGATGAGACATTTCTTGTTCGCCTTTCGTATTTTCTCCCTTTCAGTTTATCATACCCTATCTTATTTTTCAAGAAATCCCCGTACTTTGGTTTTAGTTTATAAGAAAAAAATAAGGGAATGAGGCAAAATCACTCTATTCCCTTATTTATATATTCTTTTTAATGGTAAAAACCGAACATTATTTGCTCACTTTTTTATCCACATAGTCTACCATATCTCCAACAGTCACCATGGCATCAATATCCTTGTCTGGAATATCAATATGATAGGTTTCTTCTAAATAAATGATGCATTCCATCAAATCAACTGAATCAATCTCTAGCTCTTTTCGTAAATCCATATCTAAGGTTACTTGAAAATCAGAATCTTTCTGATCTTTGATTAACTCTTCTACTGCTGCAATAATTTCTTTCCGACGACTCATTTCTCTTCCTCCAATTCTGATAATTCAACAACCGATTTACGAATAACATCCGTCTCCAACATGGTACGAATCTGACGAATCGTACTATACACTGCCTTGGCATCACTTGAACCATGGGTTTTTACAACAGGTGCTTGTAAGCCAAACAAGACCGCTCCGCCAACATCTGAATAGTCCAAGGTTTTCTTCAAGCCTCGTAGGTCATTCTTCAACAAAAGGGCTCCTAATTTGGCCTTCAAGCCACCTCCACCGAGAACCGTCTTCAACTGCTTAAAGAGACCCAAAGCAGTTCCTTCCATGGTCTTAAGGACAGCATTTCCTGTGAATCCATCTGTAACGATGACGTCAGCAACTCCATCCATCAAGTCACGCGCTTCCACATTTCCTACAAAGTTGAGAGCAGGATCCGCTGCTAATAATTGATAGGTTTCTTTACGTAGGGGATCTCCCTTACTTTCCTCTGTCCCATTATTCAAAAGGCCGACTCGTGGACGCTTAATTCCACGAACATTTTCTGCATAATAGGCTCCCATAATCGCATATTGGTGCAAATGGGTGGGCGTGTTTTCCGCATTGGCTCCGAGATCCAGCATATCATAACCTTTCCCATCTAGGGTTGGAAGGGTAGACATCAAGCCCGGACGATCGATAACCTTAATCCTCCCAACGATAAAGTAACCAGAAGCCAAGAGAGCACCTGTATTCCCGGCTGATAGCATGGCATCAGCTTCCCCATTTTTAACTGCATGAGCAGCTAGCACCATGCTGGCTTGTTTTTTCCGACGAATGGCCCGAGTTGGTTCATCATCAGAGTCAATTTTCTCATCTGTATGGACAATGGATACTCGTTCGCTTGCAGTCAGATACTGCTTAATTTTTGCTTCATCTCCATACAAAATCACTTCGATATCCTTAAATTCTTGTATGGCTTGATTAACCCCTTCTACTAGGGCCTGTGGAGCATTATCTCCGCCCATTGCATCGACTGCAATTCGTTTCATATCTTACCTCCAGACTGATCTTTTAAAATCTCTCCCCAGCTTCCCAGGGAATCAATAAATTTCTTAGCTTTTAGATGAATACCTACATACTCATCATAGAGTTGATCCAGACACTGTCGTAATTTTTGCTTCATCTCTTCATGGATAGAAATGGTCTCTAGCTCACTGAATTCCACTCCCTGAAACTGATCTAATAAATAAAGGGCATTGGGATCCCAGTGAGCCCGTCTCTCATCTCGATCATAATGATCCGGACAAAGAACCCCGCCGAAACGGAAGGAAAAATCAAAGGGAAGACCTACTCGGTGACAGATACAGCACTCATGGACATTCAAACTCACTCCAAACCGAGATAAAATCTGCATTTCAAAAATATTGGTCAAAATTTCATAATCCAAGCCGCGATCCATCAAGCGCAAGGTCTGTTCTAAAAAAGTAAAGAGGGCCGAATCTGGCTGACGATCCTGCATACTAGCATCAGCTAAGGCCAGAATATAGGTCGCATAAGAGAGACGAAATAAATCTTGATGAATCCCCTGAAAGCTATGAACCTCATGAATATCTTCAATATAGCTGAGTCCATCATCATTGATTTTCAAATACATGTCCGCCAAAGTTAAGGGTTGGATCATTGGATTTAGACGGGAGTTATTCGCATGTTTCACGAAAAACATGAGCTTTCCTGCACGCTCTGTAAAGATTTTTACCAGCTTATCATCTTCTCGGAAATCTCGGTTGTAAAGGACCAAGCCTCGACTCTCAATGCTCTCCAGCATGTTCTTCCATAAACTCCTTCAAACGTCTCATTGCTTCTTGAATCACTTCCATACTCGCTGCATAGGACAAACGTACATAACCTTCGCCATAGGTTCCAAAGGCTGCTCCCGGGATAAAAGCAACGGCTTTTTCATAGGCCAAAGCTTTCAAAAAAGCGAACGAATCTTGATTGTAACCTGGTGGAATCTTGGCAAAGATATAAAAGGCCCCATCAGGTCGGATAATCTCAAAGCCCATGGATGACATCGCATCCATGATATAGTCGCGACGCTTGATGTATTCCTGTTTCATTGGTTCAGCATCATCTTTTCCAACTGTCAAGGCCTCAATGGCTGCATACTGGTTCATGGTGCCCGCTGCAGTGACCAAATACTGATGGCTCTTGATTAGCTGAGCGGTTAACGAAGCAGGCGCAAAAATGAAGCCCAGTCGCCAACCTGTCATAGCATGAGATTTAGACAAGCCATTGATAAGGATGGCTTGATCTGGTAAGTAAGTCCCTAAGGATACATGAGACTGATCCGTATAGGTCAATTCTGAGTAGACCTCATCACAGACCACAAAGACTTGATATTTTTTCAACACTCCAGCCAAAGCCTGCATCTGTTCCTTAGAATAAGTCACTCCTGTCGGATTTGCAGGATAATTGAGAATAACTGCCTTGACCCGATTTCCTTGTTCCTGAAGGGCTTCTTCCAAAGCTTCCGGAGTCAGGATAAATTGATGTGCCCTAGTATCAATCTCGACGACACTAGCCCCCACTAGTTTGATAATGGGTTCATAACCTGGATAGGCTGGTGCTGGCAAAAGGACTACATCTCCAGGCTCCAAGATAGCTGTCAAGGTGGCTGAAAGAGCCTCAGTAGCTCCAATCGTTACTAAAATCTCATCTTCTGCTCGATAATGAAGATTGTATTTATCCGCTACAAATTGACTAGCCGCTTGACGCAAAGCTAACAAGCCACTCATCCCTGTATAATGGCTCTGATTAGCATCAATGGCAGCCTTAGCGGCTTCCTTGACATGCTCCGGCGTGGTAAAATCTGGCTCCCCTAAAGTCAAACGCAAGATACCTGGAATCTCAGAAATGGCCTGATCAAACTGACGAATCAAGGAAATCTCAATTCGATTTAAATTTTTATTAAAACGCTTTGTTAAATCCATAGCCACCTCCAAAAAAGATCTACTCCCATTATACTATAAATTGAAAGTCATCGCAAAAAAGCAAACGACTCCAAGACAAATGATACAAAATTGACATTTTTCATCAAAAATAGGACCTAGCTTATGCTAAATCCTATCATAAAATCATTATTAACAAATCTATCTTATTCTTGGCCACGGGTTGCCACATAATTTAACTGATCACCGTGTTTTGCTAAGAAATCCTTCATTTCAGAATCTGGGATCTGACGAAGATAGAGATTAGAACGGATAGTATCGTCTTCTTCACGACAAGTTGACAAGACTAAATACTTATCAGACGCTTTAATCTTGATATTTGGATTTTTGGTACGAGCTGACTCATAGATATTTTTAAGTTGGGTAGTAAAATCTTTATCATCCGCAAAACTTGTACGATAGAAAGCAGTGGTTTCAGGAACGATGACTAAGCCCATTGCTTCATAATAATACTTGCGCTCAGGTGTTTCAATTACAACATAAGGATGTTGATCAAAATACTCTTGTTTGTCGTAGTAGTTCACATCGTTAAACATGCGGTGATCTCCTACCTGGCTACCACGAGCATGTCCAAACAACCAAGTCAAACGATCACTAAAGTCCTTCTTGTTGTCCATATCCATAAAGACAGTTCCCAAGAAAGGTTGGTTCCCACCCTCAAAAGTCTTATCTAAGTAGGTTTCATTATCCCCTGTTTGTACAACAGGCTCATCTAACTCAGTTCCAGGAGCATAAACATAGGCAATCGCTTCAGGATTGACCGACGTTAATTGAGCAAATCGGTTAGCTAAATAGTCTTTTTCCTCTTGACTTGGCTCATATTTGACCTCTTTGCTACTTGCAGTAGATGATGAGCTAGTGTTCTTCTTATCAGATGTAGTATGCTTTCCAAATGGATTAAAAAGGAAGAAACCACCTACAAGAGCAAGAATAGCAACCAAAGTAAGAATAAGCGCAAGGCCCTTTCCTTTAGAACTAGAATTTTTATCAGTACGATTCATAAAAATAAGATCCCCTATATAACGTTCAATCTAAAAAATAACACCGAGCCCGAAGGCTCAGTGATATTTAATTTAAGAGCTAATTAATAAAATTATTTAACTGCGCTTGTTTTTGGAAGAGCTTTACCAGCTTGTTTTGAACCAGCTTTACCAGCTTCTGCTTTTTTAGCTGCTTCTTCTGCTTTAGCTGCTTCTTCTTTAGATTGTTTAGCTGCTTCTTCTTGAGAAATTCCATGTTCTTTCAAGTAACGTGCGTTAGCTTGTTCTGGAGTTTCGTTCAAGATGTAGTAACGTCCTTCTTTTTTCTTAGCTGTGTTTTGAACAGTTTGGAATTGTTTAACGTATTTGTTACGTACGTTCAAGAATGAAGTGTTGAATGCTGCTTCATAAGCTGCTTTCTTTTCTCCGTAAAGGTGTGAACCACCTTCAACAGCGTCAAATTCAGCTTTAGCTGCTACTACTGCAGGATCTTGTGCTGCTTCAGCGCTGATGTCTTCCATATGACCGTTAAGGTATTCTTCAACTGTACGAGCACTTACAAATTCTGATTGGTTTTCGTATGCTTCACGAGAATCAAAAGCACCTGGAGTGTTAGCTCCACCGTTGATTGAAGGATTGTCATTTGCGAATGCTGGTGCTGCTGCAGCAAAAACTGCAAGAGCTGCTACTGATGATAATAAAACTTTTTTCATTGTTTTATCTCCTTTTTTTATTTAAAAAATAGTTCGTTACTTCGTAACTATTATTATTTTACTACGATAAGTTTTCTTTGTCAATAAAATCTGACCTATTTTTTTAATTAATTTTAAGGAATTCTATATTTTTTTACAGGTAAGTTAACGATTTGACTGCTAAAATAGAATCCTTTGATTTCGTAAGCGTTTTCCTTGTTTTATTTGACTGCAGAGCTCTTTGGCAAGGTCTTTTTTGGTAAGGTTGGATCTGCTTCTTCCTCAGTTTTTTGAGCTTCTTTTAAGAGCTCTTTACTTGTATCGACTACATTTTTTTCCTTAGTAAACCAGTTGAATAACATAAAAATCCTTTCTATTAGAAAAGAGGCTATTTCCAGCCTCTTTGTTAACTTTTCTTAGCGTTTCCTATCTCAAACAAAGGAGAGAGTGGCCGTTTTTCATGAATTCGGACAATAGCCTCCGCTAGAAGCTTAGCAATGGAGATTTGTTCAATCTTATCAATCAAGCGTTCCTCAGGTAGGAAGATGGTATCCAATACGACCAATTTCTTAATGGCTGATTTCTGAATATTATCTAAGGCTGGGCCAGATAGGACTGGGTGCGTACAACTTGCATAAACTTCAACAGCTCCTGCTTCAGCAAGGGCATCAGCAGCATGACAAATCGTTCCAGCTGTATCAATCATATCATCGATAAGAATACAGGTTTTTCCTTCCACATTCCCGATAATGTTCATGACCTCACTGGTATTCATCTTATCAACACTCCGACGCTTATCAATAATAGCAATTGGAGTCTTGAGAAACTCAGCAAGCTTGCGAGCTCGAGTCACTCCACCATGGTCTGGACTGACAACTACATAATCCGGACCAATCATTCCACGGCGTTCGAAATAATCAGCAATAAGAGGAGCCCCCATCAAGTGATCCACTGGAATATCAAAGAACCCTTGAATCTGAGAAGCATGTAGGTCAATGGTCAAGAGGCGATCAACCCCTGCAATTTCTAACATATTGGCCACTAATTTAGAAGTAATTGGCTCACGAGCACGAGCCTTTCTATCCTGACGGGCATAACCATAATAAGGCATCACCACATTGATTGATTGAGCACTCGCCCGTTTGAGGGCATCTACCATGATTAAGATTTCCATTAGATTATCATTGACAGGCGAACTCGTAGATTGAAGGATATAAACTTCCTTCCCACGAATCGACTCTTCAATGTTAACCTGGATTTCTCCATCTGAAAATTGACGTACGGTTGACTTCCCAAGTGGCAGACCCATCTCTCTAGAGACACGCTCAGCCAAGTCTTGGTTAGACGATAAAGCAAAAAGCATTAAATCCGAAAACGACATGATTTCCTCCACATTTTTAAACCTCATTGTACCAATGTACAAATGTTCTCCTTACTCATTGTAACCCTTTTTAAAGGAATTTTCAATTCAAAATAAGCTTCAAGCCTAAAATAAAAAATTTGAAAAAAAAAACTACTCACCTGAGGCGAGTAGTTAACATATCTTAGTTTGGATAAATATAAGTTACAGTACCTTGTGCAGTAGTTGGGTTAAACCATCCACGGTAATTGCCAATACTTTGGTTACCCGCATAGTTTGCTTCAGAAACTTGGATACTTGTAGTAGATTGAACAGCCGTAACAACTGCTACGTGCCCATAACCACCATCGTTCCAACAAGCGATAGCACCAACCTGTGGTTGACTACCAGTACGGAATCCAGCTGCTGCAGCACTTGCTGCCCACTGACCTCCATTACCCCAGTAGTTTCCAGCCCAAGGTGCAAGAATTTTAGCACCCCAAGTACATTGACCTACTGGATAAGTGTTTCCTGCAGAACTGTATGACGTACGAGCCACAGGTGTAGTTGCCACAGTATTGTTTGTAGCTGGTGTAGCCACAGTCGCCTGTGGTTGACTAGCTTGCGCAGCAGGAGTTTGTGTAGCAGGAGCTTGAGTAGCTGCCTGTACTTGAGCCTGTAAGCTTGTATTTGCAGAGGCAACAGTTGCCTGACGTTCAGCTTCTTGTTTTGCACGATAAGCAGCCTCTGCAGCAGCAGCTTCTGCAGCAGCTTTTTCTGCAGCAGCCTTCTCTGCCAATAAAGCATTCTTTTCATTTTCAGCAGAAGATTTTTCAACTGCTAAGCTCAATTGAGCAGCTTTCAACTCAGCTTCTTTAGTTGACAATGTTTGTGCATCATCATCTAATTGTTGCTTGTTAGCAATAACTGTGTTGATCGCATCATTATTCTCTTTTTGCTTGATATCAATTGCTTCTTTATCACGTTTTTGCTCTTCTAACATTTTATTGTTAGCATTAGCAATTTCGTTCATGGCAGAAACTCGAGAAATCGCTTCAGTAATAGAACCAGAGCTTACAATCGCATTAATGTAGTTTGTTGCTGTTCCGGTAGTCTGAGCACTACGAGCTTGATTTGCAAGAGATTCTTGACGAGCAACAATATTTTTTGAAAGTTCTTCAATTTCAGCAGAAAGACGAGCAGACTCTTCATTTAATCGATCGTTCTCAGCTTGAAGGCTTTCTTGTTGCTTCTTAATTTCAGAAACTTGCGCTTGAATCTGATCAACTTGTGCTTGCGCACTTACTTGTTGAGCATTCAAACTGTCAATTTTACTGTTTTGTGCTGCGATCTTATCATCAGTTGAATCAGCAGTTACGTTGATCACTGTAGCAACTTGTGATAATGCTACTGTACTTAATAAAATCGTAGTCAATAATTTTTTCTTCATATGTATAAAAAACTCCTTCATATAAGACACTAACTAGTATAACAAAAAATACTCAAAGAAATATTACGCCTTTGTTACATTTTTATTTCTATCCAAAAATATATGAAATAAAAAAAGTGGCTCTTTGTCAACTGTAGTGGGTTGATGAAAAGTTACAACCTGGAGAGGACCAAATTGGTTCTCTCCTTTTTGATGTTCAAAGCAATTAGAATTCTAGTTTTAAAGTTGT
>NZ_SRRP01000002.1 GCF_004785935.1 Streptococcus rubneri | reverse complement strand
CAAAGGTCTTTGTCGCTCTCGCGCGACAACTATATTAGTATATCACGCATCTTTTGGACTGTCAACACTTTTTTGAAATTTTTTTATTTTTTTTGATAAATAGTATTTTGTCTTAATTTCTTTACGCTTTCTTCCTATATATATCTCCTCTTTTTGCTCAAAAACTCCTGTAGGAAATCCACAGGAGTTGTTTTTCTATTCTATTCTATTTTTCTTTGACTTCAAGAAGTCCTACATCTCCATCTTCTCGACGGTAGATAACATTTGTAGTATTGTCTTCTACATCCTTATAAATGAAAAAGTCATGTCCCAAAAGATCCATTTGAAGAATCGCTTCATCTAATTCCATTGGTTCAATATCAATTGTTTTAGTACGGACTACTTTATCAAGGGCTACACTTTCTTCTACAAAAGCATCTGTGAAGATTTTGCTAGTAGCAGATTTACTACGATTTTTCTTTTCAATCTTCGTTTTATTCTTACGAATTTGACGTTCAATCTTATCTACTACCAAGTCGATTGATCCATACATATCTTGAGAAACATCTTCTGCACGCAAGGTTATCGAACCTAGTGGAATGGTCACTTCCACTTTAGCAGTTTTCTCACGATAAACTTTTAAGTTCACACGTGCATCTAATTCTTGATCTGCTTGAAAATATTTTTCAATCTTTTCGAGTTTAGAAACGACATAGTCGTGAATGGCTTCTGTTACTTCTAGGTTTTCACCACGGATACTATATTTAATCATATAAGTACCTACTTTCTAAACATTTTTTCTTTATATACATATTATAACGCTTTCATTTTTTTTTTGCAAATTTATTTTTGAATATTCTACCTTGCCAATGAAAAAGATTTTATTTCTTTCACACCTTTTCCATTTAAGATTTCTTTAGCTCGTTCTATAGTAGCTCCGGTAGTATAGATGTCGTCTACCAGTATTATTTTTAGGTCTGAGAGGTCAGTCTGATGATTTATCAGGTCAAAAGATTGTTTTAATTCCAATCGTTCTTTTCTATTTTTTTGCGATTGCGCTTGAGTATCTCTTTTCTTTAATAGCTGACAATAGGGTAGATTCGCAAAGTCTAACATAGCTGTTACCTGATTGAATCCCCTCTTTTCTTTCCTTTCTTGACTTAGAGGGATGGGGACGATGCTATAACCCTTATATTTTTTCAGTTCCAAATAGATTTCTTTTGCAAAGAGATAACCTAGGAGTTGGTCTCCTTGAAATTTGTACCGTCGAAAGTAGTCTTTCATCTCTTCGTTATAATAATAGAGAGCTCTATGACAAACTTCTTTTCCATTCTTTTTCCATGTAGTGCAGTCTTCACACATTCCTTTTTGTCCTTTTTTACAGCAGGAGGAACAGACTTCATTACCGACTTTTTCAAATCTAATTCTACAGGATTCGCAAAGCCATTCTTCTTCTCGCTTCATCAAAAACAGTTCTTGTAAACTTAATTGGTAAGAGAGGGACTCTTCACATAATAAACATTGCTTCAAAATCCTGCCTCCTTGTTCATTTCCTTTATTTCCCTTATAGCGTCATTCATATCTTTACTCGTTCCTTCTGATAAATATAGTAGAGTTCCTGTTGGTCGTTCTATGCTCCTTCCGACCCGCCCTGCGATTTGAACGAGAGCGCTTTTGGTAAATAGTCTATGGTTCGCTTCTATCACAAATACATCTACTTTTGGGAAGGTTACTCCCCTCTCTAGAATAGTTGTTGACAGTAGAATGCTAATTTCTTGATTGCGAAATCCTTCAACCAACTCCAGTCTATTTTCTGTTTTTGAAGTGACCAACTCCAACTTCTCATTTGGGAATAACTTCCTTAGGATTCTTAACATTTTTTCACCTAATTTAATTTCAGAAACAAATAAAATCAAGGGATAGTGGGTTTTTCTTTGTTGCTTAATTAAGGTAAGTAGTTTTCGTGGAATCTGCTCATTTTCTATTTTCCTTCGGATATCTTGGAGCCATACTTTCTTTGGTACAACCAAGGGATTTCCATGAAAGCGCCTCGGCAAGCTCACCCGCTTCAACTCCTTATTTTTTACCTTCCGATCAAGCTCTTTTGTTGAAGTAGCTGTTAAATAGATTAGTTTTCCTTTTTTTGCCAACGCATTTGAAACGGCTTGATAGAGCATAGCATTATCAACAAATGGAAAGGCATCCACTTCGTCAATAATGAGGAGATTAAAGGCCTGATAGAATTTTAGTAGTTGGTGAGTGGTTGCTATGACAAGGGGAGTCCGAAAATAGGGTTCTGAATCTCCATGCAGGAGAGAAATAGGGCAGGCAAAATCCCTTGTCATACGATGGTAGAGTTCGATACAGACATCTATTCTAGGCGTAGCAATACAAACACTTTCTCCTCTTCGGATCACTTCTGCGACCACATGATACATCATCTCTGTTTTTCCAGCTCCTGTTACCGCATGCACCATAACAGGATCCTCTTGTCCTAACGATTGGACCAGAGCTTCTGAGACTCGACTTTGAAAGGGCGTTAAGGTTCCCTGCCAGTTCAAGACTTCCTCTTGAGGAAAGGCTACTTGTGGGAAATAGTATAAGGATTCATCGCCTCTAATTCTCCCTAATTGGATACAGGCTCGGCAATAATAACTGCCAATCTGCAGTTTCCAATGTTCTAGGTCAATCTGGCTTCCACAACGATTGCAGAATAACTTTCCTTTTTCCTCAATCATACTCGGGAGCAACTGGGCTTGTTCTATGACTTCTTGATCTACCTGGTCCTTTGTAAATAGACGTCCATAACAATCTTCTACTTTCATACTTATATATTCGTAAAAGCTCGCAGTTTTAAGAGTTTTTTTGTAAAATAAATGTATGGAATACAAGACTTTTAAAGAGGACGGTCTCGTCCAAGAAGAAATTAAAAAATCCCGCTTTCTTTGCCATGTTAAACGAGTTTATACTGAAGAGGAAGCTCGCGACTTTATAGCCGCTATCAAGAAGGAACATTATAAGGCAACTCACAATTGTTCTGCTTTTGTCATTGGAGAGCAATTTGAAATTAAACGGACTAGTGACGATGGCGAACCTAGTGGGACTGCTGGCGTGCCCATGCTTGGTGTTTTAGAGAACCACGAACTGACCAATGTCTGTTGCGTTGTCACTCGTTATTTTGGAGGCATCAAGCTTGGAGCCGGTGGACTCATTCGCGCTTATGCTGGCAGTGTCGCACAAGCGGTGAAAGAAATCGGTCTCGTTGAGATCAAAGAGCAGGTTGGTCTAGGGATTAGCTTGACTTATCCCCAATACCAAGAGTTTGCGAACTTTTTATCCGCTCACCAATTAACAGAATACCAGACAGACTTCACCGATGCTGTCTTTAGTCTGATCTATGTAGATAAAGAGCAAAAAGAAAATGTGATTGCGGACCTGATTGATTTTTACCATGGAAAAGTCGAGATTAGTGATCAGGGATTAAAGGAAGTGGAAGTTCCCATCCAGCTATAAAAAAAGGCTATCGCCTCGATAGCTTTTTTATATTTTACAAACCTTCTTACTGGCGGTATACTGGATACACTAACAAAGGAGTGTATATCGTATGCCAATCTATCAAAATATTACAGAATTAATCGGAAAAACACCTATTGTAAAATTGAACCACCTAGTACCTGAAGGGGCTGCTGATGTCTATGTTAAATTAGAAGCCTTCAACCCTGGGTCATCTGTTAAAGACCGGATTGCTCTTAGCATGATTGAAAAAGCAGAACGAGATGGTCTTCTTCAACCCGGTTCTACTATCGTTGAAGCAACCAGTGGAAATACAGGAATTGGTTTGTCATGGGTCGGAGCTGCCAAAGGGTATAAAGTGGTCATCGTCATGCCTGAAACCATGAGTGTTGAACGTCGAAAAATCATTCAAGCTTATGGAGCAGAACTTGTCTTAACTCCAGGTAGTGAAGGAATGAAAGGAGCTATCGCTAAAGCAGAAGAAATCGCTGCAGAACGAAACGGTTTCCTTCCCCTCCAATTTAACAATAGCGCCAACCCAGAAGTCCATGAAGCAACAACAGGACAAGAAATTTTAGAAGCTTTTGGGCCAAATGGATTGGATGCTTACGTCAGTGGTGTTGGAACTGGTGGAACTATTTCAGGTGTTTCTCATGCCTTGAAAAAAGTCAACCCAGCTGTCCAAGTCTATGCAGTCGAAGCAGATGAATCAGCGATTCTTTCTGGTGAAAAACCTGGACCACACAAAATCCAAGGATTGTCAGCAGGTTTCATTCCAGAAACGTTGGATACCAATTCTTATGATGGCGTAATCCGCGTCACTTCTGAACAAGCTTTAGAATTAGGTCGCTACATTGGTGGAAAAGAAGGATTCTTAGTTGGAATTTCATCTGCCGCCGCTATCTATGCAGCAATTGAAGTCGCTAAAGAGCTTGGCGCTGGTAAAAAAGTCTTGGCTTTGGCACCGGATAATGGAGAACGTTACCTTTCAACTACCCTTTACGATTTTGACCAAGAATAAGAAAGAGGCTACGATGTAGCCTCTTTTTCTTCTATCTGCAGAACCAAATTTTTATTTTCCTTGACTAGTGTCACTCAAAAATTCTTTACTTTCTTTAATCCAAATAGGTAATTGCTTAGCTAAAGGAGTAAAACCAATCTTATGGCGATCATTAGAAAAACGATGATGTCGAAACTGCTTTCTGTTCCCAGCTTCTAAGGTACGAAGAGACAAGCTAGCCTTCCCAGAGTATTCATCAATATCGATAATCTGGGTACAAACTTGATCCCCAATTTTTAAGATATCATGAATGTTGTCGATATATCCACTGCGGATTTCAGAAATATGGATTAAACCGGTTACCCCTGTCTCTAATTCTACAAAGGCTCCATAAGGTTGCAACCCTGTCACAACACCCTTCAGTTTATCCCCGATTCTCATGCTTCATCCTCGATGTCAATGGATTCCATGACCACATCTTCTTTGGGTTTGTCCATGGCACCTGTCTCTACTGCCGCAATTGTATCCAATACTTGATAAGAAGCTTCATCCATCAACTGACCGAATACTGTGTGACGACGGTCCAAATGAGGCGTCCCTCCTTCTTCCGCATAAATTTCTGCAATAGCTTCAGGCCAACCACCACGGGCAATTTCCTTTTTAGAATAAGGAAGGTGTTGGTTTTGAACAATGAAGAATTGACTGCCGTTGGTATTTGGTCCAGCATTGGCCATAGATAGGGCTCCACGGATATTGTACAACTCTTCAGAGAATTCATCTTCAAACGATTCTCCATAGATGGATTCTCCACCCATACCTGTTCCAGTTGGATCCCCACCTTGGATCATGAAATCTTTAATGATGCGATGGAAAATTACTCCATTATAATAGCCATCTTTTGCAAGCGCAATAAAGTTTGCTACTGTTTTCGGTGCTTGATCAGGGAAGAGACGAATCTTCATATCTCCATAGTTGGTATGAATCGTCGCAATTGGTCCTGTCTCTTGATCCATTTTTGTTTGTGGTAAATGCAATTCTTTTTCAACCATTTTTAACTCCTCTAAGGCATGTAAAATACCATCTTCTTCTATGTTTTTTGTGACATAATCCGCTCTGGCTTTTAATGCATCCTGGGCATTCCCCATGGCAATCGCTAAACCAGCATAGTCAAATAGTTCTAAGTCGTTCAATCCATCCCCAAATGTTAAGACATTTTCTGGTTTGAGACCCAGTTTTTCGACTACTTTTGAGACACCGTGAGCTTTGGATTGCTGATCCAAGACAACATCTGATGAGTTTGGGTGCCAGCGAACCAAACGCAATTCCTGCCCTAAAGCTTCTGGGAGGGCATCGAATGTTTTACCAGTCTCGAAGGTCCACATTTGATAAATGGGATGCTTGGTAGCAAAGTCCGGATCTACTGGTAAATTTGGATAGATGGAATCAATAGCCCGGCTCATTTCTTCTGTCCGAGCTGAAAGAGCTGCTTGGTGACTCCCAACCAAACCATAATGAATCCCTACCTGCTTGGCCCAAGCAATAAAGTCTTGAACAAGTGGATTTGGTACCCTTTCTTCATAAATGACATTCTCTTTACGATCAATCACGTAGGAACCATTCAGAGTGACGTAGAAATCAGGTTGGAGAGCCTTGATTTCTTCTGGCACTCCAAAAATCCCTCTTCCACTGGCAATAGCTGTGTAAATTCCTTTTTCTCGTAATTGAGAAAACACTCTGGTGACCGAAGCTGGAACATAGCCTGTCTCAACATTTCGTAAGGTATCGTCAATATCAAAAAATACTATTTTAATCTTTTTTGCTTTGTAGCGTGTTTTTGCATCCATGTTGGCTCCATTCAGTATGCTGTCTATTATAGCATGTTTTTGACTAAAAATCTTCCTGAGAAACCAAGTGATGCTGGAAGGCATATACCACTGCCTGAGTACGGTCGCTCACTTCTAATTTTGACAAAATATTCGACACATGGGTCTTGACTGTTTTTAATGAAATGAATAATTCATCAGCTATCCGTTGGTTTTCATATCCTTTGGTTAGCAAAGCCAAGATATCTCGTTCACGCGCGGTCAAGTCATCATGGAGTTCCACGTGATTTTTTCGATACTCAACTTTTTGGCTGACCTCTGTCTCAATCGCCAACTCTCCTTGTTCCACCTTACGAATGGCCCGTAAAATTTCCTCTGCACTAGAGGTTTTGAGCATATATCCCTTGGCTCCCGCATCCAAGACAGGGTAGATTTTTTCATTGTCCAGATAAGACGTTAGGATCAATATTTTTGCATCTGACCACTCCTTCAGGATGGCGAGTGTCGCTTCAATCCCGGTCATATGTGGCATGACAATATCCATAATGATGACATCTGGTCGTTCTTGTAAGGCTACTTCGACACCCTCTTGACCATCGCTGGCTTCTAGGACTTGATCAATCCCATCTTGCATACTTAAATAGCTTTTCAATCCTAATCGGACCATCTCATGATCATCTACTAGTAATAATTTCATTTTCCTCTCCTTCTACTAATGGCACTTTGATATCAATGGCCACTCCCTTTTTAGGACTGGTCAAAATTTTAATTCTTCCTGCCATGTCATCCACTCGATCTTGAATATTCTTCATACCGTAACTTAGTTCACCCAGCGATTCTGGATCAAATCCAACTCCATCATCTGCTAATTTAAGATGGAGAGACTGTTCTGTTTGCAACAGATAAACATCCAATCGCTTAGCATGGGCATGTCTCAGGGTATTGCTAACCACTTCTTGCACAATCCGGAAAATATGCTCCTCAATTGATTTAGGTAATTTTTGAACATCATGTTCAAAATGAACTTCTAAGTTACTCTTTTCTTGCAGTTCCCTAAAAATCACCTGCATGCCTTCTACTAAGTTCCGACCTTCCAATTCTGTCGGGCGGAGGTGCAATAAGAGAATCCGCAAATCATTTTGAGCCGTATTTAAAATTTCAGTTACTCCCTTCAACTGTTGCCCGACTTTAGGCAGTTGAAGAACCTGATTCTGACTGGCTACACCGGACAAAATCATATTGGCCGCAAATAATTCTTGGCTCACCGTATCATGGAGATCCCGGGCAATTCGCCTACGTTCACGTTCCACAATCTCTTCTTCATTTTGCATGACCCGATTTTCTGTTCGTTGCAAATTTTCTGTTAGGCGTTTGAGTTTCCGATCCAAGCGTTGAAAATCTTCATTAATTTCTTTGTTTTCTCCCAGTTTTAATTTTTTTCCTTCAAGAAGACCTCTTAGATTTTTCTGAACCGTATGCATGGTAGTGAATTGAACCAGCTTGATAAGGACAATCATAAACAAGGTCAGAGAGCTAGTCAAGCCAAAACCAATAAAGAGAAAGGCACGTAATTTGGACATATCATTCAACAAATCTGTCCACTGAAAGTCAAAGAGCCCAAAAATGGAATGGATAATCACCAACAAGACCAACAAGGTGTATATAAAAATCAAGAGATAGTCTGTTCGCTTCATCCTCTGACCACCTCCACATCTCCAACCAATCCTGC
Source organism: Streptococcus rubneri (assembly GCF_004785935.1). Lineage (GTDB taxonomy): Bacteria > Bacillota > Bacilli > Lactobacillales > Streptococcaceae > Streptococcus > Streptococcus rubneri. The sequence continues at coordinate 336,371 of NZ_SRRP01000002.1, read as the reverse complement.
TAAAACAACCTTAACCGTCCGATGAGAGCTTTTATAATTAGGTGTTTCAATGCTGATGGTTTCATTTCTTAACTTTCTTGGTGGTTGGGAAAAAAGTCGCAACTCTCCATAGAGGGTATTGACTTGCAAACTGAGTTCCACATCAACCGGAAGGATAATCTTTGTATTTCCAAACATTTTCCGCATAACAATGACATTATCGTGATTGACGACAATCACTTCATCTAAATGAAGTGTATCCTTCCCAGCTAATCGAAGAATGTTAATATCGCGGTATTGGCAATTGACCTTTGAAAAATGGTGCAAATCCCCCATCCAGGGCGTCTTTTCTTGTCGAATCTCCGCATCCTCTGCCTGGTCAATTTTCACTTCTTCGTTTTCCCGGTAAAAATAGGGGTAAGCGACAATCATACCATAGAGCACAGCAAATAAAAGAGCTGCAACCACATAAGGATTCAGCATAATAATATAAAACAGCATCATACTGGAGGCTACCAATAAAAAATTACTGCGCTGTTTTCCAATATAATAATACAAGAGTAGTAAGCAAAGGACAACGATTAGGATTACCCGGGAAACACTTCCCGCTAAGATGGTAATGGTTGCCATGGTCAATAACATTGCTTCTACAAATATAAAGAATTGAATCTTCCACATAGTTGAACCTCTCTACTCTATTTTATCAAAAATTCCAAGGTTTCGCTTCGGCCTCTAGGAGGATTCAAGCAAGTCGACTTATACAAACAAATAACCAGACCTAAAGGTCTGGTTATCCATCCATTCTGTTTATGAGGTCGTCTCAGTCTGAGGATGAGGAAGATGTTTCTGTTCCAGAATGATGCTCCTCAGAAGAACTGCTTGACGTTTCTGAAGAACTTGATGCTTTGGAACTACTACTTGAAGGTTCCGTCTTTGGTTCGTAGACAGTCAACACAATTCGTGTCTTTTCAAGATTAAGAGTTGCCATAGGTTCTGGCGTTTGACTGACTATCTGACCAGCATAGGCCTCCATTCCATCTGGAAGATGTTCTGTAGTCTTCCGCTCAATATTGGCTTCCTTGACTCCATATATCTGTACTAAATTAGCGACAGCAAAGTCATAGGTGGAACCAATATAGCTTGGCATATCAATTGAAGTACTTTCTTTTGAAATTTTCAAAACAATCTTCTTCTTGGAATTCATTTGATACTTTTCACCAGCAGCAGGACTTTGCTCAAGAACGATTCCAGCTTCTACTTCATTGGTCTCCACTTCCTCAATAGAAATCTGTTTACTAGATAGTTTATAAGTGTTTTTGAGATCCGCTTCTGCTTCTTCCCTAGACATTCCAACATAATCTGGCATATCAAAAGAATTTGGTCCCTTAGACACAACTAAATCAATTTTACTTTGTTCTTTTTTTTGAGAACCTGCAGTTGGATTGGTTCGAATGATATAACCTTCTGCCACTGAATCACTGTATTCTTCTTTTTCTTCTCCGACCTGAAGACTTTGATTTTCAATGATGGCACGCGCTTCTGCTACCGTTTTCCCAGATACATTAGGGACCGTTTTATTTGCTGGACTCATATAGAGAAGAAAAGCAAAGGCAGCTAGAACAAGAGCAATCGCCACAAATAGAACCTTGTATCGTGTGCGTAAGCGACGTTGTGGTTTGTTTTTTGGAGAGAGGGGAGCCATTCGACTTCCAGTGTCTGAACTGACTTCTTCTTGAGTTGATGGACGTGGATCCGCTGTAGGAAGCGGAGTCGGTTTTGGAACCACATTCACCTTAGGGAGAGTCTTGGTATCTGCCTTAGCTGTATCATCAAACACTAGTTTTTTCTCATTGCGACGTTCGAATGATAAACAACTAGATAAATCCACATACATTTCAGCAACAGATTTATAGCGATCTGAAAGTTTCTTAGCTGTTGCTTTGATGACGATATTTTCCAAGGCTTGTGGAACATTTTTATTCTCTTCCCGAATAGAAGGAAGAGGCTTTTGAAAATGCTGGAGGGCAATTGTAACTGCACTGTCCCCGTCATATGGGATATGCCCGGTCAACATTTCATAGAAAATGATTCCCATTGCATAGATATCACTCTGAATAGTTGCTTTTGATCCACGAGCTTGTTCTGGTGACAAATAGTGAACCGAACCAAGCATAGAGTTGGTCTGAGTGAGACTGGTCTCTGCAAAAGCTACCGCGATCCCAAAATCAGAAACTTTAGCATTTCCATCTGCTGTCAATAAGACATTCTGTGGTTTCAAGTCACGGTGAATAATCCCTTGGGTATGGGCCAACCGCATAGCAAGAAGGATCTGCCCCATCAATCGAACAGCTTCTTCATTTGATAAAGGAGCATTTTCTTTGATGTAGCGTTTTAAATCCAACCCAGCGACATATTCCATCGCCAAGTATTGTTGGCCATCTTCTTCGCCAATATCCGTAATCCGAACGATATTTGGATGATCCAAATCCGCCATCGCCTTAGCCTCTCGCTGGAAGCGCGCGACTGCAATTGGGTCTGTCTGGTAATTAGTCCTCAGTACCTTAACTGCGACTTCCTCACCATCTAAGATTAAATCCCGAGCCAGGTAAACATCTGCCATGCCTCCTCGCCCAATCTGTTGGATAATCTTATATCGTCCGGCAAAAATTTTGCCGATTTGAATCATGCATTGTCCTCCTCACCGAAGTGAATCAGGACAACTGTAATATTATCTAGACCACCTGCATTATTAGCAAAGCGTATCAAGGTTTGGGCTTTTTCTTCCACTGTTACATCACTAAGGACGATATCGCGGATTTCATCTCCAGAAATCATATTGGTCAGTCCATCGCTATTGATTAGAATATAATCTCCTGCTTCAACTGTAATCATGCCAAAGTCCGGTTGCAATTCATCTTTTTGACCAATAGATTGGGTAATAATATTTCTTTGAGGGTGATGAGCTGCCTCTTCTTCCGTGATTTGTCCTGCCTTAAGTAAGGCATTGACCAAGGAGTGATCACTCGTCAACTGACGGTACTCACCATCATGAATCAAACCAATCCGTGAATCACCTACATGGGCAAACAAGACCTGATTATCAATAATAGCTAAGGCCTCTAAGGTTGTTCCCATCCCTTTGTGTTCTTCATCTTGACCAATGCGGTGGATTTGCTGGTTTTCTTTTTCTAAGTGTTCTGCAAACCATTCCCTGACTTCGTTAATGGTGCTGATTTCTGTTTGTACCCAAGCAGAACCGAGATCGGTAACAGCCATCTCACTGGCAATATTACCAGCTCGGTGTCCCCCCATCCCATCAGCCAGAAAAATCATTGATTTTCCAGCTTTATTTGTATATTGATTTGCATAGTCCTGGTTATTTGTCCGTCTTTGACCTACATCGGTTAAGATAGAAATTTCCATACTGTCTGTTTCCTCCTGAGATTACGATATTCTACGAAAACGACTGATAAAGAAGCCATCGCTTCCATATAGTTCTGGAGTAATTAAAATACAGCCCTCTTTTAGAATTTCGTTTCGTTCATGATCTAGTGGCACTAGCTCAAAATTAGGATGGGTTGCTAAAAACTGTTGAACCACTTCCGTGTTTTCTTCGCTTATAATTGTGCACGTACTGTAGACTATTATACCATCTTTTCGTACACTTTGACAAACGCTATCCAATATTTCCAATTGAACTGCCTGTAGGGAGGCAAAGTCCGCATTGTCTTTATTGTACTTGATGTCTGGTTTCCGACGAATGAGCCCGATTCCAGAGCAAGGAGCGTCTACTAAGACCTTATCAAAAGCGTCTGGTCCAAAGGTCTCAGATACCTTCCTTGCATCCAATTGCTTGGTCTCAATTTTATCAGCTACTCCCAGACGATTCGCGTTTTCTTGAATTAACAGGAGCTTATGATTGTACAAGTCTAAGGCTGTGATTTTTCCATCAATTAAATAGGAAGCCATATGAACTGTCTTGCCCCCAGGAGCTGCACAGGCATCTAATACCTGATCTGACGCCTGGATCTCCAAAGCCGGAGCTACCAATTGACTGGTCTCATCCTGGATGGTTAGCTTTCCTTGTTTGAAGTAATCAGAGCCCGCAACATAGCCATTCTCCTTCACAAGAGCTGTCGAGGCCAATAAAGAATCAGAGGCCTGCAATCGCTCCTTGATGTCTTCTTTTTGGTCCAAATCGACAACTCGAACACTGGCCTTGTTGCGAACATAGAGGCTCTCAAAAATTGCAATGGCCCGCGTTTCACCATACTCATCAAGCAACTTTTTTACCAACCAAACCGGAAGGGAATAACGGATCGAAAGCCGTTTATTGACTCGTTTAATCTGGTCAATCGACGGAAGCCCCTCTCGTAGCATTTTCCGTAAGAGAGCATTGACATATTTTTCGCTCCCCTTCTTCCGTTGTTTGGCTAGCTCTACTGCTTCATGGACAACAGCATGGGGAGGAATCTTCTCAAGATAGACGAACTGATAGAGGCTCATCAATAAAAGATGATAGATCCATGGATCTATCTGGTCCCGATCAGCGACAAAGTGCGATAGATACCATTCCAAGGTTAGTTTGCGTGAAACCGTCCCATAGACGATTTCGGTTACTAGACTTTTATCCACTTCTGACAGATTCGCTTTCCCCAATCCTTTTTTGAGGGCAATATTTGAAAAAGCACCGTCCTGGAAAATCTCTCCTAGGATAGTTAGAGCCAACCCTCGTGCAGTCTGCATCTTATTTACCAAATTGATCACCTACTTGCAATTGTCGCCCTAAGCCATTCAAGAAATCCCCAACAGCCATCTTGGGTTTACCGGCTGGCTGAACAAGGGTCAAGGCCAGGGCTCCTTCTCCCGTCGCAACAACGATTTCATTTTTATGAAGAGCTAGGATTGTCCCAGGTTGACCTTGACCTTCACACGGTTTTGCTTGGTAAATCTTAAAGCGTTCACCCTTCCATAGGGTATGGGCAACTGGCCAAGGATACATACCTCGAACTTGGTTAAAGAGTTCACGGTTGGTCCGTGCCCAATCCAGGCGTTCTTCTTCCGGCTTGATATTGGGAGAGAAGGTGACTTGTTGGGGATCCTGCGGTTGTGGCTTAAGTTCTCCCGCAAGGTAAGCCGGTAGAGTTTCTAAGAGAAGATCCCGACCGACAAGAGCCAATTTCTCAAACATGGTTCCCACATTGTCTTCTTCTAAAATAGGGATAGCACGAGAGGAAATCATAGCCCCAGCATCCATCTCTTTGACCATTTCCATGATGGTCACACCAGCTTCTTTATCCCCATTCATGATGGCATAATGAATAGGAGCTCCACCGCGGTATTTTGGAAGAAGAGAAGCGTGCACGTTGACAGAAAACTTCATAGCCTCTAACAATCGACTTGGTAAAAATTGCCCAAAGGCTGCTGTGACAATCCCGTCTGCTCCCAAAGCCAATAAGTCTTCTAGTTCTTGACTTCCAGATAGTTTCTCCGGCTGGTAGATTGGCAAGCCTGCTTCTAAAGCCGCTTCTTTTACTGGCGTCATTCGGATTTCTTTTTTCCGGCCAACTGCCCGATCTGGTTGGGTCACAACAGCTAGAATTTCATAGCGTTCATCAGAAATCAAGCCTTTTAAGACTGTAGCTGAGAAATCAGGCGTTCCCATAAATAGTATTTTTGTCATTTTTTCTCCTTCTACATAAAACTTTGCGGTTCATTGTCAATGCTGACTCGAAGATCTTGATTTTCCCGCTCTTGAGTATAGTCCAAAATCTGATTTAAAACCTGTGGCAATTGGTCTTCAAACCGGTACTTCAACAGGATTTGATAATGGAATAAATTATGCGTGCGAGCAATCGGTTTTGGCGTTGGTCCCAAGATTTGGACCTGATCGGACAGACCTGCTTTCAACAGGTCCATCACCTGATAAGCTTTTTTAACCACGACCTCTTCTTGTTTGTGAGAGAGGGTTAAACCTACCGTGTAATAATAAGGTGGATAGCCTAATTGGTGGCGCACCTTCATTTCATAGGCATAAAACCCTTCATAATCTTGGCGTTTCGCATATTCAATCGCATAATGATGAGGATTATAGGTCTGAATCAGAACCTGGCCCTCTTTATCCGCACGACCGGCCCGTCCTGCCACCTGGGTTAACAGTTGGAAGGTCCGCTCTGAAGAGCGAAAATCAGGCAAATTTAAAGCTGTATCTGCATTTAGAACACCGACAAGAGTAACATTGGGGAAATCCAAGCCCTTGGCAATCATCTGGGTCCCAAGCAAAATATCAGCTTGTCCTTGACCAAACTGGTCCAACAAGGCCTCGTGACTCCCTTTTTTCCGAGTAGTGTCAACGTCCATCCGCAGAATACGAGCCTCTGGGAAAATTTCTTGTAGCTCATCGTAGGCCTTCTGGGTCCCCGTCCCGTAATAACGAATGGATCGACTTTGGCAATTGGGACAGACAGTTGGGATGGCCTTATGGTAATTACAATAATGGCAGTCCATCGTCTTGGTATCCATGTGGAGGGTCAAGGAGATATCACAGTTAGGACAGGTATCTACCTGACCACATTCCCGACACATGACAAAACTGGAATAACCTCGGCGATTGAGCATAAGGACGACTTGCTCTTTTCTCTGCAGACGTTCTGCAATAGCCTCCAACAACTTGGGCGTATAAGTTCCAGATTCCTGCTGGCCAATATAGTCCCTGAAATCGATCACTTCTACCTTTGGAATGCGGGCAAGCGGATTAGCCCGTTGGGTCAATTGAAGAAATTCATAGACCCCTTTTCCTGCACGGGCTCGTGTTTCTAGACTAGGAGTCGCCGACCCCAAGACCAAAACAGCCTGGTGATACTGAGCTCGTAGCAAAGCCACTTCACGCGCATGGTAGCGGGGATTGCTATCTTGTTTATAGGTTGCTTCATGTTCTTCATCGATAATGATAGCTCCTAGGTTCTTCAGAGGAGCAAAGATAGCAGACCGTGCTCCAACAACTACTTGGGCCTCCCCTCGCTCAACACGTCTCCACTCATCGTATTTTTCACCGTTGGATAGGCCCGAATGGAGGATGGCCACCCGATCCCCAAAGCGAGAAATAAAGCGATCCGTCACTTGAGGCGTCAAGGAAATTTCGGGAACCAACATAATAGCTGTTTTTCCCTTTTCTAGCACCTCTTGGATGATTTGGAGATAAACCTCCGTCTTCCCACTTCCTGTCACTCCTTCAAGTAAGAAAGGTTTGGAAAGTTGCCCAATTTTGCTGGTCACCGCTTGAACCGCTCGTTCTTGTTCAGCATTTAAAACCAAGGCCTCCGTCGACTCCTTGTCTTTAAAGTAGGCAGCCGCACGATTGACTTCTTTTTCAAAAATAAGCAAGGCTCCCTGGTCAATGAAATAGTTCACAACAGGACGAGAGAATTCAGCCAATAAGTCACTCAAAGGTGCTTCCACTTCTTGACCTTGGACGAATTCACGCAGGGCCAAGCGCTTTTTGGCATTCTTGGCGATTTCCAAATTTTCAAGTAGGTGATGATTTACCCGATACCATTTTTCTGTTTTGATATGTTTACGATCCACTGCTTGGTATTCTACTTCCAACTCTCCCTTACGAGTCAGTCGCATCATTCGTGCTTGAGCATCAATATCCAAAGAAGAAAAGGCCAAACTGGTCGCTGTTCCAAAAATGTCCTCTCTATCTTCTGGCGATAGCAGTTCTGTCGGATGGAGAATTTTGTCATAGGAAGAATTTAAAACACTGGGTAGCATGGCTTTCAAGAGGGTGATCTTGTAGGCAAAAACCGTCTTTCGCAACTGATCTGCCAACCAAAATTGTTCCTCTCCAAGAACAGCTTGGTAGTCTAAGACCTCCACAATACTTTTCAATTCTTGGTTTTGAGTTGCTAGAGGGGTTTCCTCTAGACCAACCACAATTCCTTGAATGAGCCGATTTCCCTTTCCAAAGGGAACATGTACCCGCATTCCTTTTTCCAAGAAAGGAGAAAACTCTTCTGGTACTCGGTAACTATAGGGCTTGTCTGTTTGCATCAAGGGAACATCAACAATGACTTGTGCGAGCATGCTTTCACCTCCTTCCTATCCTATCGCTAAATAGTAAAAAATAAGATTGAGCGAACCCAACCTTAAATTTTTTCACCATCTTCTTTTTCTTTTGCGATTTGCTCTTTAATTTTACGTTCTTCTTCTTCCTTACGCAAACGTTCTGCTTCGATTCGACGACGAACTGCTTCGCGCTTAGCTTCTGGATCCGGGTGAATCACCACATTTCCTGACTCAATCTCTTCCAAGGCACGCAAGGTAGATTTTACGGATTGAAATTCTTGAGTAGGAGTTGCACCACTTTCTAACTCATGAGCTCTTTTGGCTTCAAGAATAACCAAAGAGTATTTTGACGGTACTTTATCCAACAGTGTATCAATGGATGGTTTTAACATCATAATCTTTTTACCTAATTCCTATTCTAAATTATCGAACCACTTGAGTGGCTTTGGGAAGCATTTCTTGGTAATGACCAATGACCCGATCTACTCGGAAATGTTCCGCCTCAATTACACGTTTGACACGTTCTGCAGCCAAAGGCACTTGATCATTGACAACGGCATAATCATACTCACGCATCAAGGCAATTTCTTCTTTAGCTTTTTCAATCCGCTGAGCAATCACTTCCGCACTGTCAGTCCCACGCCCAACTAAACGATCTTGTAACTCATCCAAATCCGGAGGAGTCAAGAAAATGAAGACGGCATCCGGTACCTTTTTCTTCACCTGCAAAGCCCCTTGCACCTCGATCTCAAGGAAGACATCAATCCCTTTATCGAGGGTTTCGTTCACATAGGTCAACGGAGTGCCATAATAATTACCAACATATTCAGCATATTCAAGCATTTGACCTTGACGAATCAACTCCTCGAATTCTTCACGTGTACGGAAGAAATAATCTACTCCATCCACTTCACCTGGACGTTGAGCACGTGTTGTCATCGATACTGAGTATTGAAATTGATTATCTGAGCTTTCAAAAATCTCACGTCTAACCGTCCCTTTCCCAACACCTGAGGGTCCTGAGAAAACGATTAATAATCCTCGATCCGCCATTTTGTCTCCTTCGCTATCTTTCTATCTAGTGTAACAAAATTAGAAATATTTTTCAACAGATTTTTCCTAGAGACAAGGCTTCTAGCCACTTCTAGATGAAGCAATTATTCTCTTTTAGGATCCTATTTTCAATGCAACTCAAAAAAATAGTCAGCCAAGGATCTTTCACCTTCGCTGACTATCTTTTTTATAGATGGCTTTTAACAAGCTCTATTTTGCATAATCAATGGCACGCAATTCACGAATAACGGTTACCTTGATATTACCAGGATACTCCAAGTTAGACTCGATCTTCTCACGAATGTCATGAGCTAAGATGGTCAACTTATCATCCTTGACCTCTTCAGGGCTTACCATAATTCGGATTTCACGACCTGCTTGCAAGGCAAAGCTAGTCTTGACTCCCTTAAAGCCATTTGCAATTTCTTCAAGATCTTGAAGACGTTTGATATAACTTTCAAGAGACTCGCTCCGGGCACCTGGACGAGCCGCACTTAAAGCATCCGCTGCTGCTACAATAACAGCTATGACACTTTCTGGTTCCACGTCTCCATGGTGACTGGCAATGGTATTAACAACAACAGGGTGCTCTTTGTATTTACGAGCCAACTCTGTTCCAATTTCTACGTGACTACCTTCTACCTCACGGTCGATGGCTTTTCCAATATCATGTAGGAAACCAGCTCGACGAGCCAAGGTAGCATTTTCGCCAAGTTCACTCGCAATAATACCAGATAACTTAGCAACCTCAATCGAGTGACGCAAAACATTTTGACCATAAGAGGTTCTAAATTGCAAGCGTCCCATAATTTTCATCAAGTCAGGATGTAGATTTGGGGCCCCAATTTCATAAGCAGCTGCTTCACCGTATTCACGGATTCGTTGATCAATTTCCAGACGGTTCTTCTCTACCAACTCTTCAATACGAGCTGGATGAATTCGACCATCTTTCAAGAGACTTTCCATGGTCATCCGTGCGATTTCCCGACGAATCGGATCAAATCCTGACAAGGTGACTACTTCTGGTGTGTCGTCAATAATGACATCCACACCTGTTAAGCTTTCAAAGGTACGAATATTCCGACCTTCACGACCAATGATTCGCCCCTTCATCGCATCATCTGGCAAATGAACCGTTGAGTTTGTCTGTTCTGCAACAAAATCACCTGCCATCCGTTGCATGGCTTGAACCAAGATATCTTTCGCAACTTTGTCTGAACGTTCTTTTACTTCCAATTCTGCATCTCGGATACGAGTCGCAATTTCTTTTGAAAGATGTTCTTCTGTTTGCGTTAAGATAATATCACGCGCTTCCGATTGAGTAAGAGAAGCAATTTTTTCTAATTCTTCTTCTTTTTTCTTTTCTAGCTCATGTAATTGTTCTTCACGCGCATCAATGTGTTTAGTTCTATCTGAAAGACTTTGCTCTTTTTGTTCAAGAGTTTGTTCTTTGCTCGTAAGATTATCATCTTTGCGATCAAGATTATTTGAACGTTCCGCCAAGCGGGTTTCTAATTGTTTTAATTCTTGACGCTCTGATTTAAACTCAGCATCGACCTCTTCTCGATATTTTCTGGCTTCTTCCTTTGCCTCCAAAAGTGCTTCTTTTTTAAGTGAACTAGACTCATGCTTAGCTTCTTTCAAAATCAAATCAGCTTCACGCTCTGCCTGTCCACGTAAATTCGTTGCTTCTTGTTCAGCATTTAAAAGAGTAAGTTCTGCAGCTTCTTTCGATGCTTTCATCTTCACTGAGATCCCTACATATCCAATGACTAAACCAATGATTGCGGCAAAAACAATTGCAATTCCAAATTCCATGTTTTTACCTCTAATCTAATGAATAGTTGAATTAAAAAATTCTTTATCATTTTATCATATTTTCCAAAAATTAACAAACAAATTTTCTAGCTAAAACCAATATATTTCTGCTGTTTTTTAAAATTTCTCCGCCTTGATTCTAGCAAGAAAATAGCTTCAATTAACAGATTTCCATCACACATCTTCACCACCACTATGTTCCTTTTATCTCACAGCCCCTAGTGTTTTCTTCCCTCACCAATTGTGCTATAATCAAGAAAAAAGAAATTGAGGAAGTTAAATGACCAAAGAAGTTATTGTGGAAAGTTTCGAACTAGACCACACTGCTGTAAAAGCTCCTTACGTTCGCCTGATCGGAGAGGAAACTGGACCAAAAGGAGATGTGATTTCAAACTACGATATCCGCTTGGTACAACCAAACGAGGACTCTATCCCTACTGCTGGCTTGCATACCATCGAGCATCTCTTAGCTATGTTAATCCGCAAGCGTATTGATGGCATGATTGATTGTTCTCCATTCGGGTGCCGTACTGGATTTCACATGATTATGTGGGGACAACACAATCCTAGAACAATCGCTGAGGTAATCAAGTCTTCCTTAGAGGAGATAGCTGAAGCTACAAGCTGGGAAGATGTTCCTGGGACCACTATCGAGTCTTGCGGTAACTATAAAGATCACAGTCTCTTTTCTGCTAAAGAATGGTGCAAATTGATTCTCGAACAAGGTATTTCTGACGATCCTTTTACTCGCCATATCGTATAAAAAACAAAGGGAGAGGGAAAGAACTCCCACTAATTAAATAGAGTTCGTTTTCCCACCCCCGCACAGTTGATTGGGGCATCTTTGGAGCTTAAAAAGCGCACAAAGATACCCATCAACCGCTGCGCCATGCAGTTATTCCTATCAAACATTGAAGGCTAGACAGTTTTTGTCCAGTCTCTTTTTTTAGTTCTTAATAATCCAATGCATCTGCATGGCCTTTGCCATTTCCAACAAAGTAACCTGTTTTAGCATTGATACTAAATAAGTAAGTACCATCTGGTTTAAAGAGGTTGTAGTAACCATTCCCCTTGATAATATTCACACGCTCCAGAATGTATTGATCCCCAATGATATGACCACGTTCCCGAGCAATCTTTAGAATCTTTTCAAGGACTCCTGGATTAAAGGTCCAAGCAGGATTGTAAACATCATCAAGCGCCGCCTGATTGTATGGTACCCGACTCAAATTCCGTTGAAGAGGCACACCAGTACTTTGAAGACCAAAGCCAGAGTATCCAGGATTAACACCTCCTGTTGTATTGCCAGCCCCTGGTGTCACTTGAGGAGAGCTAGGTGCGGTTGTCACTGTTGCGGGACCAGTCGTCGCCGTAACTCCACCTGTACTATTCCCTCCATCTGTGACTGGAGCTGGTGTCGCAACTTGTTGCGAACGACCTTGAGTCGCAGCATCCTTCAACAATTGATTCAATTGTGTATTGGATGTTGAAGCATCTGAAAAGACTGCATCACTTTTCACTTGAGCATTGGCATCAATAACACCATCTTTGATAACTGGACTGGTAAACTGAGAGTTCACTGTCTGAATCGCTGATACTTGCTTGACCAATTCATCATACTTCGTCTTCGCAGCTTCGTACTCTTTGGTATCTTTCAACTTATCCAAGCTTGCTTTTAATTTTTCCAAATTACCAAAAGAATCATTTTTTAGGCTTGTTTTAGAGTCATCTGTAAAGAAGCTGGCATATTGATCATTAAATTCTTTGAGAGCAGCTTCCGTGTTAACGCTACTTGAAGAAGAAGAGGAAGAAGACTTGCTTGACGAGCTAGAAGAAGAAACAAGCTTGGTTTCCCCATTTGATTGGTTGCGCATCCATTGGTAAGAGAACCAGCTAGCTGTCGCCACTGCTGTTAAAGCAAGAACTGAAAGGAGGACTGGCTTCACACGACTCTTTTTCGGCTCCACTGGGATCTCAATTTCTTCTTCTACGTATGGTTCTGTTGGTTCTGGACCAAATTTAATCTTAGCTGGACGTTCTAGGGGAAGGGGATCTGGAATCCGCTTTGTCTCTCCTAAATCCTCTGTTTCAACTGCTACAGGCGTTTCTTCAACTGGAGCATCTGTACTTCCTGTGATTTCTTCAGTCGCCAAAGGTTGTTTCATGATGAGGGTATCAAACTTATCAGCTTCGATTTCTTCTCGGTGTTGCTTGATGTACTTATCGAGAACATTGTCCGTCTCTTTAACACCCGCTTCGATCTCTTCTGCCTTACGGTTGGCTTGACCGATGGTCATTTCTTTTGCATCTTGAAAATCAAGAACTGACTCTGCATCTTGACCCAATTGCTGTTTATCTTCTTTTGTCATATGCTTCCTTTCTCATTTGACGATTGTCGTCGCACCCGTTCTCCAAAAAATTGATACAAATCAACCTTTAAGGTCCCGTTATATAATTTCCGTTTTTTATCTGCTGGACGCCCAAATTTCTTCTCAAAGTTTTCATCACTGGTCAAGATAAACTTACTCCAGGTCGTCAAGGGAGCAAAAACCTCACCCATTTCAGCATACAGTTTTGTAACTCCAGCATCATCAGATAAGCGTTCTCCATATGGAGGGTTAGAGATGATGACCCCATTGATCTTATCAGATCGCAAATCTTGAACCCGCATTTGTTTAAAGGTGATGTCGCTAGCGACCCCAGCTTTTTGAGCATTCTCTTTAGCAATCTCAACCATCCGCGCATCGATATCCGTTCCCATAATATCCAACACTAGGTCCCGATTGATTTTTTTACTGGCCTCTGTGCGAACTTCTTGGATCAGACGATCGTCTACCCAATTCCAGTCTTCAAAAGAGAAGGTTCGTCTCAAACCGGGTGCTATCTGACGAGCCATCATCGCTGCCTCGATACAGAAGGTCCCTGATCCACATGTAGGATCAATCAAAGGTTTATCTGGATACCAATTGGAAAGTTGGAGAATAGCTGCCGCCATATTTTCTTTAATTGGAGCTCCCCCTTTTTCAGTCCGATAGCCACGTTTGAATAGACTACTACCTGTCGTATCAATCAAGATCGTTGCTTGGTCCTTCAAAATAGAAACTTCGATTTTAAACTCTGCGCCATTTTCAATCAGAGGAACCCCTTCAGGGCGAGCATAATGCTTCTGCAATTTCTTAACGATAGCTTTTTTCGAAATAGCTTGTACACTCGGTTCATTGTGTAGTTTGGACTTGACACACTTCGCCTTTGCAATTGGGAAGCGGGCCCCTAAAGGAAGGTATTGAGCCCAATCTAAGGCAAAAACTCCTTGGAAAAGTTCTTCAAAGGTAGGAGCTGGAAATGATCCGACCACAATCTTGATCCGATCAGCTGCTCGAAGCCAGAGATTGGTTTCGATGATTGCACGAACATCTCCCTGAAAACGAACGCGACCATTTTCCACTTGACAGTCATAGCCCAGATCTCGTAATTCACGACCTACTACAGCCTCTAGACCAGCTGCAGCTGTCGCGATCAATTCAAATTGTTTTTTCATTTGTTACCCATTACTTAAAAAAGGAGGTTGAGATCACTCTCCCCCTCACCACCTATATGCAATTTTCTATAAGCCATGTTTTGTTCCAGAAATGACTAGGTACCATTCCCTTCGATAATCATCTGTCTACTGTTTCCAGTCAGGATACTATGTTCGTTTCCATGCATCCCATGCCCCGACCAAAGTTTGGGTTGCTAGCTTGAGGGGTTTACCTCGTTCCACTTTTTAGGTTTCCCTAAAAACTACGTCACTGTGGCACTTTCAGAGTTACTAAAACCTATCCGAAGACTTAGCCCGTTCGCTCGCCGTAACTTGAACATCAAGTCCCTAGGCTTATGGATTCACCTAGCACAAACACTACAGGCATCACAGCCTGTGCTAGCATGGACTTTCCTCATGAGAGAAAGCTCTCACGCGATTATCCAAAAATTGCACCTTTTACTATAATTCTTTCTTAAAATTCGCGATCAACAACTTGCTTGCCAAAGACTTCTTTTTCCAAGCGATTTAAGCGTTTCAAGATATCAAAATTCGTCGTCGTTGTCACTTGAGGGAGCTCATGTTTCGGAGCAGGCTCTTGTACAGATTGACTCGGAGTTACTTGAACGGCTTTCTTGGCTACTTCTTCACGGAGTCGTTCGTTTTCTTCTTTCAACTCTTTAACCAAAGCCGCATAGGTTTCATAGTCTTTGATAACATCGTCCAAGAATTCATTTACTTCATCTTTGTTGTATCCACGAACTTCTTTTTTGAACTCTTGATCAAAAATATCTTTCGCAGTAAAAATAATACTGGCCATCTTTCTCTCCGTTCTAGTTAATCATATCAATTATATAAAAAAAGAGGGGCAAAAATCAAGGTAAATTACTTATTTTTCGCAAATTTTTTCTGCTACTTCATTTAAGTCATCAAAGTTTAATCTTTTGATATAGAATGGATCCATATCTACCATCATCTTGTAAAGATATTTAATATTGGTTTCATGTTCAGGGTCATAAAATAAATAAGCTCCATCCGTGTTTTCTAACAAAAATTTGTTAAAGTCTTTAAATTGTCCTGAATTGGCATAAGAAGGATAGGCATACTTGACGAAATCAACCTGCTTAAACTGGCTAAGAATTTCCTGATTGGCTTCATTCCAATTCTCCCCCTGGTTTTCAAACATAAAGATGGTCGCCAACTGAAGTTCATAGTCCTTCTGCATTTCTTTTGCAACCTCTAAGACCCAAGCTTCAAAACCTAAATTTCCTGTAAAGACCAGCCATTTGACCCCCTCTTCTAAAAAGCGTCTTAAATCTTGTCGGATGGCCTCTTTAATGATAGGTAGTCGTGGATCCTTGGCTGATAAGATTCCTAATTCATATGGTTTATAGCCTGTAACAAGCAAACTATTCATAATTTCCCCTCCCCTCTTCAATTTATGTTATAATAGAGTGATGTAATTGTACCAATAAGGAGTTTTATGGTCAACTATCCTCACAAACTTACCAAGAAATCCTCTTCGCCCCTTCAGCGAAAACAGAGTGTGAACTTTGCCAATCGGGGAATGTCATTTGAAAAAATGATTAACGAGAGCAACCAGTATTACCTTTCTAAGGGACTGGCCGTTATTCATAAAAAGCCAACCCCTATTCAGATCGTCAAAGTGGACTATCCTCATCGCAGTCGAGCAAAGATTGTAGAAGCTTATTTTCGTCAGGCCTCTACCACGGACTACTCCGGTGTCTACAAAGGCCACTACATTGATTTCGAGGCTAAGGAAACCCAACAGAAACAATCGATGCCGATGAAGAATTTTCATCAGCACCAGATTGATCACATGGCTGCTGTCATTCAGCAGGGCGGGATTTGTTTTGTGCTTTTGCATTTTGCAAAGCTCAGTGAGACCTATCTGCTGCCAGCTCCTTCCTTAATTGACTATTACAACATCGATCATGGCAGTAAATCCATGCCACTCACCTATGTTCGGGAGAATGGCTATCGTATTGAGACGGATCGCCTTCCAAGCATCCCCTATCTTGATATTATTGAACAGAATCTACTAGGCGGTAATTAAATGAACAAACAAACAGTTATCCAGTGGTTAAAATATGTTGCCATTGTGGCAATTTCCTTCTTCTTGCTCTTATTCGTTCTCGGAGGGCTAATTTTTAGCTACTACGCTTTCAAAGCTCCAACCCTCTCTGAGAAAGACCTGGTCGCAACGACTTCTAGTAGAATCTTTGACAACCAAAACAATATGATTGCCGATTTAGGGGCTGAGAAGCGGATCAATGCAGAGACCAATGAAATTCCAACCGAGTTGGTCGACGCCATTGTAGCGATTGAAGACCATCGATTCTTTAACCACCGAGGGGTTGATTTCATTCGAATCGCTGGTGCCTTTGTCAACAATCTCCGAGGAGGGCGTCAGGGTGGTTCCACACTGACCCAGCAGTTGATTAAGCTGACCTACTTCTCTACTTCCTCAGCCGACCAGACCTTGTCCCGGAAGATTCAAGAAGCCTGGCTGGCCACTCAGTTAGAACAAAAGGCAACCAAACAAGAAATATTGACTTATTACATCAATAAGGTCTATATGTCTAACGGAAACTATGGGATGCAAACAGCTGCCCACAGTTACTATGGTAAAGAACTCAAAGATCTCTCTCTTCCTCAGCTAGCCCTCTTGGCTGGGATGCCACAAGCACCCAACCAATATGACCCTTACACCCATCCAGAAGCTGCTCTAGAACGGCGCAACATAGTCCTCAAAGAAATGTTTGAGATGAAGGCTATTTCTAATGAGCAATATGAAAATGCTGTTAATACTCCCGTAACAGATGGCCTCCAAAGTTTGACGGCCTTAACCAACTACCCAGCTTATATGGATAACTACTTGAAAGAAGTCATCCAGCAGGTAGAAGAAGAGACCGGCTATAACCTATTGACGACCGGGATGGATGTGTATACCAACGTCGATACCGAAGCACAAAAACGTCTCTGGGACATTTACAACTCAGATGAGTATGTCAATTATCCAGATGATGAGATACAAGTTGCCTCTACCGTCATCGATGTTAGCAACGGGAAGGTTGTGGCTCAATTAGGTTCCCGCCATCAATCAACCAACGTTTCCTTCGGAACCAACCAAGCTGTCGAAACCAACCGCGATTGGGGTTCTACCATGAAACCAATCACTGACTATGCCCCTGCGCTTGAATACGATGAATATAGCTCAACAGCTGCAACTATTCCAGATACGCCATATAACTTCCCTCACTCCAACACTCCCGTCTATAACTGGGACCGGAACTATTATGGGAACATCACCATGCAACAAGCGATCCAGGAATCTCGAAATGTTCCTGCTGTTCGCGCCCTTGATAAAGTCGGCTTGAAGAAAGCTCAAAAATTCTTGAGCGGTATTGGTATTGAATATCCTGAGATGGTTTATGCAAATGCTATTTCAAGTAACACCAGTGACTCCAGCAACAAATACGGAGCCAGCAGTGAGAAGATGGCTGCTGCCTATGCCGCAATTGCCAACGGTGGTACTTACTACAGACCACAATACGTCAACCGCATCGTCTTTAGTGATGGCAGCACTCGTGAATTTGATAACCCAGGAACACGGGCTATGAAAGAAACGACTGCTTATATGATGACTGATATGATGAAGACTGTTCTGACATCTGGAACAGGATATAATGCAGCTATCTACGGAGCCTACCAGGCTGGTAAGACCGGTACCTCTAACTATGCGGATAATGAATTGAAAAAACTCACAAAGAATTACTATAGTTCTGGCATTGTAACACCAGATGAATTGTTCGTCGGCTACACTACCCAATATGCTATGGCAGTTTGGACCGGTTACACCAACCGTCTCACTCCAGTTCTCGATGATGGCGTTAAAGTTGCGACTGACGTCTACAAGCAAATGATGCTTTACTTACTAGAGCAGTATGGATCAGGAACGACCGACTGGGAACAACCAAATGGACTCTATCGTAGCGGTTCTTTCCTCTATCTCAATAATGGTAAGAACAACTACAATTACTATTATGAGCCAAGCTATACAGCTGAAGAAACGAGCGAATCAACAGAAGAAAGCTCAAGCTCAAGTTCATCTAGCTCAGAGGAAAATTCTGAACACACCGAACCTTCTGCTAAAGAAAACGAGCAAAATCGTTAGTTAAATGATTTAAGCCCAAACAAAAGCACGATTGTTAATCAACAATCGTGCTTTTCTATTCAATTTATTTAGAAGCCAGAGCTCCCATTGGATCCCAAGGAGCTAAGACAATCGGTTCTGCCTCATAAGCAGCCAATTCCTCCGCTGTCAATAGTTCCTTGCGGACAACGATCTGGTAGGTGTATTCGTCCATCCAGGCATCGGAAGCTACAAAGTATCCATCTGTTCCGACTTTGTCTCCCCAAGAATTCTCAACTTTCCATTTGAGAGGGCGTCCAGCTTCGTCCAGGTCCACACCAGTCAAGACCATAGCATGGGTCATGAGACTTTCTGCATAATCCAAACGTCCTGCCTTATCTTGAGTCAGCTGGATATCCATTCCCGCTTCAAAGTCATAGACATCTGTTGCCAGGATTCCAGCTTTGCGGTTGCTGACTTGGCCGACATCCGATCCAAACCAAACAGTTTCCCCAGCTTTCATTTGGGCAATGGCCAATTCTTTCAAGCGCTCCATCGGAACGTTGAGGTAGCGGACTTCACGGCTACCGACCACATTCCCCAGCATCTCTACTGTGTAAGACTGGCCATAAGGCTTGTCTGCCGTAGGCGCATTGATAACAGAAACGTAGTCCTCCAACTGAAGACCCACATATTTTTTGTAAAAACTTTGAGGTGTCAAGCCAGACTCTGTGTGGAAATTATTGTCCTTATCGCGATAAGAGAAACTAAATATACGAGGGGGCAAGCCAAGTGACATGGCCAAGAAATTAAAGATTTCTTGGAGGAGTTCTTCTTTCTTGCTTTGAACCGTTGCTTGATCTGCTCCACTCGCAAGTAATTCGCGAAGGATCTGAGCATCTTGGCGCAATAATTTATTTAAGTAGGTATTGAGCTCTCGGCTATTGCTAGATGAGATGGATTCCGGATAGGCCGACTTGGGTACGACTCCATATTTTTCAAAGAGGGAAACGACCATATCCCATTGACCACCATCTTGTTGAGGAGTTTGAAGGAGGAAGGCCACCTTGCGGCTGGTTAAATCCTGATCCGCTGTCGCAATGATTTGTTCCAAGAACCAGTTGGATTTTTCGTACTTGTCCCAAAAGAAAGTGTGAGCTTGAGACAACTCAAAATCCTCTAATTGGAAGCTCGCAATCATTTTATGACGGAAGGTATTCAGAGCCGCAAACATCCAGCAACGACCAGAAGCTTTCTGGTCCGTCACCTTGTCCTTGGTTAAATCAAGAGAAAAGACGGGTGTGTTTTCTACTGCACTTTTGCGTGTCTCCAAAGCTGCATGAATCCCATTGTGGGTGATGGCATTTTCGAGAGCCGCAAATTTCACATTTGCTTGGTAATTTGTATAAAGTTGATCTGTAAATTCTTGTGTTAATTCTGACATAAGATTCTCCTTTGTAAAGCTACTTACCATTATAGACCATTGTCTAAAATCTTCAAGTAAAAATTGTTTTAAAGATTAGAAGAGTTGATGGTATTTACCGTTAGAATCAGGCACTTGAAACAGAGCTCCGTATTGCGCCTTATTTCCATCAAAGTGTTCGTTCAGGAGTCATCTTAGCTCTCCATCAGCAATTTGAGTCAAGTTCTCATTCCTACAATACTAAATAGTTCGTTAGAACTAAATAATTCATGATCTGATGTTTATTTTGCCATTCTTTTCAATCCAGTATTGTTTCTCCTCAGGTATCAAATGATCGAATCGCCCTGAACAAACCGTCCATCCATTTGGCACATATCGTTCGTAGTTTTTCATTCCCAGATGGTTTGAATAAAACTCTTCTTTATCAAAATCAATTAAAAGATCCGGGAGCAAGGCTTTTCCTTCCAGAATCATCTCTGAATTGAAGTCCACACACTCCATTGAACGTCTAATCATTGTGATCAATTCTTCAACGGTCACCTTCAGACAGTCATCTTTATACAGTTCTAAGTAGTTCTCAAGATTACTTTTTGTAATTACGTGAAGATTCTGTTGAATCTCAGGTAAATAGGAGAAATCAAGATCCAGACCTGCTTCCTTATATGCCTGAATATATTTATCGATATCCATTGTCCACATATCGTTTGAACAAATATACCAGTTAAACTGATGATTCGCAATAACCCCAACAATAATGACTTCTGGTTTCTCTATTAATTGATCTTTTTCCATAAATTTTCCTCCTATTTCCCATACCTACATAACTGGAAACCTACAATTAGGCTAGCCAAGCAATCGCTCCCTCCCTATAATACCGAATTATACTTTGACAAGCAAGTTAGTGACCGAGTAGCTAGCAAAAAAAGCCAGCTAAAAGGGTTTAGCTGACTGATGTCATATCTAATAAAAATTATTCTCTGCTCGATCATCTAGCAGAGAAAGCAAGTATTCCACATTCACAAATTGATCTCACTGATCTAGACACTCTATTAATTTTTGACATTTTTCATCGATCAATTCTCTATTCACCAATTGTTGTATCCATTTATCTGGAATACCTTCCAGTTTGTAGAGAGCTCCAGCAAAGCTTCCTGTGATTGCACCAATCGTATCGGTGTCATTTCCGAGATTGACCGCTTTTAAAACTGCTCCTTCAAAAGTCTCTGTTGTCCCTAGACACCAGAGACTAGCTTTCAGACTATCAACCACATAGCCTGTAGACATTATTTCTTCTCGTTGTTTTTGATAAAAATCCTTGTCAAATAGCTCTCTGAACTGATCTTGGTATTCTTTCCAGTATTCTGAATTTGATCTGAAATAATCCTCTAACAGAGGTTGAAGGTCTTCTATCGTCTCTTCCAATGACTTATTGAATAGTAAATCGATTAAAATCTGAACATAAATAATAGAGGCAACAAGCGACCTTGGGTGCGCATGTGTCACCTGAGTATATTTCTCAATTTTTCCACAATTGTGTGTAAAATCACTTCTATCTTTTAAAACGAAAGCCAAGGGTGCAATCCGCATAAGAGCACCATTCCCATTGTCTCGTTCCCCTCTTCCTCCACATTCCTCTGGAGAGACACCAGACAAGTACCGCTCAATCGCTTGATTGGTAGCAATTCCGATATCAAAACAAGTCCCAAAGGGCGTCAAATAACCTTGACGATAAGCAACAAACTTATCCATTAATCCAAATAAATCTGATTTTTCACTCAAATGTTCTACTAGAGCAAGAGTTAAAGAGGTATCATCAGACCAAGTCCCAGGTGGCTGATTATAGGTTCCATAGCCCTCCATCTTTGTAATATGGTAGGAGTCTCTTTCATTGAACTCAACAGGAACCCCTAGCGCATCCCCAATAGCCAAACCATAGATAAGCGAGTATATCTGTTCCTTTAAATGATCCATTTTATCTTGTCTTAACTCCTCATCGGATTTATTCTGCAATCCCATGGCCTTCTCCTATCTAATTTTTAAACGATCATTCATTTTTACCGTATACATCTGTTCCACAATTCAACCAGAATTTTTCTGCTTCTGGAATCTTATCCCAAAATGACTTATATTGTTTTTTTGACTTATCTGGTCACTTTACTATCGATTTTTTCTTTCCTATCAACGCCAGAAGGTATCAAATACTGTAATTGGTAGATGGCGCTTATGTTGGCCCTTGCGCCACCAATTTTCAATGGTTGCTTGAGCTTCTGGGCTAACTGATTTCCCTTCTAGGTAGTCATCAATTTCTGCATAGGTCACCCCAAGAGCTACTTCGTCAGCGATACCCGGCTTCTCCTCTTCCAAATCTGCAATCGGTACCTTCTCATACAAGGCTGGATCAGCTCCCAGCGCCTGAAGTAACTGCTTTCCTTGGCGCTTGTTGAGGCGGTAAAGCGGAAGGATATCGGCTCCACCATCTCCAAACTTGGTAAAGAATCCAGTGATATTTTCAGCCGCATGGTCCGTCCCAATGACGGCTCCGCTATAGGCACCTGCCAAGGCATACTGAGCAATCATCCGACTCCGTGCCTTTATATTTCCCTTATTAAAGTCTGAGACATCCGTTCCTGTCGCTTCGACAGCACGCTCCATGGCATCGACCGATTCCTTGATGTTCACGACTAGGCTGACATCTGGCTGGATGAAGGCCAAGGCCTTTTGGGCATCTGCTTCATCTGCTTGGACACCGTAGGGCAAGCGGACTGCAACAAACTGATAACTGGCATCTCCAGTCTCTGCCCGCATTTCCTCCATGGCCAATTGAGCCAGGCGACCCGCTAGGGTCGAGTCCTGTCCTCCCGAAATTCCTAAGACAAAGGTCTTTAGAAAAGGATGTTTTTGCAAGTAGTCCTTCAAAAAATCAATCGACCGGCGAATCTCTTCTTGAGGATCAATGACCGGCTTGACCCCTAATTGAGCAATAATGTCTTCTTGTAGGCTCATTCTTCTTCACCTCCCAAGGCTTTCTGACGCATCTGATCAATCAGGTCCATCTTATCTTGCCATACATCCTTGGCCAAGTCTACTGGGTAATGTTGTGGATTGAGGACACGTTTGTACTCATCCCAGAGCTTATCGAATTCCTTCCGAGCATAGGCTTGGATATCCATCAAAGCTGGCAACTCGTAGACTTGTTTTCCATCTTTGAAAATATCAACCAAGAGCGGGATGGCGTCAAAATCACGAACTGTCTTCTTGATATAGGTATAGGTCGGATGGAACATCTTGATTTCTGTCAGTTCATTGACATCTACTCCATCGTAAGTGATGTAATCTCCTTCAGATTTGCCCTTTTCCCGACTGGTAATGCGCCAAACTTGCTTCTTCCCTGGAGTTGAGACCTTCTCAGCATTGTTAGACAGCTTGATGGTGTTTCGCATTTGACCATTTTCGTCTTCGATAGCAACAATCTTATAGACTGCTCCAAGGGCTGGTTGGTCATAGGCCGTGATCAACTTGGTTCCGACACCCCAGACATCAATCTTAGCCTTTTGCATCTTCAAGTTGAGGATGGTGTTTTCATCCAAATCATTTGAGGCATAGATCTTCGCTTTTGTGAAACCAGCTTCATCCAACTGCTGGCGAACTTTTTTCGAGATGTAGGCAATATCTCCAGAGTCAATCCGCACGCCAAGGAAGTTGATACGATCGCCCATCTCACGGGCTACCTGAATCGCAGCTGGAACTCCGATACGCAACGTATCATAGGTATCCACTAGAAAGACACAGTTGCGGTGGGTCTCAGCATAGGCCTTAAAAGCTTGATAATCATCGCCATAGACCTGCACCAAGGCATGGGCATGGGTTCCAAGTACTGGAATATCAAAGAGTTTTCCTGCACGAACGTTACTAGTCCCGCTAGCGCCTCCAATAACGGCTGCACGGGTTCCCCAAATAGCCGCATCCATTTCTTGTGCTCTACGAGTCCCGAACTCCATCAAAGGTTCGTCTTCGATCACAGACTTGATCCGAGCTGCTTTTGTGGCAATCAAGGTTTGGAAGTTGACAATATTGAGGAGGGCCGTTTCGACCAACTGACACTGGGCAAGTGGTCCTTCTACTTGAACAATCGGCTCATTGGCAAAGACCAGATCCCCTTCTTTGGCAGAACGAACGGTCAATTCCATTTTAAAATTTTTCAGGTAATCTAGGAAGGCTCCTTCGTAGCCCAAGGATTCTAAGTAGGCAATATCTGACTCAGAAAAACGTAGATTCTTCAAATAATTGACAATGCGCTCAAGACCCGCAAAGACGGCATAGCCATTTTTAAAGGGTTGCTGGCGGAAATAGGCTTCGAAGACTGCCTTTTTATTGTGAATGCCTTGTTCAAAGTAAACTTGCATCATATTGATTTGGTACAAATCTGTATGGAGAGTTAAACTATCATCTGGGTACATGTATGATCCCTCTTCTTCTTTCTTACTTCATGGCACCAGTCGCGCTCCGTCAACTGGCACAGTCCAAAATAATTTTAAACACATTATAGCACATTTTACAGGTCCATATGAGTTTAATCTGGGTTAAACCTCATTTTTCATCGTAAAAAAGAAGGGATATTCGCCTCTTTCCATCAGACGAACATCCCTTCCTTCTTTCTTATTCTTCGTGTTCAGTAATATATTTATAAGCTTCTTGACCAGCAACAGCGCCGTCTCCAACAGCTGTGGTAACCTGACGAAGATCTTTTTGGCGAACATCCCCAACCGCAAAAACACCTGGGACTGAGGTTCTCATATGATCATCCGTCACTACCCAACCATTCTCATCCAAAATACCAAGTTCAGTCGCAAAATCACTGACAGGATCCAAGCCCACATAGATGAAGACACCACCTGCTGCTTGCTCGCGGACTTGACCAGTTTGAACATCTTTTAAAAGCAGACTAGTCACACGGTTGTCCCCTTTGATCTCTTCGACCACTGTATTCCAAGCAAAGTGAATCTTTTCATTGGCAAAAGCTCGGTCTTGAAGAACTTTTTGGGCACGTAGGGCATCGCGTCGGTGAACAATGGTAACAGTCTTAGCAAACTGAGTCAGGAAAATTGCCTCTTCAACCGCTGAGTCTCCTCCACCAACGACCATGAGGTCTTCATCTCGGAAGAAGGCTCCATCACAGACGGCACAATAAGAAACCCCACGACTATTCAATTCTTCTTCACCTGGAACTCCCAATAAACGATGGTTGGAACCTGTCGCAATAATAACGGTCTTAGCTTGTAGGAGACCATCATCTGTCGTAATTTCCTTGTAGCTTCCTTGATCAACAATGTTTTCGGCTCTGCCAAACAAGTGTTCCACTCCTAAAGCTTCTAGAGGTTCGAACATCTTTTCAGCCAATTCAGGACCACTGATGTTGGCATAGCCTGGATAATTTTCAATGTCAGACGTGTTGTTCATCTGTCCGCCAGGAATTCCTGCTTCTAACAAGGCAACCTTGAGATTGCTGCGGGCTGCATACAAGGCTGCGGTCATTCCCGCAGGTCCTGCGCCGATAATCAGTGTATCATACATAAGCTTCTCCTTTTGTTGTAACTATCTTGATTCTAACTCCAATTCAATCATTTTGCAATTATCTTGCTCGAAGAATAAACAGAACTCCAATGACTGCAAAGGTAAGGACTGGAATTATCATAATATCAATTAATAAAATATCATAGAGGTGTAACTGGCGTTCCTTAGCTGTTTTATCCGTCTTACGAGCTACTCGCAAGACTATCCAAACAGCTGAAGCAACCAACACCCCAACTGAAGTGATGATTAAGCTCTCGATATAGAGAGATAGCAATTGGTTTAACATAAGATCTCCTTAGTATCCAAACTTGGAATGAGGGGACGAGATGCCGCTTCGTTTCGTTAACCGTTGGTCAACTTGACACACCTATCTATGCGGAAAAGTAGACTACTAATCATCATCTTCTCCTGAGGCACCTACTCAAAGAAAAATCCGAGTCTGAAACATCGCGTTCCAGACTCGAGCTCTTATATATTATATCAAACAAATGTTCGTTTGTAACTAGCAAAGAATTCTTTTGTCCGCTCTTCTTTAGGAGCATTCATAATCTCTTCTGGAGTCCCAGATTCAATAATTTTTCCCTTATCAAGGAACAAGACCTTGTCCGCCACCTGGGAAACAAAGCTCATGTCATGACTGACCAAAATCATGGTTTGCCCTGCTTGTGCTGCTGCTGCGATGGCTTTTTCTACCTCTCCGACCAATTCTGGATCGAGAGCTGAGGTTGGTTCATCCAATAAGAGGACTTCCGGCTTCATGGCTAGGGCCCGCGCCAAGGCCACCCGTTGTTTCTGTCCCCCTGATAAATGGCGAGGGTAATGGGTTTCGCGGTCCGACAAACCGACTTTTGCAAGTTCTTCTTTGGCAATCTTGGTTGCTTCCTGGTCGGATAAGCCTTTAACGACTACCAATCCTTCCTTAACATTATCCAGAGCCGTCTTGCGACTGAAGAGATTGAATTGTTGAAAGACCATGGCTAACTTTCTTCGAAGGGTTAGGATTTCGTCCTTACTGATCGTTTTAAAATCTACCTTCTCCCCATTAATCTCAATACTCCCACTATCTGGAGCTTCTAAATAGTTCAAGCTTCTCAAGAAGGTTGATTTTCCAGCTCCAGAAGAACCAATCAAGGCAACAACTTCCCCTTTTTGAATTTCCAAATCGAGATGGTCTAGGACCACTTGACCGGAAAAGGATTTTGATAATTGTGAAATCCGAATCATGCTGCTCTTTCCTCCTCTTGCAAGGTTTGGCTTACGACTTGTGGATCTTTGATAGCGAGTACCTGTTCGATCCAGCGACCCAATTGTTCAATCAAAATATTAATGACCCAATAAATCAATGAAACAGAGATAAAGCGCTCAAAGTAGCGGCTATCATTCCCCGACATAATCTTGGCTTGGGCAAAAATTTCCAAAACTCCAGCATAGAAGGCCAGAGAAGTTCCCTTGGTCAAACCAATCAAAGAGTTGATCAAGGTCGGTGTTGCAACCACGGCTGCATTTGGAATGATAATCCGTCGATAGACTTGAGTATTGGTCATCCCGAGACTCTTCGCCGCTTCAATTTCACCCGCATCAACAGATAAAATCGCTGCCCGAATGGTCTCACTGGCATAGGCTGCCTCATTAAAGGCAAAGGCCACAATAACAAATAAATGAGCCGGCACATCGTTGATATTAAAGGTTGTCCCATATTGTTGGTTAATGGCCTTCAATAGGAGCGGGATTCCATAATAGGTCAGCATCAACTGGACCAAAATCGGTGTCCCTCTTAAAAAACTCACAAACAAGGCTTGAATAGGATAAAGGATTTTTACCCGATTGATTTTGACAATGGCAAACAATAGGGCTAGCAATAAACCAAAAAAGGCTCCTGCCAAGGTTAACAAAATCGTATTTGGAAGCTCTTTTAAAATTCCGGGAATAGCTTCAAAAACGACGCGTAGGTTAAAGATTTCTCCTTCTGGTATCCATTTTAAAAACTCTTCGTACCAACCAGACGCCAGATATGTAGTTGTAAACATCTTCGTTACTTCCTCCCTCATTAATGAATCATTCTATCATATTTGCTCTTAGAATGCTGAGTTTTGCTACCGATTGTTCGTAAATCATGCTCAAGATATGATGTGCTAGCAAGCAACAATCTCCTCTAAGAGTAAAAAATAGACTATCTATAGATAGTCTATCACAAAATAAATCAGCGACCAAATAGTTAATTTTTATGGAAATCTTTAAATTTCTTTATCACTAAAAGGTTTGGCGTTTAGCCTTTCTTTCTGCCCGACCGCGAGCGCGGTTCTCAGCTCGCTTGGCTTTCCGACGTTTCTCGTCCACGGCCCATTTGATTTTTTTCTTGTAGCCAGGTTTGATTTTTTTCTTTTTCTTCTTGACCAAGCCAATCATCTCAATATCGAGTTTTTCTAGGCGCTTTTCACGATTAGCCCGGCGATCCCGGTCGTAGGTATCTTCGATAGCTCCAGACTTCAAGACTTTCGGTACAAACTGGATGCCTAATTTTTCAAGCTCCCGAATATCTGAGTCATCACTCGGTTGATAAAGGGTGATGGCTGTACCAGGAAGTCCATTCCGACCAGTCCGGCCAACACGGTGGACAAAGAAGGACAAATCTTGTGGAATGGCATCGTTGATGACATGACTGACCCCTTCAATATCGATTCCACGCGCTGCCAAGTCAGTTGCCACGATATATTCAAAATCCAGGTTTTTGACTTGGTTCATAATCCGCTTACGCTCCCGTGGAGGAACCCCTCCATGGATTTTAGCGACTTTAAGGCCCTTTTCTACCAAATAAGCATGCAAGTCATCCGCTCTGTCCTTGGTATTCACAAAAATCATAGCCAGATAAGGTTGAAGAGCCTGGGTTAGTTGATAGACTTGCTCATTCTTATCGCGCCCTTTTGTCGATACCAACCAGTTATCAATGGTATCCGAGATCACCGTTTTGGTTTTAATCTGCTCCATGACAGGGTTGGATAGGTATTTCTTCAAGAAAGGTTGCAACTTTTGCGGAATCGTAGCAGAGAAGACCAAGAATTGGAGTTGTTTGGGAAGACTGGATGCAATCTTATCTACCGTCGTCAAAAAGCCCATATCAAGAGTCATATCAGCCTCATCGACCACAAAGGTATGGGCCTTATGAATGGCTAAATCTCCAGAGGCAACCAAATCATAGATGCGTCCTGGTGTCCCAATCACGATATGTGGTTGAGCCACTTGAAGCTTATCAATCTGACGAGCCTTATCAGTTCCGCCAACATAGTTGGCAATCCGAATTTCCTTTTCACAGTGGCTAGCAATCTGACGAGCCGCTTGGTAAATCTGTGTGGCCAACTCCCGACTAGGCGCTGTAATCACCACTTCGACATTGCTACTATCCTCATTTAAGGTTTGAAAAATTGGCAAGAGGAAGGTATGGGTCTTCCCTGATCCTGTTTTGGATTCACCGACCAAATCTCGACCTGCTAAAACAATCGGGATGAGTTTTTCTTGAACTTCTGTCGCTTCGATAAAATTAATCTCTTTTAAGGCCTCTTGGATATAGTCCTTAAACTTAAAATCTGTAAATTTCATTCTCTTATCCTTTCATCATCTCTATTATTATATCAGAAAAGTTCTCTTACCGCTCTTCTTTTGAACAGCAATTCCTAGCCAGCGAAAAAGGTTGAGATAGCATCCCAACCTATTATTTTCAATGATTTATGAATTGATCAAAAAGTAGATCAAGAGGGTCAAGGCACTCATCCCAGCACCGAGACTCCAAAGAAAGGCATCGACCTTCCACTCAGACCATTTTTCTCCATTTCCAGACAAACCACCCAATTCTAAATGGTGATGGAAAGGCGTCATGCGGAAGATCCGGCGCCCTTCTCCTGTCCGTTTCTTGGTCCATTTGAAATAGGACACTTGGAGCATGACCGAGCTAGTCTCAAAGACGTAGACAATCCCAATCAAGAGCAAGGTCCACTCTGCATGGAGAGCCATGGATAGAGTCGCAAGCATCCCACCTAGGGCCAGGCTTCCAACATCTCCCATGAAAATCTTGGCCGGCTTATGGTTGTAGACGAAGAAGCCTAGGAGGGCACCAATCATACTGATGGTCACAAAGAGGATATCAGTTCGTCTTTGCCAGACAGCGATGATAGAATAGGCAATCAAACTGATGGTCACTGAAATACTCGCCAAACCATCAATTCCATCTGTCAAGTTGACAGCATTTGAAAAACCAACCAACCAAAACAAGGCAAAGACAATGTAGAAATGCCCCAAATAAAGATCCCAACCAAAGACATTGAGAAGACTACCTCCTCCATGGCGTTCAGAAAAGAGATAGAAAATGATTCCACCCACCAATTGCAGGGCTAATTTTTGCTTGGGATTCAAGCCTTCATTGATCTTACGAAAAACTTTTAAGAAGTCATCCAAGAAACCGACGATTCCATACAAGACTAAAATAAAGAGGATCAATTGAACAGGGCGCGTAAAGTTCCCTGTTAAAAAGCTAAAGACAAGAGTGACAAAAACCGAAGTGATCAAGAAGACCACTCCCCCCATGGTAGGAGTTCCTGCTTTAGCTTGGTGTTGCTTCACATCTTCGTGCATTTGTTGACCCGAAATATGGGCTCGTTGATAGAAACGGATAAAGGCAGGAATACCAATAACCGTTAGAATAAATGATACTACTAAGGTAGCAAGTAACATATCAGTCTCCTAATGTAATTGTTATTTTCTTTGTCTTCTTGAGAGAGGTATCCATTTTGACACTTTGCTTCATGACATGAGAGCCTTTGCCCTTATAGGTGACTTCCATATCCGTCCATCCAGCAAAGATATCAACATTTTTCTTGGTCCATCCATACATATCAGGCACTGTATCAAGGTCATCCGTCAGCAAGAGGACTTGTTGATTTTCTTTTAATTTGGTACCTACTGACACAGACATCTTTTTAATATTTTTTCCAGTACCTAGGATGACAGGCTGGATCAAATTACGACGCAATTCATCTGCAAAGCCACCTGGGCTGATAGTTTGTTTCAACTTCAATTCTTTAGATAGAGATTCTGCTGACGGCATTTTATAGAGTTCCTCTTTGGAAACACCGTCCAAAGCCTTGGTTTCAGATACTAAATTCAGCTCATCCTTCAAGGCAACTGCATCTTCTAGAATGGGATTCACAAGTTCTTGCCAACTGGTCGGACTAAAGCTGATCTCAGGTTGTTGAACCGTCACATACATGATAAAATCTGGATCCTCGGCAGGCGTCATGACTACAATGGAGTTGATATTGTTATTTTCTCCTTCCAAATACCCGTTAGCCGTCGCAATTTGGGCTGTCCCCGATTTAACAGCAACATTTTGGCCAGCTACTTGAATAATCGGACCTTCCGAAGAGTAGAGAGTACCAAATTGGGGATCTGTCCCTACCGTAATCATATAATTACGGGTCTGTTGGGCAGCTGATGCCGACACTGGATTTCCGACAACTTCTTTTTTGGATTTACGAGCTGCATCATTTTTAGCATCATAAATTCCACTGATAAACTTAGGTTCTAACATCACGCCATCATTGGCAATGGCAGAGAATGCTCGCAACATCTGCGTTTGGGTGACAGATATCCCTTGTCCAAAGGCAGACATAGCTTGAGTAACATAGTTATCACCCGGAAGGCTTCCAAAACTCTCATCGCCCATGCCAAAACGGGTAGGGAGACCAAATTTGAAGCGGTGGAGGTAATTCATCCAGACGTTATTTCCCATCTTCTGCTCTAGCTTGGTCATCCCAATATTACTAGAATAGGCAAAGCCCTGAGCAATGTTCATATAGCGTCCATCCGTCAAGCCCATGTTGATTTCCCAGTCTTTGATGGTCGCATCTTTGACATGTAATTCGTTGTTATAATAAACTTCATTGTATGCCGGGAAGGTTCCATTATCAATCGCAGAAGCTAGGGTCATCACCTTCATGGTCGATCCTGGTTCGAATTGATCCTGGTAAAGGATCGTATTCCAAGTTCTCAGGTTTTTAAAATCCAAACCATCTTTGGTATCTGCATTATAGGTTGGACGTTGCGTCGTAGCCAGAATTTCGCCTGTTTTCGCACTAACTAAGGTAGCACTAACAAATTTGCCCCTTACCTTTTCTTGGAAAACATCCATTCTCGTTTCGAGATAGGTTTGAAGCTCAGCAGATAGGGTTGTGTATACATCCTTTCCGTCTTCGGTCTTCACCGCAACCTTATCGGATCCCGGCACAATATTTCCGTTACGATCCTTTTCATAGGTCACCACTCCATCTTGACCACCCAAGATGCGATCCAAGGATTTTTCAATTCCCGTCGTCCCTTGTAGGGTTTTATTTCCGTCCTTGTCCTCTATCAATTGAGCCTGGCCAATGAATTGAGAAGCGAAGGTGCCATTTTTATAACTCCGGTTTGGACTTGTCGTAAAATCAACCCCTTTAATCTTGGCATCTTCTAGCTCGCTACGGATAGCATCCATATTGCTATAGGTAATATCATTTCCTGCCGCACCAAAGGAAACTTGATTCAGTTTCTTTTGAGACAGTTGCTGGACGACATAGTCCTTTTCCATCCCCAAATAACGGTTAAAGATATCTGCTACTTTGTTGTATTGACTCTCTTTCACATAAAGAATTTCACCCTTGGCTGATTTGTATGTTTTATCAATGACAGCATATACATTATAGGTCGTCGCATCTTCGGCGATGACTGCTCCATTCCGGTCATAAATCGTTCCACGCTTAGCTGGAACGATTTCTGTTTTTTGGTGGACCTGGTGGGATAGCTCTGATAGATTCTTTCCAAATTTACTATCCGTTCCTATAATGATGGCAAAATTAATTAGGAAAACCAAGAAGATGACAATGGAAAGCAAACTCAAATTCTTGGCGACTTGTCGGCGATTTTGATCAGGAAGTCTTCTCTTTTTCAGAGAATAACGAATGATCTTTTGTTTCATTTTATTCATCGCTACTTGTGCTCACCACTTTTCGATTTTCTTTTTGAAGGGACATCCCTTGTGAGCTAGCTAGCTTAGACAAGCGTTCGTAGCGAGTCAATTCATTGACTTCCTGTTGAACATCCTCTAGCTCAGTTTCTTTGGTCTTTAATTCTGTATTGAGGTTGGTTAATTCACTTTGAACTTGTAAAATCCGCGTTTGCATAAAAATAATACTAACCGCCAGAACAATCGCTGTTAGGATAATAGAACCATAAAATGCTTTTTCCACTCTTGAAAAGCGACGAATTCGTTCTTGGAGTTGATTACTACGGGATTGTGATGGTTGATCTGCCATTCGTTGTTTCCTCTTACTTATGAATTTTTCGAGCAACCCTCAGTTTCGCAGAGTGCGCTCGATTATTACTTTCTAACTCTTCCTGACTTGGAAGAATCGGTTTTCGAGAGACTAATTCCATCTTTGGTTTTAAGTCATCTGGGATAAAGGGCAAGCCTTTAGGGACTTCCACTGTAGAAGCCTCTTTAAATAGTTGCTTGGTCAAACGATCTTCCAATGAATGAAAGGTAATGACTGAAATACAACCACCAACGGCCAATAAATCCATAGCCTGCTGGATTGATTCATCAGCCGCTCCCAATTCATCATTGACTTCGATCCGAATAGCCTGAAAAATCTGTTTGGCTGGATGGCCTTTTTTCTTCAATTCTTTCGCTGGCTTAGCAGATTTGATGATTTCAGCCAATTCCGTTGTCGTTTCAATTGGCTTCACCGCACGCGCTTGTTCAATCTTCCTGGCAATTTGTTTGGAGAATTTATCTTCCCCATACTTGAAAAAGATTCGGACTAAATCGTGGTAATCATAGTTATTGACTACGTCATAAGCCGTTAAAGAAGCTTCTTGATTCATCCGCATGTCAAGGGGAGCGTCTTTTTTATAAGAAAAACCACGAGACCGCTCATCTAACTGAGGACTAGAGACTCCCAAGTCATAACAAATACCATCAATTTCACTGACTCCCAATTCTTGGAGACGCGCTTGAAGATTCCGGAAATTGTCTTTGATGAAAGTTACCATGCCTTTTTCAACATAAGGAGCTAATCGTTTCTCCGCATTATCAATCGCATGCTGATCCTGGTCAAAGGCATATAAATGTCCTTTTTCACTTAATTGACTTAATAAATATTCGCTATGGCCAGCTCCACCTAAAGTGGCATCCACATAGATTCCATCTGGCTTTACATCCAGCATATCAATCGTTTCATGGAGCAAGACCGTTACATGATGAAATTCTTTACTCATATCCTATCTATTTTACCACAAATCTGACCAAGATGCACTTGAGATTCTCTCCTCTATCCACTCATCATTTTCGGATAAAAAGTTCCTATTCTTTAAAAGCTCATCCTATCAACCAATAGACCTAGAGAAGCAAATTATGATACAATAATTCCATGAAAGATAAGAAATACCTACTCCTTGGTCTGCTATTGGCCGACCTAATTGCTGTCTACTTTTTCCTACGCACCCCTGTTCCTTGGATTTTTTGGACAGCAACCTTCGTTCTTGCCGTCTCCATTTGGATATTTAAAAATCAATGGAAAAACTACAAAAATAAAGATAAGGATTCAGAGTAGCCCATATAGAACAAGAAAACTCGATCAGTTCAACATCTGATCGAGTTTTCTATTGTCTATTTATGAATTGGGATCATCAAGGCTACGGCCATGCAAGCCTTTTTCTCGTTGGACTTGACGAAGTTTTTCAGGCGTCACATCGTTACCTTCTTCGTCAACCACTTTAATTCCTTCGATGTGGTGACGAACTGAGCGACGGTAACCCTCAATATATTCTTCACGAAGTTTTGCTTGTTCCACTGCTTCTTCTGGAGTCAAACCTTCTGTTTTTTTCTTTTTAGCAAGCTCATTGATCCGAGCAATTTTTTCAGGTGTCATAATCAGACCTACTTTCTACCTGCCATCAGGTACTTATTTTGTATTCAATTGATTAAAGGCTGCAACAGCATTAGCTTTAGACACAAGACCTGCAAGCAGGGCCAAACGGTTATTCTTAACAGCCTCATCTTCAGCCATCACCATGGTATTGTCAAAGAAGGCATCGATGACTGGACTAAGAGCAAAGAGCTGTGCCAATTTATCACTAGCTGAACCAGTCAATTCTAATTCTTCAATCGCCTTAGCAAGTGCCTTTTCTTGATCATTTTCAAAGAGACTAGCATCGACTGCTACTGAAGCATCTGCTTTTTCTGCCAAGTTGAAGGCACGTGAGAGTGACTCAACAGCTGCCTTGTAACCATCCGTCTTAGCAGCTTCTGAAAGAGCTTCAGCTGCTTCCAGCATATCTGCTACGACAAAGTTTGAACCGGCAAGAACAGCTTCTTTGATATCTTTTGGTGTACATCCCATCATCTTGTCCACACGCGCCTTGATGAAGTTGAGCACTTCTGCTTGATTGTCATAAGAAAGGCTATCAAATGAAAGTCCGTAAAGGCTGTCGATTAACTCATCCATCGGGATGTACCAACCAAAGGCATCCAAGATACGAACAATCCCTTGCGTTGCACGGCGAAGCGCATAAGGGTCATTGGAACCAGACGGAATCAAACCGACAGAGAAGAAGGAAAGAAGGGTATCCAATTTATCTGCAAGAGCTAGCACTGCACCAACCTTGGTTTCAGGAAGAGCTCCGTCTGCTGCATCAGGAAGGTAATGCTCACGGATAGCTGTCGCAACCGCAGCATCCTCACCAGCAAGGAGAGCGTATTTTTCACCCATGATTCCTTGCAATTCATCGAACTCTCCGACCATACCCGTCAAGAGGTCAAATTTGTAGATTTCAGCTGCACGCGCTACGGCTGCCGTTTCTTCGGCAGTCAAACCAGCTTGCTCAGCCAATGACGCGGCAATGACACCAGCACGGGCCATGTGTTCAGAGAGTGAACCAATCTTTTCATGGAAGGTCACGTGTGCCAATTTAGCCACGAGGTCTTCAATCTTAAGTTTTTGGTCTTCACGCCAGAAGAATTCACCATCTTCGAGACGTGCCACCAAGACCTTCTCATTTCCTCGAACGACATTTTCCAAGTGCTCAGCGTTCCCATTCCGGACAGAAATGAAGTTTGGTTTCAGCTGACCATCAAGGTCACGTACGACAAAGTAACGTTGGTGCGTTTCCATTGAGGTCACCAATACTTCTTCTGGAACATCCAAATATTTGGTGTCAAAACTTCCCATAAAGGCAGTTGGGTATTCCACCAAGTTCAAGACTTCGTTTAGAAGTCCTTCTTCGATTTGGACTTGAACACCTTGTTCTGCTTCGATAGCCTTGATTTGCTCACGAATCATGTTTTCACGCTCTTTGCTGTCGGCAATCACGTAAACCGTACGAAGGTCTTCTTCATAAGAGTCTGCATTGGTGATTTCCACTTCGTGACCGAGGAAACGGTGGCCACGGCTCACACGACCTGATTGAATATCCAAGAAGTCTAGTTTAAGCGCTTCATCTCCCAAAAGGACGATTAAGGTGTGAACAGGGCGAATGTATTCAAAGCTGTTGTTAGCCCAGTGCATGCTGACAGGGAAAGTCAATGAAGCAAGCACTTCTGGGATGCCAGCCAAAACTTCTTTGGCAGGTTTTCCAGCTTCGTGTTTCGTCACGTAAACGTACTCTTCCCCTTTGACTTCACGGAATTCGATATCGTCAACGGTCAAGCCCTTCCCACGAACAAATCCTTGGGCTGCTTTTGAGAAGTTTCCATCTGCGTCCAAGGCGATTTTTTTAGAAGGTCCTTTAAAATCTTCAGTCAAATCTGTTTGTTGATCAGCCAAGCCAAGTACACGGACGGCCAAACGACGGGGAGTTGAGAAGGTTTGAATGCTTTCGTATGAAAGACGGTTGTCATCCAAGAAGGCTGCCATTTTCTCACCCAGTTGTTTTTCACTTGGTGTGACAACGTAGGCTGGCAACTCTTCAAGTCCTAGTTCTACTAATAAGTTTTTTGTCATGTTTTTTCTCCGAAAAATATCTTTTTTCCAGTTTGCCTTATGTGATTGGCACGCAAGCAACCGACTAGGTCGTTTCATTGCTAAAATTGGAGCCTAAGGTCTCTAATTTTGCCTGGTATCGTTAGTTTCTCTAACGATACCTCTATCACTGTGGCAACTGGTCCTGTAGGATTGCTCTATCAACCAATCCTATCTAATACACTCTTTATTCTTCCTCTTCTGCTAGGAGTTTTGCGCGTGTGGCTTCGTCAAGAAGTGGGTAACCGAGTTTCTTACGTTCTGCAACGAAGGTCTTAGCTACAACGCGAGCCAAGTTACGAATACGGGCAATGTAGCCGGCACGTTCTGTAACGGATACCGCTCCACGAGCATCAAGCAAGTTGAAGGTATGTGAACATTTCAAAACATAGTCATAAGCTGGGTGAACCAGACCCAATTCCAAGGCACGTCCTGCTTCTTTTTCAAATTTTTCGAAGTTTTCAAGAAGCATATCTTGATCAGAAACTTCAAAGCTGTATTTTGAGTGTTCGTATTCTGGTTGAAGGAAAATTTCTCCGTATTTAACTCCAGGAGCCCACTCGATATCGTAAACGGAGTCCACTTCTTGGATGTAAGAAGCCAGACGTTCCAAACCATAAGTGACCTCAGCAGTAACAGGACCAGTTGCCAAACCACCAACTTGTTGGAAGTAAGTGAACTGAGTGATTTCCATACCGTCCAGCCAAACTTCCCAACCAAGACCAGCTGAACCAGTTGATGGGTTTTCCCAGTTATCTTCAACGAAGCGGATATCGTGCTCCAAAGGATTGATACCCAATTTTTCCAATGACTCCAAGTAAAGCTCTTGAATGTTTGATGGAGAAGGTTTCATGACCACTTGGAACTGGTGGTGTTGGTAAAGACGGTTTGGGTTTTCCCCGTAACGACCGTCTGCTGGACGACGAGATGGCTCTACATAAGCCGCATTCCATGGTTCCGGACCAATGGCACGAAGGAAGGTGTAAGGACTCATAGTACCCGCACCTTTTTCATTATCATAAGCCTGCATGAGCATACAACCCTGGTCATTCCAGTATTGTTGCAAAGTCAAAATTATTTCTTGAAATGTTAATTTCTTAGACATTGAATACTCCTTAATTAAAAATGATTTCTTGCGACACGAGTCTGCCTCGTCGATTATACGAGGCAAGACGAGTTAGTACTGCGTCTAGCTCAGGCACCTTAGTGCTGAGCGTGGGGCAGTCCGACTGTAAGGAGGTCTCTGCCACTGACACAGTGGAAAGTCAATTTTTTAGACATAATTTACTCCTTTTTCTATAAATTCTTGCGACACAAGTCTGCCTTGCGAACTACGAGGCAAGACGAGTTAGTACTGCGCCTAGCTCAGGTACCCTAGTGCTGAGCGTGAGGCAGTCCGACTGTAAGGAGGTTGCCACTCACGCAGTGAAAGGTTAATTTTTGGGACATGATTACCCCTTTTTCTATATGATTGTGCTCGACTCAGGATACAAAAAGAACCGTGTCTTTGCTCCTAAGTCAAATGACCTAGGGGCGTCAAAAACGCGGTTCCACCCTAATTTATTACTTCATTTTATTCTACTGTACTCAGCTATTTACTGAGAGAAAGCGCCACTTGCCTATCTTATCCTACTTGGCTCTCACTATTCCAAGCTCGCTTAAAAGATGCCATAAGCCTTTCTTTCTTGACTAGTATTATAGCAAATTTTTATTCTAGTGTAAACAAAAAACAAGTCCGAAACAATTGTTTCAGACTTGTCGCAACTCCTTTCAAAGAAAGGTGAACCTTATGGGCGTTTTGCAACCTTTGGTTTTTTCCCATTTAATTTTTTCTTGGCAGCTTTGACTTCTGCTAAGGCCGCCTTGACTTCCTGTTGACTAGCAGCAGGATTAGCAAGAACAGCTTGCGCTCGGATAAAGGCTTGGAGGTAGCTTACTTTCTCCTTATCTGTCGCATAGATGAACCGAGCGTTCTTTGCTTGGAACTGGATTTCAGCATTGATCAATTTTTGGAGACTAGAAAAATCTGTAGCCTTGCCATTTAATCTTTGCTCTGCCCCTTGGAAGTTAGCAAGAGCCTGATCAATTTGCTCCTGGGTCACACCTTCGCGAACGAGCAAGAGAGCAAGTTCTTTAAATGTTTGATCATAAGCACGTTTCAAGACATCCTTAGCATTGGTATAACGTCCAGTTTTAGTCGTCACATCATAGGCTTCAATAGCTGATTTAAGTGCTGCATAGTCGGAATCTTTTCCATCTAATCGACTAGTCGCTGCTCCAAGTTCTGATAAAACTTGGTCGATTTCTACTTGAGATAATTTAGCAGAAAGAGCTTCTTGAGCCTTTTTATACGCTACATCATAGGCCTGACGTTTGTCACTTGCTGCATTGAAGTACTGAGCTGTGCTCGTCAGGTTGGCTTGTTGTGCTAGCACTTGCAGTAGTTGAGTCTTGATGACCAGAGACAATTTTACCAAATTGTTTTGGTTTTCTAGAACCGTTACAGTAGGCGCTTCTTCTACCAATTCATAACCAGTTGGCAGACTGACAACAATCGTATAGGTTCCCACCGGGATGTCTTTCCCAAATGCATTCTTGCCATAGCGTTGAACTGGAAGGATGAAGGTTTCACCTGCTTCATTTTTCAAAACAACAGGTGTATTTTTTGGAATCCCTTGGTTAAAGACGAGACTCAGAGGTGCTGAGACGATTTCTTTCGCAAGAAACTCGATCGTCTTGAAGCTGTCCTCTGCATTAATGGTGAATGTTTGAGTTCGTTCACTGAGAAGTCTTAGATCTGTCTTATCGTAGGCAAAAATTTCCGCGGTATAGTTGCCAAATTTGAGGAAATTGATCTCTTTTCCTTTATCTAAATTAACGTATCGACCTTGCTCATCCTTGATGCGATAAACGTAAGCTGTGTCCAATTCTTTACGTGAATCTGCATCTACAATGGTGACCTTCACACGCCCACTATCCTCAGTGCCAACGAAATCAGCAAGAGAGATATAGTCGCGGTTACCAGCATAATCCTCTACTAGATAGAAAAGTTGCTCCTTGCTCACCCCTTCTGGAAGAGTATAGCTTCCATCCTCGTTGGCCTTCAAATAAACACGATTTTCAAAACTTCGAGTCTTCCCTTGAGCATCCAGAGCCTTTTGAACCATCGTTCCTTCTTCGTCAAAGGCCTGAACATAAAAGACTTGTTCGCGGAGGATTCCCCCTTCT
The DNA here is from genome assembly GCF_004785935.1 of Streptococcus rubneri. GTDB lineage: Bacteria > Bacillota > Bacilli > Lactobacillales > Streptococcaceae > Streptococcus > Streptococcus rubneri. The sequence goes on along the minus strand of NZ_SRRP01000002.1, from coordinate 296,517 downwards.
CCAATATCTTTTGGCTTACGAGCAAAGAAGGTTTCCACCCCATCTTTTGTCCTTGTATAACCGGATGTCAAAAGAGGTTTTTGGGTATCAATTTGAAGATTAAAGCGTACAATTTGCTCTTCTGCACCTGGAACTGCTGGCGTATAGCGGACTTCATAGACGTATTGTCCATCTGCCACTTTATCACCCTTGGCATCTGTCCCTTCCCAAGCAGTATTATCGACTAGATAAGATCTTTTCCCACGTCCATCAAAATAGTTCTTACGAGCCGAGAAAGCTCCTGTACTTGTCCAAATCGGCTGTGCAAATTCTGCATCCTCTGCCTGATAGACAGCTGCCTTCATATTCTTAACATTTCGTAAGACAACGGCACGGTACTGAACGTAATCTTTGTTTCCATCTCCGTCTGGAGAAATAGCAAGACGAACATTCCCGTCCGCATCCAAATGAAGGACATTCAGGCCTTCCGGAGTTTCTACTGTCCCTAGAACGATTGGACTCCGTTCTGCAGTCTCTTTCTTAGCAGTCGTATAGAGCACGTCATTTGCGTTAGAGACCAAGGTTGTCACGTTAGCATTAGATGCCACATCTTTGGTTTCTGGAACATCATAGTAGAACCCTGATTTTCCTTCTCTTACCAAGTTGTAGATTGGTTTTTCAACCGCAGGGATATTTTGGAAGGAACCACGGAAGCCCATGAATGGAAGGCTAACGACGTCTCCATCATCTGTAGGATCCACAAAGCGAACAAAACCTTCTAAGAAGTAGCCATTCGGCATTAGCTTGCTCAATTCTTCTGCAAATTTAGAAGTGTTGACGGTGACTGTTACGGTCTCACTACTATGAGCTCTAACGGTCACATTTGGCCAAACAGTTTCTGTCAATTTACGTGGCGTGAGGGTAAAGCGACCATCCTTCACTCCATCTGTGTTGGTATTGACGATCATCTTTAGTTCCCGATCCGTATCCGAGATGTTATGGACGGTCACATCAAAACTAAACGTATCTTCAACATCACCGAGAGACACACTTGGATAAGCATCTTCATTGGTGACATAGAGATCTGTTGAAACAGCTGCAGCTGTATCGACAATTCCTGCTCCTTGTTGACGAGGAGAAGTATAAGCGTCTGTTTCCTTATTGTAGTGCGGTTTTGCCGTTGACATAATCAAGGCCTTGACCGTTGCAGACAGCTCTTCCGGCGACAATTCTGGATGGTGGATCTGGAGGTATTCTTTAACCAAGGCAGCGACTCCAGCTACATGTGGGGAAGCCATACTAGTCCCACTCATGCTACCATAGCTATCATCATTCAAGGAGGAGAAGATTGAGCCTCCAGGTGCTGTTACGTCTGGTTTTAATTGACCATCTGTTGTCACTCCCCAGCTAGAGAAATCAGACATCTGGTCTGCATCTGGATTTGGACGATTATCTAAGCTTCCATCAAAGACTAATTTATAGTCTTTTCCTTTAATAGCTTCTCCATATCGTTTGGAGATAAAGATGGCTGGGATTTTTTTCGCATCTCCTTCCAAGCCCATTTTAACATTGGCCCCTTCAACACTATTGTAAATAACGGCTCCAAGTGCACCTTTTTTATAAACATTAGCGACCTTATCGGAGAAAGTGATCTCCCCACGCTTAATCAGAGCTACCTTCCCAGTTAGGTCTACACCGTCTAGATCCTTCTCGCGCGCTAAGCCAGCATCTACATACTCATATTCCTTTCCTTTTTCAAATTCGACATCTGTTTCTGCTGTCGCAAACGTGAATCTTCCTTTATCTAAATCTGCATTGTCTTCTAAACCACGTACCGTAAAGACTTCTTCTGTCACAACTGAATCATTCACAGATGCTACAGAAATCGATTCTTCTACCGTTGAAGGATTCCCAACGACACCGTAATCAGGATTTTCAGCTATTGGCTTGTTGTAGCCATAACCAAAGGTATTGCTATTCCCTGAAGAAATCAGGACGCTGACCCCTTTAGCGCGTGCTCGCTGAATAGCTTCACGAATAGCTGATCCAGCGTTGACCATAGATCCTGTAGAAGAACCCAGACTCATGTTTATGGCATCTGCACCGAGAGCGACTGCATCATCGATAGCCTTTACATATATAGCATCACTGGTAGAGCTACTACGATCTGAGAAAACACGCATGAACATGACTTGCGCTTCTGGGGCTACTCCGTATACATAGTTGCCATCCCCCGCTTTTTTATCAGGATTTCCAGCTGCAATGCCTGTTACGTGCATGCCGTGAGATTCATGGTCTTTTTCTTTGATATTGTCATCGCCATCCATGTAATCATAGGCAAAGACGACCTTATCGTTATACCATTTTCCGTAATCAATTCCTGCTGCTTTTTTAGCTGCTTCTAATTCATCTTGGTTTTTATACTTCCCTTTGGAAGGATCAGAAATACGAAGTACCTCGTGGTTAACATCTAAACCAGAGTCAATGACAGCAACCACTGTCCCTTCCCCTTTATAGCCTTTATTCCAGGTTTGTGGAACATTAATAATCGCATTACTGCTGATACTACTTGGTGTTTCAACTTCTTTTGTGGTAAGAACTGACTCCCTTCCTGCCTTTTCTTCAGCCACTGAGGGTTTAGCTTCTTGCTTAGCCTCAACTTCTGTGGCTTTTACTTCCGCTTTCGCCTCGACTTCTGCAACTTCCGCTGTCTCCTGCAGATTTTGACGGATTGGACTTTCTTGCCCTTTATTAGCAGTCGCTCCAGAACTTGCAGAAACTACAGAAGATGAGTCAGGTTCAGCAGGTGGTATAGTACTACTTTCTTGATTAGTAGCCGTTGGAGTCGGCTCAGTCGTAGCTACAAGACTGACTTGGGAGTCTTGAGTTTCCTCCGCACTTACTTGGCCTGCTCCAAAAACAAGTACAGATCCTAAAAGGACCGATGCCACACCAAACTTATATTTTCTCAATGAAAATCTCTGTTTGCTCATAAAATTCCCCCTAAATGATAAATTATATATATTATACTCCTAATTTTTCAGAAAATTCACTCAACATAAATTTGTTACCAAAATGTAATATTCCCGAACATTATCTTTATGTAGATCTTATTTAGTTTCGTTTTATCGATCAAACTATCTAGTGTGTAAAACTAATCATCTGTATTTTCAATCATTGTCCTTTAAATAAATAGAAAAAAAGTAGCCAGATCATTCTTGCGCTACTCTTTATCTATGATTATTTTTTATTAGGATCCCTTAAAAATCCTTAGCATCTGGGTCAGGTGCTCCCGCTTCAACTGGGAGGTGACGAAGGAGGTCGCTATCTTCTTGAGATAATTGAATATCAAAACAAGCTAGATTATCCGCAATTCGTTTAGGGGTGACAGATTTTGGTAAGGGAAGGAAACCTTCTGCTAAACTCCAAGCCAAAAGAATCTGGGCAGGACTGACTCCATATTTTTCAGCCAAAGCCAAGACAATTTCATGGGTAAACAGTTCTCCCTGACCAAATGGCCCCCAAGCCTCTAAGAGGATTCCCTTCTGACGACAGTAGTCGACCACTTCTTCCTGAAAAACTCCAGGAGCCAAGCGGATTTGATTGACAGCTGGAAGGACTCGAGCTGTCTCAAGTAAAGCGTCCATATGATGGGGTAAGAAGTTACTCACTCCAATGGAGCGAATTTTCCCTTGAGTTTGTAAATCCTCCATCGCTTTCCAAACTTCCCGATTGCGCTCTTTCCAGGCTTCGTGCTCCCGATGAGTGATTGGATTAGGCCAATGAATCAGATACAAATCTACATAATCTAAATCCAGTTTTTTCAAAGATTCTTCTAGAGCACCGAAGGCTTCTTCATAGGTATGACAGGTATTCCATAACTTGGTCGTTACAAAAATATCTTCTCTTGGAACACCGCTCTCTCGAATGGCTTTTCCGACACTTTCCTCATTTTGATAGATAGCAGCCGTATCAATATGCCGATAACCAATCTCCAAGGCTGTTTTTACAGCTTGGTAGGCTTCTTCTCCATTTTTTGCTTTCCAAGTACCAAAGCCAAGTACCGGAATCTGTTTCCCATCATTCAGTTGATAATAGTTCATCTTACTTTTTTCTTCCTTTCTTGTCAGACCTTGTTTCCTTTACTTTTTTAGACTTCAACCGCAACTCTGGTTTAAAGAAATTTTTCTTTGGCTCAACCATGGACTTGCTAAAGAAACTATAAATCAGAAAGGCTCCCCCCGCCACAATAATAAAAGGGCTACGACGGACAAACCCATACAAAAGGAAAAAAATCCCCATTAATAAAAAACGAACATCAATTTTTTTCATATAACACCTCATCATTCCGTTACAACCATTATACCATGTCAGCGATTCATTCAACAATGCCTAAACATAGAAGGGACAAGAAAAAAGCTCAGACTCTTGTCCGAGCTTCATTAACGGATTAGATTTTCCTGCCTATCAGAAAGATCATTGGAAACATCCTAGTCCCACTCACGAGAAGAGCTATTTAGACTTCATACCGTTTTTGACCATCCAAGAAGGTGGCTACTAATTCTAAGTCTTTATCGAGTACAATAAAGTCTGCATCGTAACCCTCACGAATCTGTCCACAAACATCATCAATATGGACCGATTTAGCAGGATTTAAACTAGCCATCATGACTGCCTCATGTGGATTAGCAATGCCCCACTCAACAACATTCTTCAAGCCATCCTTAAGCTTCAAGATCGAACCTGCTAAGTTTCCTGTTGATTTCAAACGGGCCGTTCCATTTTCTACGATAACAGGGAATTCACCCAACATGTAGTCGCCATCTTCCAATCCACCAGCTGTCATACAGTCCGTAATCAAGGCAATATTTTCCACCCCTTTTTGTTTGAGGAGGATATCGCAAGCTTTTGGATCAACGTGATGGCCATCACAAATTAACTCTGCATAAGTATGAGGAAGTTGGTACATAGCCCCAACCATTCCCAACTCACGGTGCGTCAAACCGCGCATTCCGTTATAGGCATGTACCCAGACACTAGCCCCTGCATCCACTGCTTTTTTGGCTTCGTCAAATGTTGCATTGGAGTGCCCAAGCGCAACCGTCACGCCTTCTCCTGTCACTGTACGGACAAAGTCTTCTACACCATCTCGCTCAGGAGCAAGGGCAATTTTATTGAGTAAGCCGTTAGCTGCTTTTTGCCATGCACGAAATTCGTCCATCCGAGGATCTTTCATGTAGGCTGGATTTTGAGCTCCCTTGTACTTCTCTGTAAAGTAAGGCCCTTCAAAGTAAATTCCACGAATCTTAGCACCAGATGCTTCTTGATATCGTGCTCCGATGTTTTCTGTTACTGCTAACAACTGCTCGTAAGAAGAGGTCAAGGTTGTAGGTAAAAAGCTTGTCACTCCTGTGCTCAAGAGACCCTCACTCATAGTGTGAAGGGTTCCTTCGATGTTGTTGTCCATTACATCTACCCCACCAAATCCATGGATGTGAGTGTCTACCAAACCAGGAGCAATACTATACCCACTATAATCAATAATTGTAGCTCCTTCTGGCACTTGGTCGACATGCTTCCCAAATTTGCCATCAATGATTTCTAGAAATCCTCCTTTACGGATTCCATGAGGATAAAAGAATTGATCTGCTTGTATAAAGGTTGTCATGGTAGTTCCTTTCTTTTTCAACTGATATATTCATTCACATTATAATCCTTTGTCTTGGATTTGTAAATGGTCTAGACCTCTTTTGTTTAAATATATTAATATTTTATACATTTTGTTGAAAAATGGAACTGAAAAAGTCCAGTAAGAATACTGGACTTTACATGCTTAGATTTGCTCCAATTGCACCTTCTCAGCCAAATTCATAGCATGATCCGCCACACGTGTGTAGTGAGAGATGATGTCGATAAAGTTAACACCCGCTTGAGGTGTACACTCACCCTTGTTCAAACGTGAAATATGAGTCTTCCGCAATCTCTTTTCGAGTTTTTCAATCGCCTGATGGCGCTGTTCCAACTCTGCTGCCAACTCTTGGCTATCTTCCTCTACACTTCGAAGAGCATCTTTGACAAAGGTAGCCGTTTGTTGGTAGATATCTTCTAATTCAGCCAAGGCATTATCAGAAAACACAACTTTCTTACGAATGAGGTAATCCGTCAGGTTGATCAAGGCTTCTGCGTGATCTCCAATCCGCTCCAAATCACGAGAGGAATCCAAAATGTTGGTCAAGGATTCACTTTCTTTTTGACTAAGTGCTTCGCTAGACAAGCGGATCAGGTATTTGGTCAACTGATCATCGATGGTATTAATCGCTTCTTCGGTTTTATGGCCTTTTTCAGCTAGTTTTTCTTCTTGATTCAAAATGTAGCGATAGGCCAAGTCGAAACTTTTTTCAGCATAAGTTCCTAAATGCAAAAGTTCTTTTTTAGCATTTCCCAAGGCAATCGAAGGAGCTTGGGTAATCAGATTTTCATCCAAATAGAGTGGCTCGTATTTAACCACTTCATCCTCACCAGGGATTAGTTTGGTCACAAAGTAAGCCAAAGCACCGATGAACGGGAATTGAACGATGGTGTTGGTCACATTAAAAGCACCGTGTGAAAAGGCAATCGTCATCTCAGGTGAGAGATGTAGCTGCGCTTGAAAGAATTCAATCATGCTCGTAAATGGTCCCAACAGGATAATACAAAGAACAGTCCCGATGACATTAAATAAGACGTGGGTCGCTGCAACTCGCTTAGCTGAAACATTAGCTCCCATAGCAGCGATAATAACAGTGAGGGTCGTTCCGATATTGTCTCCAAAAAGCACCGGAAGGGCTCCTTTCAGATCCAAAAATCCACCTGAATAGAGACCTTGTAAAATCCCAATGGTTGCGGAAGAAGCTTGGATTAAGACAGTAATGATTGCTCCTGCGAGTACGCCGAGGATTGGATTTTTTCCAAGAGTCACCATGTATTGGCTAAACTCTGGCAACTCCTTCAAGGGACTCATCCCAGCGCTGATGAGGTTGAGGGCGTAAAAGATTCCCCCAACCCCAAATAAGATCCGACCAATGTTATTCGCCATCCGATTCTTGGTAAAGAAGAGACAGACTGTACCGACAAACATAATCGGTAAGGCATAAGTTCCCAACTTGAAACCAATGATGAAGGAAGTGACCGTCGTCCCGATATTGGCCCCCATGATAATCCCAATTGCTTGGCGAAGCGTTAAGAGACCAGCACTTACTAATCCAACCGTAATAACAGTTACCCCTGTACTAGATTGGATAAGGGCAGTTACGACAATCCCTACAAGCACCCCTAGAAATGGATTACTGGTATACTTGTCGATATAGTAGCGAAGGCGATCCCCTGCGGCCTGTTGCAAGCCATCACCCATGGTTTTAATACTATATAAAAACAGTCCCAAACCACCTAAGAAGTTAAATAAAATGTTCTGCCAATCAATGGACATTCCTTTTCCTCCATCATCATTCGATAAAAGTTTACTCACTCTATTTTAAAACATCCACCCCTTCGGCACAAGGTTTTTTTGAAATTTCTTCTGAATTTTACCATAAAAAAACGATAGACTCTACAGAATCTATCGTTTTGTTCATTATTTTTTATCAAGCTCTCGTAACATTTGATCAATTTTGTTTCCATATTCAATGGATTCATCTTTAACAAAGGTTAAATCCGGAATCTTATACAGTTTTAAATTCCGACCTAATTCACGCTTGATGGTTCCTGTTGCTTTTTCCAGCCCTGTCTGAGCCTTTTGATTGTCTGAAGCCAGATCACTCATAATCGAATAGTAGACCTTGGCCATCGACAAATCGCCTAACATTTGAACATCCGTAATAGTCACACCTTGAACACGCGGGTCACGAACTTTCTTTTGCAAAATTTCGTTGACTTCCCGCTTGATTTCCATCCCTACTCGGTCTGTCCGAAAATGACTTGCCATAGGAACTCCTTTCTGTCTGTCTTTAAAAACTAGGAAATGGGAGAATACCTCTCTTCCTTCCTAGTTAACAGTTTATTTTTTAATTTCTTCCATGATGTAAGCTTCGATGGTATCATCAGTCTTGATATCATTGTAGCCTTCAATCATCAATCCACCTTCACGACCGTTGGTTACTTCTTTGACATCGTCTTTATAATGTTTCAAGCTAGCAAGAGCCCCATCATAAATCACGACACCATCACGAATGACACGAACTTTGGAATCACGAGTGACCTTACCACTGAGGACCATAAATCCACCGATAGTCCCCACTTTAGAGACTTTAAAGGTTTCACGGATAACTGCTTCCCCGATAATTTTCTCTTCAAACTCAGGATCCAACATTCCCTTCATGGCATCTTCCATTTCCTCGATCACCTTGTAAATGATTGAGTGAAGACGGATTTCTACCTCATCAGCTTCAGCTTGTTGACGAGCTTGTGGCGTAGGGCGGACGTTAAATCCAACGATAAAGGCATTAGATGCTTCCGCAAGAGTGACATCTGATTCATTAATGGCACCAACTGCTGAGTGAACGATGGTAACCTTCACACCTTCCACTTCAATCTTTTGAAGGGACGCAGCAAGGGCTTCAACCGAACCTTGGACGTCGGCCTTGATAATGACATTAACAGATTTCACTTCTCCAGCCTTCAAAGTATCAAAGAGATTTTCAAGGCTGACACGGTTGGTTGCTTGACGTTGTTTCAAGAGAGCACGTTTAGCACGTTCTTCACCAGCCGCACGCGCAGATTTTTCATCTTCGTATACTGCGAAGTGGTCACCTGCCATTGGTGCTTCGTTCAAACCAGTGATAGAAACCGGAGTAGATGGTCCTGCAACTTTCACTCGGCGTCCGAGGTCATTGGTCATAGCACGGACACGTCCAAAAGTATTTCCGACAACGATTGGATCTTGCACATTCAAAGTACCTTGTTGAACAAGAAGGGTTGCAACGGCACCTTTTCCTTTATCCAAACGCGCTTCGATAACGGTACCAATGGCACGGACTGTTGGGTCTGCCTTGAGTTCTTGGATTTCAGCTACAAGAAGGACAGTTTCCAACAACTCATCGATGTTTTGGTTGAACTTGGCTGAGATTTCTACAAACTCAGAATCTCCACCCCAAGCAGTTGACATGACTCCATGCTCTGCCAATTCTCCAATAACACGTTCTGGGTTGGCACCTGGTTTATCAATCTTGTTAATGGCAACGATAATTGGAACGTTAGCCGCTTTTGAGTGGTTAATGGCCTCGATGGTCTGTGGCATCACCCCGTCATCTGCTGCTACAACCAAGATGGTAATATCCGTAACAGATGCACCACGCGCCCGCATAGAAGTAAAGGCCGCGTGTCCTGGTGTATCCAAGAAGGTAATCTTCTTGCCATTTTCCACGATTTGGTAAGCCCCGATATGCTGGGTGATTCCACCGGCTTCTCCTGTTGCAACCCGTGAGTTACGAAGAGTATCCAAAAGGGTTGTTTTACCATGGTCAACGTGCCCCATGATGGTTACAACTGGTGGACGCTCCACTAGCTCATCTTCGTTCAGATAACCATCTTCCACGAAGAATCGCTCAATATCGGCATTGTCCACTTCAACCTTTTTCTTGGCTTCAATTCCATAATCTACCAAAAGGAGTTCAATGGTATCGCCATCCAAGGATTGGTTTTGCGTCGCCATCACTCCCATCATGAAGAGTTTCTTAACGATTTCCGCTGGCTCACGCTTAATCCGTTTTGCGATTTCCGCAACGGTCATTCCATCTGTGTACTCAAATTCACTTGGCAACTCATGGAATTTACGCTCTGTTACTGGTTTTGGAGCCTCATTGCGGTTATTTTTTCCTTTTTTATTCTTTTTATTGTTATTCCAGTTACTATTCTTTTGATTTCTCACTTGATTCTGATTACTTCGATTCTTTTGTTGTTTTCTTGGACCATCTTCTTCACGATCAAAATCTTCACGCTTCTTGTCTGGTCTAGCCTGTTTCTTCCGACGTGTATCAACTGTTGCTGGAGTAGAGGTTGCAACTGTTGGTTGTGCAACATGCTCCACTTTTGTTTGTGGAGTTACCTCTACTTCAACACTGTCTTCTTTCTTACGGCGTTGCTGACGTTCTTGTTCAACCTTGGCCGCTTGGTGTTGCTTGTAGCGTTCCTCACTTCCACGCGCATATTCGGCGTTCTGCTCTGCCTTCAAGGCTGCTGCACGAGCCTTGAAATCAATCTTCGGTGCTACATTTGCTGGGGCCGGACGCCCTTGTCCATTTCCTCCTTGATCGCGACGACGGTCATTGCCATGATTCTTACGGTCATTCCCTTGGTTCTTGCGATCATTTCTGTTTTGAAAACGATCACCATCCCGACGGTCGTTATGTTGTTTTTTAGGTCGATTCCCTTGTTGTTGGCGACGTTCAGCCTGCTCTTTTGCTCGTGCTTCTCGCTCTGCCTTGAAATTTCGACTTTTCGGTTTTACAACCGGCACACTTGGTTCTTCAGTTACTTTTTCTTGCTTCACCACTGGTGTTTCTTTAACCGATGATACTGAAGCTACTGGCTTTTCTTCAACCATCTTAGCTGGTTGAGCCGTCTTCGGTGCAAAACTCTTGACCAGACGTTCTACAGCTTCCCCTTCAATACTGGAAGCATGACTCTTAACATCCAAGCCTAATTCTTTGGCGCGGGTAACGACTTCTTTACTTTCTTTGCCCAATTCTTTGGCAATCTCGTACAATCTTTTCTTAGACAATTGCTGTCCTCCTCTTCTATTCCATAAGAGACCTCATTTTCTTTGAAAATCCAGCATCCGTCACAGCCACCACCTTACGTGAGCGACCAATGGCAGTGCTTAATTCTAGTGTTGAAAACACGGTTAATACCGGAATGCCATAGTAGTGGCATTTATCTGTGATTTTTTTTGTGAGGTTAGGAGCTGCATCTTCTGCTAGAAAGACTAATTTTGCCTTTCCTTCTTGAATGGCTTTGATAACCAATTCTTCTCCAGAGATGATCTTTCCCGCTCGTTGAGCCAACCCCAATAAATTACTGACCTTTTGCTTATTCAAGACCCAACTCTCTTCTTTTTACCTTATGATCCACATAAGCAATTAATTCATCATAAAAAGCTTCTTCCACTTCCATGCTAAAACTGCGATTAAACACTTTTTTCTTCTTAGCTTGAAGAGCTTCTTCATTATCGAGTTTGATGTAAGCTCCACGTCCATTTGCTTTTCCAGTAGGATCGATAAACACTTGACCTTCCTTGTTTTTGACAATTCGTAGGAGATCCCGCTTATCAATCACCTCGTTCGACACAACGGACTTTCGTAAAGGGATTTTTCTTGCTTTTACCATGTGTTCCCCCTATTCGTCTACTGGATCCAGATCACTTTCTACTCCATCAAAATCGAAAGATTGGTTGGCTTCCATTTCTTCGTATTCACTTGCAGACTTGATATCAATGCGATAGCCTGTTAAATGAGCTGCCAAGCGGACGTTTTGTCCACGGCGACCAATAGCCAGTGAAAGCTTGCTATCTGGCACAACGACAAGGGCATGCTTGCTATCTTCTTCGTCAAAGATAACTTGATCAACTTCAGCAGGAGCAATGGCATTGTAGATAAATTCTGCTGGATCTGGAACCCACTCAATGACATCAATATTTTCTTCTGTTGGAACCATACGATCCAATTTTTGATCATAGCGTGCTGGATGGAACTTGCTGGTAATCTTTTTGATGTTGGATCCACCTCGACCAACGATGGTCCCAATCGCATCTACATTTGGATTATGGCTACGAACAGCCACCTTGGTCCGGTCACCTGCTTCACGCGCTACGCTCATAATTTCAACCGTGCCATCGTAAACTTCCGGAATTTCTTGCTCCATCAATCGTTTGATCATTTCTGGATGGCTACGACTTACGAATACGTTCACCCCACGAGGATTGTCTTCTACTTTGTAGACAAAGACTTCGATGCGATCATGAGATTGGAAAACTTCTCCTGGAATCTGGTCTTGTTTAGACAATTGAGCTTCAATAGACCCTAAATTCACATAGATAAAGCGATTATCAAAACGTTCAACGGTCCCACTCATAATTTCATTTTCATGCTCTTTATAAGTGTTATAGGTAATCGCACGAGTTTGCTTACGCATTTTTTCCATGATGGTTTGTTTGGCAGATTGCGCTGCGACACGGCCAAACTCAGCAGGAGCTTCTTCAAATTTGATTTTATCTCCCAATTCATAAGCAGAGCTGATGGCAAGAGCATCTTTCAGGCTAATTTCCAATCGGCTATCAAATACTTCATCCACTACTTCACGAACGGTATAAACGCGGAAGTCACCAGTCTTTTCATTAAATTCGATAGCCGCACTCTCTGCTTGACCATATCGTCTCCGGTAAGCCGAACGCAACGATTCTGTGACAGCTTCAATGATGTCTTCTTTTTTAATTCCTTTATCTTCTTCCAAGATGCGAAAAGCATCTAGCATTTCTTTACTCATTCTATTCTTGCTCTTAGCAACTAAGAGCCTTCCTTTCTTTTCTGCTATAATTTGACAGCTAGCCTTGCTTTAGAAACAAGACTATAGGGGATTTCAATGGTTTTCTTACGGGTCTTGTCCATGTATTCCATGGTCAGTTGATTATCCTCAAACTTGAGCAAGGTTCCTTCAATAACCTTTTGCTTATCAACCGCCTTATACAAGCTGACATGAATATACTGGCCAATAGCCTTTTCAACCGCCTCTTTCGTTTTTAAGGGACGCTCCAAACCCGGACTCGTTACTTCTAGGAAGTACTGTTCTGGGAATGGATCCGGTTGGATCTGATCCAACAGAGGACTAATGACTTCTGTTAAATCAGCCGTGTCATTCAAGGTAATTCCACCAACTTTATCGACAAAGATACTTAAGACAAAATCTCCCCCCATCTTTCCATATTCAACATCCACTAATTCAAAAGGATCTTGAATGGCTGGTTGAAGTAGTTCTGTTACTAATTCTACAATCGTTGCGATAGGACAACACCTCCTCACAGACAAGAGGCGAAGATATGTCTTCGCCTCTCCTTTTCTATTCGTTTTTACCATTCTAACACAAGTCTAGCCAACTTGCAAGGATTTTGCCTTGAATCAGATCCTATAAATTTTCCAGAAAAATCAATGCTTCCCTTTCAGGAGACCTTGATTTTTGACTATTCTTTAAAAGCGGGCTTCTACACGATAGATGACTTGGCCTTTACTTGAGAATTTTTGCTCATACTCTGTCATAACATTTCCTTCATAGTCGCTAGCGTGTAAATCCAACCAGACACCTGTCAAGGTCATGCCATACTGAGAAAAACTAACCAAACTGTATTCAAAGAGTCCTCGATTGTCCGTCTTGAAGTGAATCTCCCCATGCTCAGGTAAAATTTGCTTGAAGGTATCCAAGAAACTCTTATAGGTCAAGCGGCGTTTCTCATGCCGTTTCTTTGGCCAAGGATCTGAGAAATTGAGATACAATTGATCAATCTCACCGTCTTCAAAGTAATTGGTCAAACTGTCTCCATCTACCCAAAGCAGCTTAATATTAGGAACATCGGCTTCTAAAACTTTGTCCAAAGCATAACTTAATACTGATTTTTGAATATCAATCCCAATATAGTTAATCTCTGGATTTTGTTTGGCCATTCCAGTAATAAAGGCTCCTTTACCACTTCCCACCTCAATATGGATAGGGTGGTCATTCCCAAAGATTTCCTTCCACTTACCTTTAGCTTCTTCCGGTTTTAAAACAACATACTGTGGATTTGCTTCTAATAATTCAGTTGCACCTTTACGGTTTCTTACTCTCATGCTTCCTTCCCATACTTCGACCGGAAATTACGCAAGGCATAAATTTCCCGATTGACATTCTCTAAATCATTATTCTCATAATATTTTGCAATTTGACACAAGAAAGAATATTGGCTAAACCAGTATAACTTACGAAAGACTGTCTCATTATACTTATAACCATAGTAGATCAACCAATCTTGCCACTGGGAATCTGGGATGTAATGACTCAAGATATGAGCAACATCCATCATCCGATCCGTTAAGCGAACAGAATCCCAATCTACTAGATAGATAAAACCACTTTCCGTTTCAATCCAATTACTGTGACGCACATCACCATGGACAATCGTTGCATAATCCTCCCGGAACGCCGGAACAGTATGGCGAAGATTTTTCATGACTGATTGCAAATATTTGTTTTGGCGCAAAGCAACTGGCAACTGGTTACTTAGAGAAGTTAGGAGATCTAGTGGCGATTCAACTGTATAGCCCAACTTTCTCAACTGTGTCATCAAAGGACGTGAACGATGCAAACGGGTCAAAATATGAACCACTTGTTTTTTCCCCATCCCATTTGGAGTCAAAATATCTCCATTTAACCACTCTTGAGCGCTCATCACATTTCCATCTGGTAAGCGTCGACTCCACAGGAGTTGTGGAGCAATTTGTTCTTTAGCCAGCCCTGCTAGTATGGGAGTCGTATTCATTTTAACAAATACTTTTCCTCCATCTGGATATGTCCCCATAAAAGCTTTCCCACTCTTACCGGGAATTGGGGTTAGGCTTAGCTCTTTTTCGATCGAGTCCATCTTTTCCTCCGTAAAAAGTTTCCCATCTATTTTACTAATTTTATAGCATTTCGTCAACTAATCGTCTCAGCTTGAAAGGAGCGTATAAATGGCTTAACAAGGCTGTGAAAGCAAGAAGAACAAGAACAAGAAGCTTGTCTTCAAGAGCAAACAAGCCCACGACTCCTTCAATGCCTCCTACTATTAACAGCAGCATTTGCATCGTTTGAAGAAGACCACGTGTCTTCGTTCCAGTTTCTAATGGAAACAGCTTGGTCAGGTATTGATAATCAAAAGCATTATAGAGACCTAGCAATTGAAAAACCAACAAATAATTAAAGAGGGCAACGATAGCTACAGCTACCATCGATTGGGGAACAAACACAAAAACGGCTAGCGATAATCCTAACAAACGCAGGCTCATCGCAAACAAATCCCCATTTCGAAGATAGGAACGCAGATAGAGATTGTTCCAGGTTTTGCTAGTAACTTTTGGAACTAGACTCGTCAAGCCATCTAGATAAGCTCTCCGTTTCACACTGTTTGTAATCCCCTTAACATTAGTAAAGAGGGCAAAAAATCGAAGAATCGTTTGCTTTCTGAGATTTTCAACCTCAATCATTCGGGTCCAATTCAAACCTTCCTGGTGATAAAATCTTTTCCCCTTCCATTGAAAAACCAAAGCTTTCAGAAGAAAGAGAAAAACCAAGTAAAAAATTACAACTAGAGCAGATAAGCCCATGGCCAGAGCCAAAGGGAGGAATAAGAGAAGAAAAATGGTCTGCAAGACTCCCCAAAACATAGTAGCCCGTAGAGTCTGTATCCTGAGATACTCTTTCAACTCTTCTTCTTTAACTAAGAGGAAAATCATATCCGGTTTTTCAAGGTAGGTAGCAATCGATCCAACTGGGACTAGTAAAAGAGGAGCAAATACAAGCAACACTAGCAAAAAACTTCTATCCTCCGGTAGCGCACGCAAAAATTGGCTATATTGAACAGCTAGAAACCCTAAGAAAATCAAAAGAAAGAGGACAAAATGGTCATTCAGAACATAGCGAGAATATTTTAAGCACTGATTTCGAAAGGATTGTTTTCTCTTTTGTAATACTGCTATCATTGGTCAGCCTCTTCTGTTAAAGCCAAATAAATAGCATTGAGATCTGCACCTAACATACCAAATTCCTCTTGCAAATCTTCTAAAGTTCCTTGCGCTCGTACTTGTCCCTTATGAAGAATCACAAAGGCATCACACATTTTTTCGGCAGAATCCAAGACATGGGTACTCATTAAGATTGATTTTCCCTTCCCTTTTTCAGTCTCTAATAAGTGAATCAGATCGGCAATAGCAACTGGGTCCAATCCCAAAAAAGGCTCATCTACAATAAATAAACTTGGATCTACTGCAAAGGCACAAATAATCATTACCTTTTGTTTCATTCCCTTAGAAAAATGGGCAGGGAACCAATCCAACTTTTCCTCTAATCGAAACTGTTTCAAAAGAGGAGCTACGCGTGCAAAAACAGCCTTTTGATCTAAATCATAGGCCATAGCAACCGTTTCAATGTGTTCACGCAAGGTCAACTCTTCATAGAGACTAGGTGTTTCTGGAATATAACCAATCTTTTGGCGGTAAGCACTTGGTGATTCGGCCAAGCTTAAGCCATCAATCCGAATTTCTCCAGAGTATGGTCGCAAAAGACCAATAATTTCATTAATGGTTGTGGATTTACCCGCTCCATTTAAGCCAATGAGTCCAACTAATTGACCATTGTCAACCTCGAAGCTTACGTCTTTAAGGACAGGGATATTGACATAGCCTCCTGTCAAGTTCTTAATTTCTAACATATTTTCTCTGCTTTCTGGTATAATGTTCTTATATTATAACAAAATCTAGCTAAAATGAGGTGCCTTTATGGTTTCGGATTGTATTTTTTGTAAGATCGTTGCTGGTGACATTCCTGCTTCAAAAGTCTATGAAGACGAACATTTTCTTGCCTTTTTAGATATCTCTCAAGTGACAGCTGGTCACACCCTTGTCATTCCTAAAAAACATGCCCGCAACTTACTCGAAATGACACCTAACGAAACCGGTGAACTTTTCGAGGTTGTTTCTCAGGTAGCCAAAAATGTTGGAAACGCAACTCAGCCTAAAGGAATGAATGTCATTAGCAATATGGAAGAAATTGCTGGACAATCGGTCTTCCATACCCATGTTCATATCCTTCCACGCTATTCCCAAGAAGACGATTTGAAGATTGACTTCACTGCTCATGAGCCTGATTTTGACCAACTTGCTCGCCTAGCAGAGCTCATTGCAGCCCAGTAAGACAAGGAGTCACATATGAAATTGAGAAATTTAGTCTGGTTTGCGACAGGCGCTGGCATCAGCTACCAATTGGTAAAAAATCGGGTGTCTCTTCAAAAAGAAATAAACGAGACGAAACTACTTTCCGAAGGCATTCAAGCCAATCTTTCTAAAATTCAAAAAAATTTAGAAATTATCCAAGAGCAGAAGGAAAATGTGAATGAACTCCTAACGGATTTCTCCTACAAAACACGTATTTTTTCGAAACAAGCAAGCGTTGCCTTGGAACAAATTCAAGACATCTGGTCAGAAAAGTCAGTAGGCAAAAATTAGAAACTTAACTTTATACAAAAAGAGTCTGACATAAAGTGTCCAACCTTTAATCTATATCAGCTATAACTGCATAACGCAGTGCTTGATTGCTCACAGTACTGCTTTCTAGAGGGAGGAAGGTTGAAAAGACTTTGGGAAACTTTTTAATTAGCCAGAGTGCTTTATCCGATAACTTCCAAAAGTACAAAATATTCACCCTTATACTATAATAAGGGTGAATTTTTATGTTTAGGAATGAGATCTCATCTATCATTCCTTTTTTCATATTTTAGTAAGGAACGAGCAATAGCATCATAGACTTTTTCCCACACTTTTTTATTCTGTTACAACCGGAGCTAATTGATTTGTTCCTGGATCAACAGCCGTGATACTAGAAGGAGTTGTCACTGGAGCTGGATTTTGAGCGACACCATCAGAAGTGACCGGAGTCTCTGGGACATAGGATTGTTCGTAATAGCCTCCACCCGTATCTTGAATTGGAGCAGTTGGAGTGTCCGTAGTTGTTGAGGAATTACTTAAACTTGAGCTCGGTTCTTCTTCTTGATCAAAAAGGTAGGCATTGGTTTTTAGTTTCTTCACTGGATCCAAGCCAAGAGATTTCCGGAGCAAGTTTTGCATGCTTAATAAATGTTTAGATGTAACTAGTTGATAGCTACCGCCATCTGCCAAGGTCGCATCTTCACCTCGCAACTGTTTGGAATGAATAGTCTTCAAGGCATCTTTATAACCCATTAACTGCATCAAACTGTTGGTGCTCAGTGAAATATTGGTTTGCATGTTGTCGCTAATGGCTTCAATAATCCCTTGGTAATGACTTAAACCGTCTAAACTCAATATTTTCTCAACAACCTTTTTAATCACTTCTCGTTGACGCTTCTGGCGACCATAGTCCCCTTCAGGGTCTTGGTAGCGCATCCGTGCATAGACTAGCGCTTGATCTCCATTAATTTCCTGACGGCCTGGTGGGATTTTAGCAGTATATTCCGGTTCATTTTCTTCAATCGAAATGTCAAAATCGAAGGGATTGGTAACGGTGATCCCGCCTACCTTATCAACCAACTGAACCAAGCCTTGCATATTGATCATGACATAGCGATCAATATGAAGATTCATCAAATCTTGAATCGTTTTAATCGCCAATTTTGCACCACCTTTAGAATAGGCGGCATTTAACTTAGCTTGGTAAGTTTCTCCATCCTCCGTAATATTGGTTAAAATATCACGTTCCAAACTCATCATGGTTGTTTCCCGCTTCTTGGGATTAACCGTCACTAGAATCATGGTGTCACTATTGCCTTGCCAAAGATCTTCACGTGAACCAGAGCCGGTATCTACTCCCATGAGCAAGATTGTCATCGGCTTATTCTCTGCAATAACGTTATTTTCATCTCCAAAACCTTTATAAGTTTTACTCAAGGTATCTGTCGACTGGTTCAGAATCGTTAAGCCATAGGCTCCGACGCCAACAACAGTGACAGCTAATAAACTTAAAAACATGAATAGTATTTTTTTAATCATACCTTATTTCCATCTATTTGTTTGCCCATTAGGTAAACGTCAATAAATTCCCCTTCTTTAGTGTAGACTCCTCTCTTACGGAGACCTTCTATTTCAAATCCAAGAGATTGGTAGAGATGGACAGCTCGTTCATTTCGGACCTGCACACTCAAATCAAGTTTTCGAATAACTCCAGATGACTCCGCCCATGCAATGCCTTCTTCTAATAAAATCCGTCCCAAGCCCTT
This sequence comes from Streptococcus rubneri, assembly GCF_004785935.1. GTDB lineage: Bacteria > Bacillota > Bacilli > Lactobacillales > Streptococcaceae > Streptococcus > Streptococcus rubneri. The sequence goes on along the minus strand of NZ_SRRP01000002.1, from coordinate 277,538 downwards.
GTTCCAATACTTTTTTCGAACTACGATAAAAATATCCCCAATATGTTGCAAAGCCCTATTTTGTTCTGCTGCTATATTGAGAACTCCTACCAAATCTTGGCCCAAATACAATAAGAGACAAAGCTGATTAGCTGTCTGAGCTTGCTTCTCAGCAAACAGTTCCAATTCTTGTCTAGTCATTCCAAGCCCTTCCGAGCCTAGAGTCATAAAATCAGATTCTCCAGCCACTTCTTGAAAAAAATCTAAGAGAGCTTGGGCATCAGAGGCGTCTGCTTCTTTTAAAAAAAGATCTAACTCTTGTTCCATTTAACAAGCTCCTACAGACTGCAGAAAGAGTTGCTTTAAGTTTTCAGCTCGATCACCTACAGCTGACAATCGAATCTCTCTGCCATCTCCCCGTTTCAGTAGTTCTACTTTCAAATAACCTGCAGGAAGGCTGGTTTCTAACAACTCTCCCCATTCAATGACGGTAACTCCTTCACCAAATAAAAAGTCATCTAAGTCAATCGAATCAGGATCATCTCCAATCCGATAAACATCTAAGTGATACAAGGGTAAGCGGCCTTCATACTCTCTAACAATCGTATATGTTGGACTCTTAATCATCTGATCAATATCGAGTCCTTGTGCCACTCCCTTTGTAAAGGTGGTTTTTCCAGCTCCAAGATCTCCTATCAGAATTAAAACATCCTGTTTTTCTAGCAGTTGACCCAGGGCTTTCCCAAGGTTAATCAACTCATTCTCATTTTGGCTTCTCATTCTCCCATTATATCAAAAAGAATAGGGTCCTGTCCAAAGTTTTTAGACGCATCTCCTATCCATTCGTAAGACTAGCAGTAAAAAACAAGAACTAAAAAGAAGCCAGCCACTAGGACTAGCTTCTAACAAGATTCAGTTTAATGAAGGGCCATACTGATAAAGTTCAGAATAAACAAAGCATCTAGAATCCAAATCATACTGTGAACCTCTTTGGCTTCACCTTTGACAAGTTTAGTTACTGTATAAGTAATAAAACCTGCTGCAATCCCATTTGTGATGGAATAACTGAATCCCATAAAGATAGAGGTGAAGAAGGCTGGTACAGCTTCTGCCATATCATCCCAATGGATGTTTTTCAGGCTACTCAACATCATGATCCCAACGATGATCAAAATCGGTGCTGTGGCTGCTGTCGGTACAATAGCAAGAAGGGGACTAAAGATACTTGACACTGCGAAACAGATGGCTACTACAAGGGCTGTCAAACCAGTCCGTCCACCAGCTCCAATTCCCGCAGCTGACTCAACATAAGTCGTCACATTCGAAGTACCTGCAATAGCACCAACAGATGTCGCTACGAGGTCTGAATAAAGGGCTTTATCCAATTTAGCGGATTGATGATTTTCACCATTTGTAGCAACGATTCCGACTTTTTCTCCTGTACCGATCAAGGTACCAATCGTATCAAAGATATCTGTCAAGGAGAATGCTAAGATAGCCATCAAGGTTTCAGGAAGACGAGAAGTATTGGTAATCAAAGAACCTAATCCTTCTGAACCAAGTGCAGCACCAAAAATTTTCCCAAGATCATTGACAGCTGCTCCAAGATGGGTGCTAGAAAAGTCAATCGTTGAAAGATCAACAATGCCAAACAAAATAGCAAGGACTGTTGTCGTAAGGATTGAAAGGATAATACCACCTTTAATGCCCTTGATGACAAAGAAAACAGTGATAGCTAAGCCAGCCAAAGCAAGGAGGACTGTCGGACTATTGAAACTAACGAGTCCTGGGACCGCTGCAGAATTTGCTGTAATTGCCGCATTGGCCTTATCTGCTCCTTCTCCTGCCACCGTATAAGTATGTGGATCAATTGAAAACTTCAACAGGCCAGCATTTTTAATTCCGACATAGGCCAAGAAAATTCCGATACCAGCTGAGATAGCTGAACGCAAAGCATTTGGAATGGACTCAATAATCATTTTCCGAACATTGGTTAATGTAATAACCAATGAAATTAGTCCGCAAATAAAGACCATTCCCAAAGCTTCTTTCCAAGAATAGCCCATCCCAAATACCACTGTAAAGGTAAAGAAGGCGTTCAAGCCCATCCCTGGTGCTTGGGCATAAGGCAGATTCGCATAGAAAGCCATCATGAGAGTCCCAACGACTGAACCAATAATGGTTGCTAGAAATACTCCTTGAGCAGGCATTCCTGTTTGGGAAAGCATTTGAGGGTTTACAAACAAGATATAAGACATGGCAAAGAAAGTCGTTAAACCAGCTAATACCTCTGTACGAACCGTCGTTCCGTGTTCAGATAGTTTGAAAAACTTATCCATTTTTCCAATAAACTCCTTAAAAAAAATAAATCTGCTCGCGACTCAATCACGAACAACACCAATATTTTATCAAATATTATTCACTTTTACAAGAGATTCATCTGGACAATCTTTCGTGTCATATCATCTTCTATTCGAAAGACTGAAATTTTCCTGTTTATCTGGTATAATGGTAACATTCGTCTTAAAATATGGTGCTCTATACTCTATAAAACATTCCTTATTTAGAGTTCGAAAAACCATACAAATGAAAGGATTCTTCCTATGAATAAGAAACTAATCGCTGTCGATTTAGATGGCACCTTATTAAATTCTGAGAGTAAATTATCATCCTATACGATTGAAACTATCCAAAAAGTAAGTGAACAAGGCCACCAGGTCATTATTACAACTGGGCGTCCCTATCGAATGGCAGATCATATCTATAAGGAATTGGGATTGGAAAGTCCCATGATTAACTTTAACGGCGCTCTCACTCATATTCCAAATAAAAAATGGTCGAAAGAATTATCGATGACCCTTGATAAAAAATACCTCCTCGATATGGTCGAGAGAGAAAATGACATCCAAGCGGACTTTATTGCAGGAGAGTATCGCAATAAGTTCTATGTCACCCATACCTACCACCATACTATTGATCCCGCCTTATTTGGAGTTTCAAAAATCTCCTCCAAAACAAAATTCGAAGCTCGTAAAGTTACCGAAAATCCGAATGCCATCCTCTTTCAAACACGCGCTGAAGATAAGTATGCTTTAGCCGAAGAAATGCGTGATTACTACCATCACGAGCTAGAAATCAATAGCTGGGGTGGACCCCTCAACATTCTGGAGTGCGCTCCAAAAGGGGTCAATAAGGCCTTTGCCCTTAACTATCTCCTCGAGACTTACGGACTTGATCGGAAAGATCTGATTGCCTTTGGAGACGAACAAAACGATACAGACATGTTAGCTTTTGCAGGAACTGGTTATGCAATGAAAAACGCCAATCCTGTCCTCCTCCCCTATGCCGATAAACAAACTGAGTATACAAATGATCAGGACGGCGTTGCTCGTCAACTAGAAAAACTCTTCCTATAAATAAAGAGAATTGCTTGAATCACCTTTTACAAGAAAGGATTCAAGCTTTTTGTTTTCTCAAACATACGGGACCTTTTCTGAAAATAATTTAACTGGTTAAGTTTACTTTCAGAAAATTTTCTGTGTAAGCGCTTGCTAATCGACAAAGTTTGTGATAAAATTAACATAACAAAAATAAAAAAGGAGCCTAGCTCGTTTCATACGATAATGACTCAAGTGATTCTACTTCTCGTTTTATTACCGTCTCTAATTCAACTAAGCTCTTGAGGAGGAAAACTATGAAAGCTGTTGTTGTAAACCCAGAAGGTACTGGTGTTGAAATCGTTGCGAACAAAGACATGCGACCACTTGAAACAGGGGAAGCTCTTGTTCAAATCGAATACTGTGGTGTCTGCCACACTGACTTGCACGTCGCACACGGAGACTTCGGTAAAGTTCCAGGCCGTGTTCTTGGACACGAAGGAATTGGAGTCGTAAAAGAACTTGCTCCAGATGTGAAGAGCCTGAAAGTTGGGGATCGTGTCAGTGTTGCTTGGTTCTTCGAAGGATGTGGAACTTGTGAATACTGTACGACTGGTCGTGAAACACTTTGCCGTACTGTAAAAAATGCTGGTTACTCTGTTGATGGAGGAATGGCTGAACAATGTATCGTTACTGCAGATTACGCAGTGAAAGTACCAGAAGGATTAGATCCAGCACAAGCTTCTTCTATTACCTGTGCCGGGGTTACAACTTACAAAGCCATCAAAGAGGCCAAAGCTGAACCAGGACAATGGATCGTTATCTATGGAGCTGGTGGACTTGGAAACTTGGGTGTTCAATATGCTAAGAAAGTCTTCAACGCACATGTCATCGCTGTCGATATCAACAACGATAAACTGGAATTAGCGAAAGAAGTTGGTGCAGATTTTGTCATCAACGGTCACGAAGTCGAAGATGTCCCAGGATTGATCAAAGAAAAAACAAATGGTGGCGCTCACTCTGCTGTCGTAACTGCTGTCTCTAAAGTTGCCTTCAACCAAGCAGTAGATTCTGTTCGTGCCGGTGGTCGTGTTGTCGCAGTCGGACTTCCTTCTGAAATGATGGATCTCAGCATTGTGAAAACGGTATTAGATGGTATCCAGGTCATTGGTTCTCTAGTAGGAACTCGTAAAGACTTGGAAGAAGCCTTCCAATTTGGTGCAGAAGGCTTGGTAGTGCCAGTCGTTCAAAAACGCCCAGTAGAAGATGCGGTTAAAGTTTTTGACGAAATGGAAGCTGGAACCATTCAAGGACGTATGGTACTAGATTTCACACATTAAGAATATTTTCCTTCAAGGTTAGCCCTCCTGGACTAACCTTTTTTATCTGCTCCGTCTAATCACACCTTAATTTTATGATCAGAATTTTTTACTGTTTTTGACAATCATTCAGGAAATAAATGTCTAAAATCTCTTTAATAAATTCAAATTTTCTCACTTAATGTTCGCTTTTTCAGTTATTTTCACTCTTTTTCAAAAAAACAAAAGAGACCCTTCCTGCTTGATTCTACTAGGCAAAAAGGTGGTATCATTGACTTTTTCGTGAAAACGTTTTATAATAAAGAATACTTAAAGTTTTCTTAAACTGAAAGTCAAACAAATTTTATAAGGAGGAATGTCAATAATGAGTATTGGTATCATTATTGCTAGCCACGGTGAATTTGCAGCTGGAATCCACCAATCCGGCTCGATGATCTTTGGGGATCAAGAGAAAGTTCAAGTGGTTACGTTCATGCCAAGTGAAGGCCCAGATGATCTCTATGCTAAATTCAATGCTGCTGTTGCCACATTTGATGCAGAAGATGAAATCTTGGTTTTGGCTGACCTTTGGAGTGGTTCTCCATTTAACCAAGCGAGTCGTGTCATGGGGGAAAATCCCGATCGTAAATTTGCGATCATCACAGGATTAAACCTTCCGATGTTGATTCAAGCTTATACAGAGCGTTTGATGGATGCAACTGCCGGCGTTGATAAAGTCGCTGCAAACATCATAAAAGAATCTAAAGACGGAATCAAAGCTCTTCCAGAAGAATTGAATCCAGTCGAAGAAGCAAGCACTACTTCCGCTGCTCCTGTTGCCCAAGCTGCTATTCCAGAAGGAACAGTGATTGGAGATGGTAAGCTCAAGATCAACCTTGCTCGCTTAGATACTCGTCTCCTTCATGGACAAGTCGCTACTGCTTGGACTCCAGATTCAAAAGCAAATCGCATTATCGTTGCTTCAGACTCAGTTGCTAAAGATGAACTCCGTAAAGAGTTGATCAAGCAAGCAGCACCAAATGGTGTGAAAGCAAACGTTGTCCCAATTCAAAAATTGATCGACGTTGCAAAAGATCCACGCTTTGGTGAAACACATGCTTTGATCTTATTTGAAACACCTCAAGATGCCCTTCGTGCCATCGAGGGTGGTGTTCCGATTAAAACCTTGAACGTTGGATCAATGGCTCACTCAACTGGTAAAACCATGGTCAACAATGTGTTGTCGATGGACAAAGAGGATGTGGCTACATTCGAAAAAATGCGTGATCTTGGAGTGGAATTTGACGTACGAAAAGTGCCAAATGACTCTAAGAAAGATTTGTTTGACTTAATTAACAAAGCTAACGTTCAATAATCGATTACTTACGAAAGGATTTTAAACATGTCTATTATTTCTATGGTATTAGTGGTCGTTGTTGCCTTCTTAGCAGGTCTTGAAGGTATCCTTGACCAATTCCAATTCCACCAACCACTTGTTGCTTGTACCTTAATCGGTTTGGTAACAGGTAACTTGACTGCCGGTGTTATGCTTGGTGGTTCCCTTCAATTACTTGCACTAGGCTGGGCTAACATTGGTGCCGCCGTTGCACCCGATGCAGCTCTTGCATCTGTCGCTGCTGCGATTATCTTGGTTCTTGGTGGTGACTTTAGCACTAAAGGAATCGCTGTGGCTCAAGGTGTGGCTATTCCACTTGCAGTTGCTGGTCTTTTCTTGACCATGATCGTCCGGACTCTCTCCGTTGGTTTGGTCCACACTGCCGACGCTGCTGCTAAAAAAGGTGATATTAAAGGTGTAGAACGCGCTCACTTTATTGCCCTTCTTCTTCAAGGTCTCCGCATCGCTATTCCTGCAGCCCTTCTTTTGATGATTCCTGCTGCTACCGTTAAAGGTGCGCTTGAAGCAATGCCTGCTTGGTTGTCAGACGGTATGCAAATCGGTGGTGGTATGGTTGTAGCCGTTGGTTATGCCATGGTTATCAATATGATGGCAAGCCGTGAAGTTTGGCCATTCTTTGCCATTGGTTTTGCTCTTGCAGCTGTTAGCCAATTGACCTTGATCGCCCTTGGTGCGATTGGTGTTGCCCTTGCCTTGATCTACCTTTCTCTTTCTAAAAAAGGTGGCAATGGTGGTGGCGGAGCCGCTACTTCTAATGACCCAATCGGCGATATTCTCGAAGACTATTAAGAAAGGTGTGACACTATCATGACTGAAAAATTACAATTATCTAAATCAGATCGTCAAAAAGTTTGGTGGCGTTCAACCTTCTTGCAAGGTTCTTGGAACTACGAACGGATGCAAAACTTGGGTTGGGCTTACTCATTGATCCCAGCCATCAAAAAACTCTACACGAAGAAAGAAGACCAAGCGGCTGCTCTTGAGCGTCACATGGAGTTCTTCAACACTCACCCATACGTTGCTGCTCCAATCATCGGGGTAACTCTTGCCCTTGAAGAAGAAAAAGCAAATGGAGCTGCCATTGATGATGCAGCTATCCAAGGGGTGAAAATCGGTATGATGGGGCCTTTGGCTGGTATTGGAGATCCAGTCTTCTGGTTTACAGTTCGTCCAATCTTGGGAGCTCTTGGAGCATCCCTTGCCGCGACAGGTAACATCCTTGGACCACTCATCTTCTTCCTTGCATGGAACGCTATTCGTATGTCCTTCTTGTGGTATACCCAAGAACTTGGATACAAAGCGGGTTCTGAAATTACCAAAGATATGTCTGGTGGGATCTTGCAGGACATCACTAAAGGAGCTTCTATCCTTGGGATGTTCATCCTCGCTGTCCTAGTAGAACGTTGGGTATCGATTAAATTCGTCTTCAATGTTTCTTCTGTCAAATTAGCCGACAAGGCTTATATCCACTGGGATAAACTTCCTGAAGGATACAAGGGAATCCAAGAAGCCTTCGCTCAAGTTGGTTCAGGCCTATCTCAAACACCTGAAAAAGTTACGACTTTCCAACAAAACTTGGATTCATTGATTCCTGGTTTGATGGGCTTACTTCTTACTTTTGCTTGTATGTGGTTATTGAAGAAAAAAGTATCTCCAATCACTATCATCATCGCCCTCTTTGTCATCGGTATCTTGGCACACGTTGCAGGCTTGATGTAAGCAAAGATCAACAAAAAAGAAGGTTTCGGCCTTCTTTTTATTATGGTATAATGAAATGAATATTGTTACAGGAGGAGCACATGGCACAATCGCAGAATAAAACCGTGGAATTCCACACCACTGGTGTTTCTTATCTAGGTGTTGGAGGAAAGGTTGGAAAAATGTTAGTTGGGGATATGGCTTTTGAATTTTATGCGGATGCCAATGTTGAAGACTACATCCAAATTCCTTGGAAAGAAATCGATCAGATCGGAGCTATTGTATCTGGACGTAAAATTAGCCGCCATTTTGAAATCTATACCAAGGACAGCAAGTTCCTCTTTGCTTCTAAAGACTCGGGAAAAATCTTAAAAATTGCCCGTCAACACCTTGGAAATGATAAAATTGTCAAGCTTCCCACCTTGGTTCAAATGATTGTTGCTAAAATTAAAAATCTATTTGCAAAATAGGGACTTTTCTTGTATAATAAACGAAAACGGATAAGTAAGTTAAGAGGCTCTTTCAGAAAGTCTGCGGTTGCTGTGAGCAGATAGAGGACTTAATCGAAATTCTACCGTTTATCAAAAAATTGAAGATCAAATCAAGTGCACACCTGTGAAGTTGGATGGAACCGTGGCCCTGCCACTCCAACACTGTAACAGGTGTGTTTTTTGTTAAAGGAGAAGCTATGTTAGATATTAAACGAATTCGTACAGACTTTGATACAGTTGCTGAAAAATTAGCGACACGCGGTGTTGATGCGGCCATTTTGAACGAAATGAAAGAGATCGATGCCAAACGTCGTGATATCTTGGTCAAAGTAGAAAGCCTCAAGGCTGAGCGGAACACAGTCTCTGCTGAAATCGCTCAAGCCAAACGCAACAAGGAAAATGCAGATGATAAAATTGCTGCCATGCAAACTCTCTCTGCAGAAGTCAAAGCATTGGATGCAGAATTGGCTGAAATCGATGCCAAATTGACAGAATTTACTACAACCCTTCCAAACATCCCGGCTGACAGTGTTCCTATTGGGGCTGACGAAGACGATAATGTTGAAGTTCGCCGTTGGGGAACTCCTCGCGAGTTTGACTTTGAACCAAAAGCTCACTGGGACCTTGGTGAGGACTTAGACATCCTTGATTGGGAACGTGGTGGAAAAGTCACTGGTGCTCGCTTCCTCTTCTATAAGGGACTTGGAGCTCGCCTGGAACGTGCTATCTACAACTTTATGCTGGATGAGCACGGTAAGGAAGGCTACACTGAAGTTATCACTCCTTACATGGTTAACCACGATTCTATGTTTGGTACTGGTCAATATCCAAAATTCAAGGAAGATACTTTTGAACTCAGCGACACCAACTATGTCTTGATTCCAACCGCTGAAGTGCCTTTAACTAACTACTACCGTGATGAAATCATCGATGGCAAAGATCTACCAATCTACTTTACTGCCATGAGCCCATCTTTCCGTTCAGAAGCTGGTTCTGCTGGTCGCGATACACGTGGCTTGATCCGTTTGCACCAATTCCACAAGGTTGAAATGGTTAAATTTGCTAAACCTGAAGAGTCATATGAAGAATTGGAGAAAATGACAGCCAATGCTGAAAACATCCTTCAAAAACTGAATCTTCCATACCGTGTCATGGCTCTTTCTACAGGAGACATGGGCTTCTCAGCTGCTAAGACCTATGACTTGGAAGTATGGATCCCTGCACAAAATACTTACCGTGAAATCTCAAGCTGTTCCAATACAGAAGATTTCCAAGCTCGTCGTGCGCAAATCCGTTACCGTGACGAAGCAGATGGTAAAGTCAAACTTCTTCACACTTTGAATGGTTCTGGATTGGCCGTTGGACGTACTGTGGCAGCAATTCTTGAAAACTATCAAAATGAAGATGGTTCTGTAACCATTCCTGAAGTTCTTCGTCCATACATGGGTGGCGCTGAAGTCATCGCACCAAAATAAAGTTAAAAAAACTGAGTCTTGCAAATTGCAAGCTCAGTTTTTTAATATTTACGAAAACGTTGGTAACGTTGCTCTAGCAGATCTTCGAGAGATAAGTCTTGTAGCTCCTTCAATTCTGCTTGAATTTCCTTCTTCACTTGAGCGAGTAATTCGCCATTAGAAAAACCATGCTCCGGAATCACCTTGTCCACAATATCCATATTTAACAACTCATGCGAAGTAATCTTCATCAATTCAGCCGCTTCCATGGCACGGCTTCCATCTTTCCATAGAATAGAAGCAAATCCTTCTGGACTCAAGACGGCATAGATGGAGTTCTCCAGCATCCAGACCTTATCTGCTACAGCTAGAGCAAGGGCTCCACCTGAGCCTCCTTCTCCGATGATAATAGCGATAATGGGAACCTTTAAATCACTCATTTCCATAAGGTTGCGGGCAATAGCCTCACCCTGCCCCCGTTCTTCAGCGCCAACACCTGGATAAGCACCCGCGGTATTGATGAAGGTTACTACTGGACGACCAAACTTCTCCGCCTGTTTCATCAGACGCAAGGCTTTTCGATAACCTTCAGGGTGGGGTTGACCAAAGTTTCGACTGAGGTTATCCTGAAGATTCTTTCCTTTTTGAATCCCGACAACCGTTACCGCTTGATCTCCTAGCCAACCAATTCCACCAATGACTGCACCGTCATCTCGGAAATTCCGATCGCCATGTAATTCGATAAAGTTATCAAAAATTCCATGAGCATAATCGAGAGCTGTCAAACGTCCTTGGTCACGAGCTTCTTTAATAATTTGTGTTATTCTTGTCATTACTTCCCTCCATGAAAGGCTAACAAGTCTGCGATTGTTGAACGCATCTCACTACGTTGGACAATCACATCCACAAAGCCATGCTCCTGCAAAAATTCAGCCTTTTGGAAATTATCCGGCAACTGTTCTCTTACGGTAGACTCGATCACTCGTCGACCTGCAAATCCCACAAGGGCTTGACTCTCCGCAATGATGATATCCCCTTCCATTGCGAATGATGCTGTTACCCCTCCTGTTGTTGGGTCTGTTAAAACAGTCAGATAAAACAAGCCTGCTTTTGAGTGTCTTTGAACAGCTGCAGAGATTTTAGCCATCTGCATCAAACTGACGATTCCTTCTTGCATTCGAGCACCACCAGAAGCTGTAAAGAGCACGACTGGGAGCTTTTCTTCTGTCGCCAATTCAAATAGTCGTGTAATCTTTTCACCGACCACAGAGCCCATAGAAGCCATGATAAAATTGGAATCCATAATACCAAGAGCCACTTGATGGCCCCCAATCTTTGCAGTTCCTGTTAAAACAGCCTCATCAAGTCCTGTCAATTCACGGACAGTCGCCAATTTCTTCTTGTAGTTTGGAAACTTAAGCGGGTCCTTGGTCTCAATACCCGTAAACAGTTCAATAAAGCTTCCTGGATCAATCGTTAATTGAAGTCGCTCTACCGCAGAAATACGGAAGGTATAACCACACTTAGGACATAGACGTTCACTTCCTAGATCCTTTTGGTAAATCGTATGTTTACAGCCCGGACACTGAGAAAACAACTCATCTGGAACTTCTGGTTTCGGCTGAGGTGCTTCAATGGCCGACCGATTGGGATTAATTCGAATGTACTTATCTTTTTTAGAAAATAAAGCCATCAACTTCTCCTTACTTGGTAAAAGAACTTTGTAATTGTGCGCGTTCATTCCTTGTGAAAATGAATCTCACATTTACAAAGTTCAATGTTTATTGATTTTTCTGATAATTTGGTAAAAATTTTTCCATCAGGAAGGCGGTATCGTAATCACCAGCAATCACATTCGGATCTGAAATCAAATCCAATTGGAAATCACTGTTGGTCATTACACCGTCAATTTCCAACTCATAGAGGGCGCGTTGCATCTTCATCAAGGCATCGAAACGATTCTCTCCATGGACAATGATTTTGGCAATCATACTATCGTAGTAAGGTGGAATCGTATAGCCCGGGTAGACTGCAGAATCCACGCGCAAGCCAACCCCTCCACTTGGAAGGTAGAGATTGGTGATTTTTCCTGGGCTTGGTGCAAAGTTAAAGGCAGGATTCTCCGCATTGATCCGGCATTCAATAGCATGACCAGAAATTTGAATATCTTCTTGACGGACAGACAATTCTTGGCCCGCAGCAATCTTAATTTGCTCTTTCACGATATCCATTCCTGTGACAAATTCCGTCACTGGATGCTCAACTTGAACCCGAGTATTCATCTCCATGAAGTAAAATTCGCCTTTTCCTTCATCGTAAAGAAACTCGATTGTCCCAGCATTTTCATAGCCAACAGATTCTGCTGCGCGGACGGCTGCAGAGCCAATTTGATCTCGAATCGTCTTACCAATTGCAACGGATGGAGATTCTTCGAGAACTTTTTGATTGTTTCTCTGAAGCGAGCAATCCCGCTCACCCAAATGAACCACATGTCCAAATTGGTCAGCCAAGATTTGAACCTCAATATGACGAGCTGGATAGATGACGCGTTCTAGGTACATAGCACCATTGCCAAAGGCCGCCTTAGCCTCTGTTGAAGCAGATTCAAAGGCTGGAACCAGGTCTTCTGCCCGTTCCACTTTACGGATTCCTTTACCTCCACCCCCAGCTGAGGCCTTCAACATGACAGGATATCCAATCCGATCTGCAACGCTCAAGGCTTCTTCAGCAGTATGAACTTCTCCATCTGATCCTGGAATAACCGGCACACCTGCTTTGATCATTTGCGCCCGGGCATTAATTTTATCTCCCATCATATCCATGACAGATCCTGATGGTCCGATGAACTTAATTCCGACTTCTTCACACATAGTGGCAAACTTAGAATTCTCACTAAGAAAACCAAAGCCTGGGTGAATTGCTTCGGAACCAGTTAGAACTGCCGCAGATAAGACAGCATTCATATTCAAATAAGACTCTGTTGACTTGGCAGGCCCAATACAAACTGCTTCATCCGCAAGTAAGGTATGCAAGGCTTCCTTATCAGCCGTTGAATAGACAGCGACTGTTTCAATTCCTAATTCACGAGCAGCTCGAATAATCCGGACCGCAATTTCACCACGATTCGCGATTAAAATTTTTCGGAACATAGAAACCTCCCTAGTTACCAATTGCAAATGTTAGGGTCCCGCTAGCAGCTAATTTCCCGTCGACTTCCGCTTTTGCTTCCACGACCGCAATCGAGCCACGACGCTTAACAAAGGTAGCCGTCATCACGAGCTGATCTCCCGGAACGACTTGTTTTTTAAATTTAACCTTATCCATTCCAGCATAAAAGACTAATTTCCCTTTATTTTCTGGTTTGGACAATTCTAAGACACCAGCAGTTTGTGCTAAGGCTTCCATAATGAGAACACCTGGCATAACTGGATAGCTTGGAAAATGCCCATTAAAGAAGGGCTCATTGATCGTAACATTTTTGATGGCTACAATCGTATCCTCGCTTGTTTCAAGGACGCGATCCACCAATAACATAGGGTAGCGGTGCGGAAGAGCCTCTTTAATAGCTTGAATATCGATCATTTAATCCGTACCAACCCTTTCCCAAACTCAACCATTTCTTCATTCGAAACAAGGATTTCAGTTACAATTCCATCCCTTGGTGCAGGAACTTCGTTCATAACTTTCATTGCTTCAATAATCAATAGAGTTTGGCCTTTTGAGACACTATCTCCAACCTGAACAAAGGCTGGTTTATCTGGACCTGAAGCTAAATAGGCTACACCGACAAGAGGGCTTTCAACTACTTCCCCTTCTGCTGCCACTGCTGGAGCAGCTTCTGGAGCTGGTACTGAAGGAGTAGCTGGTTCTTCTGCAAGAACCACAGGGCTCTCAACAGCGGGTGCTACTTCCTGAACAACAGGAGCTGGAGTAGCTGGTTGCGGGCTAGCTACACTGCCAGTGTTTTTACTAAATGATAGCGCATCCGTTGCATTTTGATAGGTAAATTCACGAAGACTAGACTGGTCAAATTGACTCATTAAGTCTTTAATTTCTTGAATATTCACTTTATCCCTCCCAACGTTTAAAGGCTAAGACAGCATTGTGTCCTCCAAATCCAAATGTATTGGAAATGGCATAAGAAATCGGACGTTCTTGCCCTTCACCAAAGATGACATTGGCTTCAATATAATCTGATAACTCTTGTGTTCCAGCAGTTTTTGGAACATATTGATGGCGAATTGCTTCAATCGTCGCAATAGCTTCAACTGCCCCTGCTGCCCCCAAGAGGTGACCTGTAAATGATTTTGTAGAAGATACTGGAACTTCTGTACCAAATACAGAAACGATTGCACCACTTTCTCCTTTTTCATTTGCTGGAGTAGAGGTACCATGGGCGTTGACATAATCAACTTGAGCTGGTTCAATTTCTGCCTCATCCAAAGCCAACTTCATTGCTTTAATAGCACCTTGACCTTCTGGATGTGGAGAAGTCATATGGTAAGCATCACAAGTATTTCCGTAACCCACGACTTCAGCAAGAATGGTTGCACCACGTTTTTCAGCGTGTTCCAAACTTTCAAGTACCAACATTCCTGATCCTTCACCCATTACAAATCCATTCCGATCTTTATCAAATGGAATAGAAGCACGAGTTGGATCTTCTGTTGTTGAAAGAGCTGTCAAGGCTTGGAAACCGGCGATTGCAAATGGCGTAATAGAAGCTTCTGAACCACCCACCAACATCAAATCTTGGAAACCAAACTTAATAGCGCGGAAAGCATCCCCAATCGCATCATTGGAAGAGGCACAAGCAGTATTAATCGATTTACAAATTCCATTAGCTCCAAAACGCATGGCAACATTACCAGATGCCATATTTGGCAAAGCTTTTGGAAGGGTCATTGGTTTGACACGTTTTGGTCCTTTTTCATGCAAACGAATCACTTGATCTTCGATTTCTTTGATACCACCGATACCAGAAGCAACAATGACACCAAAACGATCTTTATCAATAGCTTCTACATCTAAACCTGCATGATTCACAGCTTCTTGAGCGGCATACAAGGCATACAAAGAGTAGTTGTCAAAGCGGTTTGTATCTTTCTTGATAAAGTACTTATCAAATGGGAAATCTTGGATTTCAGCTGCATTATGAACAGCAAAGTCACTGTGGTCAAATTTTGTAATTGGACCAATTCCAATTTTTCCTTCTTTTAAACTATTCCAAAATTCTTCTGGAGTGTTTCCGATTGGAGATGTCAAGCCATAGCCTGTTACAACAACACGATTTAATTTCATTTCAAAACCTACCTCTTTTTATTGCATGGTTAAGCCACCATCAATTGCGATGACTTGCCCTGTTAGATATTCTTGAGTCGCAAGAAAGACTGCAACATCTGCCACTTCTTCTGTATTTCCAAATCGTTTCATTGGAATTTGAGCGAGAGACATTTCTTTAATTTTTTCAGGAAGTCCTTCTGTCATATCAGACTCAATGAAGCCCGGCGCAATGACATTGACACGGACATTTCTACCAGCTACTTCACGTGCTACAGATTTAGAAAAACCAATCAAACCAGCTTTTGAGGCTGCATAGTTGGCTTGTCCAACATTTCCTGTCAGACCGACAACACTCGACATGTTAATGATAGCACCTTCACGTGCTTTGGTCATCGGTTTTAAGACTGATTGTGTCATATTAAAAGCACCGGTCAAATTCACCTTCAAGACTTGCTCAAAATCTTCTTCCGTCAATTTCAACATGAGCTTATCATTGGTAATCCCAGCATTGTTGACAAGGATGTCTACTGAGCCAAGTGCTTCAATCGCTTCCGCGACCATTCGTTTTGCTTCCGCAGCTTGGGATACGTCCCCAGTAACGCCAACTACCTTCACACCATATGAGGCAAATTCATCCACTAGGCCTGCTGGGAGCTCTCCACGACTATTTAAGACAATGTTGGCACCTTTTGACGCAAATTTATGCGCAATAGCCAAGCCAATGCCTCGACTTGAGCCAGTAACAAATACATTTTTATTCTTTAGTTCCATAGTCACCTCATCTTATTCGTTCAGTAGGGCATCAAGACTGGCTTGATCCTCCACATTTTTCGTTGGAAGAGTTTTATCAATCTTTTTCAAGAAACCAGTCAAGACCTTACCTGGACCAATTTCAATCACTTCATCTACTCCAAACTCTTGAATCGTCGCAATCGAATCATAGAAACGAACGGGCTCCATCACTTGGCGAGCTAATAAAGCTTTGATTTCGTCTGATTTCATGATCTTTGCTTCTGTATTCCCAACCAAAGGCAAGCTAAAGTCCTTAAAAGTAACTTTTTCAAGTTCAGTCGCTAGTTTTTCACTAGCAGAAGCCAGTAAAGCTGTATGGAAGGGACCAGAGACATTAAGTGGAATGAGACGCTTGGCACCCGCTTCTTGTAATAATTCAACCGCATAATCTACAGCTTCAACCTCTCCACCAATCACAATTTGGGAAGGGGTGTTGTAGTTGGCTGGGGTAACAACTCCCTTCACAGAAGCCTTCTGACAAATTTCTTCAATCAAGGCAGGATCTGTGTTCATGACTGCTACCATCTTCCCGCTTCCAGCAGGTGCAGCAGTTTCCATAAATTCCCCTCGCTTAGCTACCAAGGCGACCGCTTCTTCAAAGGAAAGAGCACCTGCGGCAACTAGAGCAGAATATTCTCCTAGAGAAAGACCGGCAACAATATCCGGTGTCATGCCCTTTTCTGCCAATAGACGATAAATAGCTACTGAAGTTGTCAAAATAGCCGGCTGGGTAAAGCGTGTTTGATTAAGCTTTTCTTCATCCGAATCAATCAATTCACGCAAATCATAACCCAAAATCTGACTTGCAGTATCAAATGTCTCCTTAACAATCGGATAAGTTGCATACAAGTCACTAGCCATCCCCAATTTTTGGGCACCTTGACCAGCAAATAAGAAAGCACGTTTTGTCACTGTTCTTTTCCTTTCCTTTACTTGTTAGAATTTGACATCTGCCCAGCGAGCTGCTTCTTTCTGAATGACTTTAGCAGCTCCAAAATAGATATCTTCCAAGATTTCAGCACAGGTTTCTTCTTTACTTACGAGACCTGCAATTTGTCCTGACATCACAGATCCGTTATCAACGTCTCCGTCGACAACAGCATTGCGAAGAGCACCTGCTCCTAATTCTTCAATTTCTTCTTGGGTCTTCTTACCAGCCAAAAAATCTTTTTCTGCTTGGTTGTAGGCAGAAGCTAATTTATTCTTAATCGCACGAACTGGATGTCCAACAACTGAAGCAGAAACCACTGTATCAATGTCCTTAGCTTTCAAGATTTTATTCTTAAAGTTTTGGTGAGCATTTGATTCTTTAGCAACGACAAATCGTGTTCCCACTTGAACAGCATCTGCTCCAAGCATGAAGACTGCAGCAGCTCCAGCACCATCTGCCACACCACCAGCACCAATAACGGGAACAGAAACAGCTTCGACCACTTGACGAACCAGGGTCATGGTCGTCAATTTACCAATATGCCCTCCTGCTTCCATCCCTTCAGCAATCACAGCATCCGCACCTAGTTTTTCCATCCGTTTGGCCAAGGCTACTGAAGGTACAACCGGGATAACGGTAATGCCAGCTTCGTGGAAACGATCCATGTATTTTCCAGGATTCCCTGCACCAGTGGTGACAACCTTTACCCCTTCTTCGATAACCAAGTCAACAATATCATCTGCAAAAGGAGAGAGGAGCATGATATTGACTCCAAAAGGTTTGTCTGTAATAGATTTAACTCGATCAATATTTGCTTTGACAACTTCTTTTGGAGCATTCCCTCCACCAATAATCCCAAGTCCACCTGCATTGGATACAGCCCCAGCTAAATCTCCATCAGCAACCCAAGCCATACCACCTTGGAAAATTGGATATTTAATGTTTAATAATTCAGTAATTCGTGTTTGCATAGTACCTTCCTCGTTTTCGCTTAAGTAATAGTTTGAAAGCGTTTCTTTGCTTTGAGCTTCAAACTATTACCTAAACAAGAGAGAATATCTTTCGATACTCTCATCCATTATTATTTAGTTTTTTCTTCTACGTAAGCAACAAGATCCCCTACAGTAGACAATCCTTCTTCAGTTTCAATTTGAATGTCGAAAGCATCTTCAATTTCTGAAATCACTTGGAACAAATCCAATGAATCAGCTTCAAGATCTTCAAAAGTAGACTCAAGTGTTACTTCTGATGCTTCTTTACCAAGTTCTTCAACGATAATTTCTTGTACTTTTTCAAATACTGCCATGATTGGCCTCCTTAAAATAAATTAAAATTTTTAAAATGTGTCTCCACATAGTTAACTAGATTGTAACAAGAAGTGTGCCCCATGTCAAACCTCCACCAAATCCTGACAGAAGAATTGTTTGACTTCCATCCAATTTGATTAGTCCTTGGTCGACACACTCCGATAATAAAATTGGAATACTAGCTGCACTAGTGTTTCCATATTCCATCATATTTGCTGGCAATTTTTCTCTGGGTACTCCAATTTTTTTCGCTATTTTATCTAAGATGCGATCATTGGCTTGATGCAAGAAAAAATAATCGATTTCATCAACTGCTACTGGAGCAGTAGCTAACAAGCTTTGAATACTCTTAGCCACATCTCGAATGGCAAAATCAAAAACAGCCCTACCATCCATAGATAAGTATTTATGATCCACTTCCTTGTTTGAATATGGAGAAGATAAGCCAACAAAGGATGACTGCAGGACCTCTCCACGAGAACCATCAGTATACAAACTCTCTGCTAAGAAGGTTTGCTGTTCTGAAGACTCTAGTAAGACGCCACCTGCACCATCTCCAAATAATACCGCTGTCGTCCGATCTTCCCAGTCAATCACTTTAGATAGGGTCTCACTTCCGATGACTAAGCCTCGTTTGTACTGTCCAGAACGAATAAACTTTTCAGCAGTTGCTAGGGCAAATACAAATCCACTACAAGCTGCTGTCACATCAAAAGCAAAAGCTTTATCCGCACCAACTTTAGCTTGTACACGAGCCGCAGTAGAGGGCATCATTGAATCTGGGGAAATTGTTGCAACAAAGATAAAATCCAGTTGCTCAGCTGCGAGACCACTTTTTTTCAATAAGCGCTTGGCAACTTCTGCAGCTAAATCACTCGTTGTTTCCGTTTGAGAAATATGTCGCTTGCGAATCCCCGTCCGACTGGCAATCCACTCATCACTAGTATCCATCCGTTCTGAAAGATCCTGATTGGAAATCACCTGAGTTGGAGAATAATGAGCAACTTGAGTAATTTTTGCAAATGCCATTATTTTAACTCCTCCAAGAAACGATAAAGATTTTGCAATCCTTTTTGCATCACTTTACGCTCATCTGGAGACATTCCATCGATAATTTGATTGACCATCCTCTTATGAAATTGTTGATGGAGACGATACAAGAGTTTTCCCTTTTGAGTCAAACTCAAATGTACCACACGCCGATCAATTTCAGATCTCGTCCGTTCAATATAACCTTTTCTCTCTAGATTATTTAAACTGGTTGTGACCGTACCTAACGTTACCATCAAGGAACGTGAAATATCACTTGGAGTTGCGTTTGGTGTCGAACCAATTACATCAATCGTATGCATCTCTTTGATGGAAACATCATTAAATCGACTGCTACGCAAGCTTGTTTCTTCGATGACTAAAACGTTATTAAAAATGGATGTAAGGTAATCATTGACTAGTTGAAAATTCAAAAACCACACCCCCTATTTTATTACTTTGATAATCGAATTTTATCAAAATTCAAATCAAATAGCAAGCTTTTAGCGAGAAAAACATAAACTTTTTACGTTTTTATTTTCCTTGGAACTTAGGACGACGCCTTTCTGAATAGGCAATAACGCCTTCTTTAAAGTCATCCATCAGTGACAATTTTTTCTGAAGTTTCAGCTCTAATTCGGTATAGTTATCCCAAGCGGTAAGCATACTGTCCCATGCTAATTCCTTAATTGCGGCAAATGAATTATCTGAACTTCGTCTCAATTTGATTAGCAATTGATTTACCGTCTTTTCTAACTTATCAACTTCAGAAACTTTGTAAACAACCCCATAATCCAGTGCTTTCTCTGCACTGAGAGGTTCACCCGTCATAGCTAATTGAGTTGCTCTATTGAGACCAATTGCCCTTCCTAGTAAGAAGAGGCCCCCTGCATCTGGAGCTAGGCCGACACCGACAAAGGCTTGGATAAATTTAGCCTTATCAGATGCAATACAAAAATCTGCAGCAACTGCCATATTAGCAGTAGCCCCAGCAACAGCACCATCTGCCACCATGATGACAGGTTTTGGAATCTGCTTCATCATTTTTGAAATCTGATTCACAAGTACAGCGATTTGTGTTAAGGAATCAATATCATCCTCATCAACTGCCCGTTTCATCTCTGCCAAGTCACCACCAACAGAAAAGATTTTCCCAACTGCTTTAAACAAAATAAAGCGAACTTGAGAATTTTGTTCAGCTAGTCCTAAAGCCTCTATAATTTCTTGACACATAGGAATGTTAAAACCATTGGAAACCTCGGGTCTATTTAAAATAATAGATGCGAGATCCTCTTCAACAGCATAAATAATATGATCAAATACCATTAGATATCCCTCCTATAATTGCAACTTCAAATTATTTGAACGTGGAAGTTTTATGTTTCTATTATTTTAGCATAAACCATTTGATTCGACAATCAAAATTATGATCACAAGTGTCACATCGGAAAAAGATCCTTTAGAACAAGGTCATTTTAGATTGTATCCCCTCCCTTTCTTTGGTATAATTTAAACAAAGTTATTAAAAAGGAGTCTACATGAAAGTAGTAAAATTTGGTGGTAGTTCATTAGCTTCCGCTACACAACTAGAAAAAGTATTCAAGATTGTTCAAGAAGATGAAGAACGAAAATATGTTATTGTATCTGCTCCTGGAAAACGGGATGCAGTCGATACTAAAGTAACTGATGCTCTCATCAAGTACTACAAGCAATACATCAATGGAAAAGATACGACTAAAAGCCAAGAATGGATCATCAACCGATACCGCTCCATCACCGAAGAACTAGGATTGAAAGAAACAATAATAGAAGATATTGCAAAAGATATCCTTTCCTTAGCTACCTTGCCAAAAGATGATGATACTTTCTTGTACGATACCTTCTTAGCAGCAGGCGAAAACAACAACGCTAAATTAGTTGCTGCTTACTTTGTCCAAAAAGGATTAGATGCTAAATACATTCATCCTAAAAAGGCTGGCATTTTTGTAACTAGTGAACCTTGTAATGCAAGAATCCTACCTTCTAGTTACGATAAAATTGAAGAATTAAAGGAATACAATGAAATCCTCGTCATCCCTGGCTTCTTTGGAATTACAAAAGAAGGACAAGTTTGTACTTTCTCACGCGGAGGATCAGATATTACTGGCTCAATCATTGCAGCTGGTGTGAAAGCTGATCTCTATGAGAACTTCACAGATGTTAATGGAATTTTTGCAGCCCATCCCGGAATCATTAAGAACCCTCTTTCTATTCCAGAATTGACCTACAAAGAAATGCGGGAATTAGCTTACGCCGGCTTTAGCGTCCTTCATGACGAAGCTCTTGTTCCAGCCTACCGTGGAAAAATTCCAATGGTGATTAAAAACACCAATAACCCTAAACACCCAGGAACAAAAATTGTTCTTAACCATACCGATGACAATGTTAAAGTTGTTGGTATTGCTGGAGACTCAGGCTTTGTCAGCATCAATACCAGTAAATATTTGATGAACCGTGAAGTAGGATTTGGACGAAAACTTCTTCAAGTATTAGAAGATTTAAATATTAGTTGGGACCATATGCCTACCGGTATTGATGATTTGTCCATTATCTTACGTTCTAAAGAATTAACTCCAATTAAAGAACAAGAAATTCTTAAACAACTAATTCAAGAATTACAAGTTGACCACGCTGAAATTGAACATAATCTTTCTATTATCATGATTGTAGGAGAAAACATGAAGAGTCAGATTGGGGTTACTGCAACAGCTACTAAAGCATTATCTGAAAATAATATTAATATCCAGATGATTTCTCAGGGCTCTAGTGAGGTGTCCATCATGTTTGTTGTTAATCAAGAACAAGAAAAACAAGCTATTAAAGCATTATATGACGCTTTCTTTAAAAACTAAAAAAGGTTCCATGCGAACCTTTTTTCATTATTAAAATTTTAAAAAGAGAAAAATAAAAAACCCTTTCGGGTACTTACTCCGCCAGTAGGACTCGAACCTACGACATCATGATTAACAGTCATGCGCTACTACCAACTGAGCTATGGCGGAAAAAAGCTAAGCGACTACCATATCTCACAGGGGGCAACCCCCAACTACTTCCGGCGTTCTAGGGCTTAACTGCTGTGTTCGGCATGGGTACAGGTGTATCTCCTAGGCTATCGTCACTTAACTCTGAATGATGAACATTCAAAATTGAATACCTATATTCTAACAAAAATCTAACCTGCTGTAAATATCCTCAGTTACTTTTTGGATAAGTCCTCGAGCTATTAGTATTAGTCCGCTCCATTGCTCACACAACTTCCACTCCTAACCTATCTACCTGATCTTCTCTCAGGGCTCTTACTAACATATTGTTATGGGAAATCTCATCTTGAGGTGGGTTTCACACTTAGATGCTTTCAGCGTTTATCCCTTCCCTACATAGCTACCCAGCGATGCCTCTGGCGAGACAACTGGTACACCAGCGGTAAGTCCACTCTGGTCCTCTCGTACTAGGAGCAGATCCTCTCAAATTTCCTACGCCCGCGACGGATAGGGACCGAACTGTCTCACGACGTTCTGAACCCAGCTCGCGTGCCGCTTTAATGGGCGAACAGCCCAACCCTTGGGACCGACTACAGCCCCAGGATGCGACGAGCCGACATCGAGGTGCCAAACCTCCCCGTCGATGTGAACTCTTGGGGGAGATAAGCCTGTTATCCCCAGGGTAGCTTTTATCCGTTGAGCGATGGCCCTTCCATACGGAACCACCGGATCACTAAGCCCGACTTTCGTCCCTGCTCGAGTTGTAGCTCTCGCAGTCAAGCTCCCTTATACCTTTACACTCTGCGAATGATTTCCAACCATTCTGAGGGAACCTTTGGGCGCCTCCGTTACCTTTTAGGAGGCGACCGCCCCAGTCAAACTGCCCGTCAGACACTGTCTCCGATAGGGATCACCTATCCGGGTTAGAGTGGCCATAACACAAGGGTAGTATCCCAACAACGCCTCCATCGAAACTGGCGTCCCGATCTCTATGGCTCCTACCTATCCTGTACATGTGGCACAGACACTCAATATCAAACTGCAGTAAAGCTCCATGGGGTCTTTCCGTCCTGTCGCGGGTAACCTGCATCTTCACAGGTACTAAAATTTCACCGAGTCTCTCGTTGAGACAGTGCCCAAATCATTACGCCTTTCGTGCGGGTCGGAACTTACCCGACAAGGAATTTCGCTACCTTAGGACCGTTATAGTTACGGCCGCCGTTTACTGGGGCTTCAATTCATACCTTCGCATTACGCCTAAGCACTCCTCTTAACCTTCCAGCACCGGGCAGGCGTCACCCCCTATACATCATCTTACGATTTAGCAGAGAGCTGTGTTTTTGATAAACAGTTGCTTGGGCCTATTCACTGCGGCTGACATCAGTCAGCACCCCTTCTCCCGAAGTTACGGGGTCATTTTGCCGAGTTCCTTAACGAGAGTTCTCTCGCTCACCTGAGGCTACTCGCCTCGACTACCTGTGTCGGTTTGCGGTACGGGTAGAGTATGTTTAACGCTAGAAGCTTTTCTTGGCAGTGTGACATCACTAACTTCGCTACTAAACTTCGCTCCCCATCACAGCTCAATGTTATAGAACTAAGCATTTAACTCAATTCACACCTCACTGCTTAGACGTGCACTTCCAATCGCACGCTTTAGTTAGCCTACTGCGTCCCTCCATCACTACATACTCTAGTACAGGAATATCAACCTGTTGTCCATCGGATACACCTTTCGGTCTCTCCTTAGGTCCCGACTAACCCAGGGCGGACGAGCCTTCCCCTGGAAACCTTAGTCTTACGGTGGACAGGATTCTCACCTGTCTTTCGCTACTCATACCGGCATTCTCACTTCTATGCGTTCCAGCACTCCTCACGGTATACCTTCTTCACACATAGAACGCTCTCCTACCATACCTATAAAAGGTATCCACAGCTTCGGTAAATTGTTTTAGCCCCGGTACATTTTCGGCGCAGGGTCACTCGACTAGTGAGCTATTACGCACTCTTTGAATGAATAGCTGCTTCTAAGCTAACATCCTAGTTGTCTGTGCAACCCCACATCCTTTTCCACTTAACAATTATTTTGGGACCTTAGCTGGTGGTCTGGGCTGTTTCCCTTTCGACTACGGATCTTAGCACTCGCAGTCTGACTGCCGACCATAATTCATTGGCATTCGGAGTTTATCTGAGATTGGTAATCCGGGATGGACCCCTCACCCAAACAGTGCTCTACCTCCAAGAATCTTAATGTCGACGCTAGCCCTAAAGCTATTTCGGAGAGAACCAGCTATCTCCAAGTTCGTTTGGAATTTCTCCGCTACCCACAAGTCATCCAAGCACTTTTCAACGTGCCCTGGTTCGGTCCTCCAGTGCGTTTTACCGCACCTTCAACCTGCTCATGGGTAGGTCACATGGTTTCGGGTCTACGACATAATACTAAAACGCCCTATTCAGACTCGGTTTCCCTACGGCTCCGTCTCTTCAACTTAACCTCGCATCATATCGTAACTCGCCGGTTCATTCTACAAAAGGCACGCTCTCACCCATTAACGGGCTCGAACTTGTTGTAGGCACACGGTTTCAGGTTCTATTTCACTCCCCTCCCGGGGTGCTTTTCACCTTTCCCTCACGGTACTGGTTCACTATCGGTCACTAGGGAGTATTTAGGGTTGGGAGATGGTCCTCCCAGATTCCGACGAGATTCCACGTGTCTCGCCGTACTCAGGATACTGCTAGGTATAAAGACTATTTTAAATACGAGGCTGTTACTCTCTTTGGCCTACCTTCCCAGGTAGTTCTTCTATAATCTTTAAGTCCACATCGCAGTCCTACAACCCCGAAGAGTAAACTCTTCGGTTTGCCCTCCTGCCGTTTCGCTCGCCGCTACTAAGGCAATCGCTTTTGCTTTCTCTTCCTGCAGCTACTTAGATGTTTCAGTTCACTGCGTCTTCCTCCTCATATCCTTAACAGATATGGGTAACAGGCATTACCTGCTGGGTTCCCCCATTCGGACACCCCCGGATCTAAGCTTACTTACAGCTCCCCGAGGCATTTCGTCGTTTGTCACGTCCTTCTTCGGCTCCTAGTGCCAAGGCATCCACCGTGCGCCCTTATTAACTTAACCTTATTAACCTAATTTTTTCTAAATTAGAAAACTCATTAAATATTCACAGCGTTTTCGGTTTATTTTCTTGTTACTATTTGATATAGATATTCAATTTTCAATGTTCATCCTTGGTGATCTCTCACCAATGGAGCCTAGCGGGATCGAACCGCTGACCTCCTGCGTGCAAAGCAGGCGCTCTCCCAGCTGAGCTAAGGCCCCACAAGACCTCTCAAAACTAAACATGACGAACGTGCAGGTTTCCTTATCCTTAGAAAGGAGGTGATCCAGCCGCACCTTCCGATACGGCTACCTTGTTACGACTTCACCCCAATCATCTATCCCACCTTAGGCGGCTGGCTCCTAAAAGGTTACCTCACCGACTTCGGGTGTTACAAACTCTCGTGGTGTGACGGGCGGTGTGTACAAGGCCCGGGAACGTATTCACCGCGGCGTGCTGATCCGCGATTACTAGCGATTCCGACTTCATGTAGGCGAGTTGCAGCCTACAATCCGAACTGAGACTGGCTTTAAGAGATTAGCTTGCCGTCACCGACTTGCGACTCGTTGTACCAGCCATTGTAGCACGTGTGTAGCCCAGGTCATAAGGGGCATGATGATTTGACGTCATCCCCACCTTCCTCCGGTTTATTACCGGCAGTCTCGCTAGAGTGCCCAACTAAATGATGGCAACTAACAATAGGGGTTGCGCTCGTTGCGGGACTTAACCCAACATCTCACGACACGAGCTGACGACAACCATGCACCACCTGTCACCTCTGTCCCGAAGGAAAGCTCTATCTCTAGAGCGGTCAGAGGGATGTCAAGACCTGGTAAGGTTCTTCGCGTTGCTTCGAATTAAACCACATGCTCCACCGCTTGTGCGGGCCCCCGTCAATTCCTTTGAGTTTCAACCTTGCGGTCGTACTCCCCAGGCGGAGTGCTTAATGCGTTAGCTGCGGCACTGAGTCCCGGAAAGGACCCAACACCTAGCACTCATCGTTTACGGCGTGGACTACCAGGGTATCTAATCCTGTTTGCTCCCCACGCTTTCGAGCCTCAGCGTCAGTTACAGACCAGAGAGCCGCTTTCGCCACCGGTGTTCCTCCATATATCTACGCATTTCACCGCTACACATGGAATTCCACTCTCCCCTTCTGCACTCAAGTTAAACAGTTTCCAAAGCGTACTATGGTTAAGCCACAGCCTTTAACTTCAGACTTATCTAACCGCCTGCGCTCGCTTTACGCCCAATAAATCCGGATAACGCTCGGGACCTACGTATTACCGCGGCTGCTGGCACGTAGTTAGCCGTCCCTTTCTGGTAAGATACCGTCACAGTGTGAACTTTCCACTCTCACACTCGTTCTTCTCTTACAACAGAGCTTTACGATCCGAAAACCTTCTTCACTCACGCGGCGTTGCTCGGTCAGACTTCCGTCCATTGCCGAAGATTCCCTACTGCTGCCTCCCGTAGGAGTCTGGGCCGTGTCTCAGTCCCAGTGTGGCCGATCACCCTCTCAGGTCGGCTATGTATCGTCGCCTTGGTGAGCCGTTACCTCACCAACTAGCTAATACAACGCAGGTCCATCTGGTAGTGGTGCATTTGCACCTTTCAAGTAAATGTCATGCAACATCTACTGTTATGCGGTATTAGCTATCGTTTCCAATAGTTATCCCCCGCTACCAGGCAGGTTACCTACGCGTTACTCACCCGTTCGCAACTCATCCGGAAAGAGCAAGCTCCTTCCTTCAGCGTTCTACTTGCATGTATTAGGCACGCCGCCAGCGTTCATCCTGAGCCAGGATCAAACTCTCATTAAAATAATTGTTTGTCTAAACTCATTCTGTCACTGACAGATTTATTGTTTTTTTCATTGTTCAGTACTATAACCTTAGTTATAGTGCCCTGCACATTGGTTCGTCTTGTTCAGTTTTCAAAGGTCTTTGTCGCTCTCGCGCGACAACTATATTAGTATATCACGCATCACTCGTCTTGTCAATAACTTTTTTCTATTTTTTTAAAAAAAGTTTTTCTTTTTTTAAAAATAGAAAACGAGAAGCGTATTCTTCTCGTTTTCTTATAATTATACAAGTTCTTTATATTTTTTCTGTTCTGCTTTATTTGCCCAAACGTAATGTCCAGGCTTGATTTCAACCATTTCTGGTTTGTCGGTTGAATAATCATGCTGATCAGGATCATAAACTTTCAGAACTTTTTTGCGTTCTAGAATTGGATCTGGAATAGGAACTGCAGACAGGAGAGATTGTGTATAAGGATGGATTGGATTGTTGAACAATTCTTCCGTTTCAGCTACCTCTACAATAACTCCCTTATAGATAACGGCAATCCGATCTGAGATAAAGCGCACAACTGAAAGGTCATGGGCAATAAATAGATAGGTCAGACCTAATTCTTTCTGGAATTTCTTCAACAAGTTTAGGACTTGAGCACGCACTGAAACATCCAAAGCTGAAATTGGTTCATCGGCGATGACGAATTCAGGTTCCATGACTAAGGCACGAGCAATTCCAATCCGCTGGCGTTGTCCACCAGAGAATTCATGAGGATAACGAGTCAAATGCTCTGCTAAAAGCCCCACTTCATGCATAATCTCTTTTACTTTACGTACTCGGTCTTCTTCATTTTCGAATAGGTGATAATTGTACAAACCTTCTGAAATTATGTAGTCGACTGTTGCACGTTCATTCAAACTCGCTGCCGGGTCTTGGAAGATCATTTGAATCTTACGGATTAATTCATTTTCATCCTTGCGAGATTGCTTCCCATTGATCTTTTTACCATTATATAGAATATCACCTGCACTAGTGTCATTCAAACCAATGATTGCACGACCAATCGTCGTCTTCCCACTACCTGACTCACCAACAAGAGAGAATGTTTCACCTTTATTGATGAAAAAATTTGCATTCTTTACAGCTACAAATTTTTTACTTCCTTCACCGAAGGAAATTTCTAGATCTTTAACTTCTATTAATTTTTCTGTCATTTCCTTCTCCTAGTCCTTGATTGTAGTGAATCCCATCTTCGCACTAATCTTTTCATGAAGATTATCAATGATTTCAGGTTTGTTTACTTTTGGTGCATCTTCATGCAAGAGCCACGTTTTAGCCCAATGTGTATCCGAAACATTGAAGACTGGTGGGTGTTCCTCGAAATCAATTTGCATGGCATAGTCAGAGCGCAAAGCAAAGGCATCACCTTTTACTGATGAATACAATGATGGAGGAGTCCCTGGGATAGAATATAAATCACCTTTTGAGGTAGACAATTGTGGCAAACTTGAAAGGAGACTCCATGTATAAGGATGTCTTGGATCGTAGAAGATTTCTTCTACTTTACCAAATTCTACAATTTCACCAGCATACATTACGGCAACCTTATCTGCAATACTTGCTACCACACCTAAGTCGTGGGTAATAAAGATTGTTGTAAAGTTATATTCTTTTTGCAATGATTTCAATAAGTCGATGATTTGGGCTTGGATGGTTACGTCAAGGGCCGTTGTAGGCTCATCACAGATCAAGATATCAGGACGACAAGCAAGCGCAATAGCAATAACGATCCGTTGGCGCATCCCACCTGAATATTGGAAAGGATATTCATCAAAGCGACGTTCCGCTTCTGGGATTCCAACCTTTTCCATATAATCAATGGCCATTTCTCTGGCTTCTTTGGCACTCTTACCTTGGTGTTTAATAATAACTTCCGTAATTTGTGATCCGATTGTATTAATCGGGTCTAAACTGGTCATTGGATCTTGGAAGATTGTTGCAATTTTTGCACCGCGGATATCTTCCCAGTCTTTGTTTGACTTGAGTTCTGTTAATTCTTGCCCACGATAATTAATGCTACCATTGGCAATTCGTCCGTTGTCTTCTAACATTCCTGTGAAGGTTTTTGTCAAAACAGATTTACCTGAACCTGATTCACCAACAAGTGCCATGACCTCACCTTCAACAAGGTCCAAAGAGACATTGCGAATAGCTGTCAAGACACGATCCCGAACATCAAATTCTACTACGATATCGCGAGCAGATAAGATTACATTTTTATCATTTGTCATACCTACTCCTCCTATCTATGTGTACGTGGATCGCTGGCATCTGCAAGGTTTTGTCCAACGATATAGAATGACAAGGATACCAAGACTAAAACTGTCAATGGAATCCAGAAAAGATACGCATTGGTTGTTACGTTTTGTGAGTAGTCTGAAATCAGACGACCTAAACTTGGAACTGTAATTGGCAATCCCAATCCAAAGAAGGAAAGGAAGGCCTCAGTTGAAATAAAGGCTGGCAACAATTGAGTTGTTGTCGTCACAATAACAGATACCAACTGCGGCAAAATGTTTTTTGTCACGATTTTTAGAGTTGGAGTCCCCAAAGTACGGCTGGCCAAGTTGTACTCTAAATCACGGTAACGCATAATTTGGACACGGATAGAATAAGCAATCCCAATCCATCCTGTTACCGTCATCGCCAAAATCAAGTTCCAGAAACCAGCACCGATTGAGTAAGTCAAGACAATAACAATCAACATGAATGGAACGTTTGAAATAACGTTATAAACTTCCATCATGAAGCGGTCGATTGATTTTGACACACCCCAAATCCCACCAATCACTACACCAATTACAACGTTGATCAGGGTAGCAATAAAAGAGATGATAATCGAATTGCGGGCACCAAACCAAACTCCATCAAACAAGGATTTACCATTGTTATCTGTACCAAAGAAAGCTTTGGCACTTGGGGGATTCAAACGAGCAGTGAAATCATTTACTTTACTTACATCATTGTAATCAAAGTTTGAAAACATTGGATAAACAAAACTCATCAAGAGAATTCCCACCAAGACTGCTAACATGAAAATGGTTGATTTCTTTTTGAAAAATTGGCGAAATACCGATTTCCAGTAGGAGTACGACGGCGCATCAATTGTTTCAGAGGCAAAGTCGTCACGTTCAACAAATTGGAATTTCTTTTTATCGATTGTAGACATTATTTGCCTCCTTTCTTAGTTGTCAATTTGATACGAGGGTCTACCATAACCATGAGAATGTCACCAGCCATTGCTCCAAATACAGCAAGAACAGTAAAGATGAAGACAAGACCCACCACCATGGTATTATTCGATGCCTTGATGGAATCAATCAACATTTTACCCATACCAGGGAAGGCAAAGACAGTTTCTGTCAAGGTAGCTCCTGAGATAACCAAGACCAATTGAACAGGAATCCCTGTAACGATCGGAACCATGGCGTTTTTGAAAATATGCTTGCGTGAAATTTCTTTCTCAGAAAGCCCTTTGGCACGTGCAAAACGGACAAAGTCTTGAGAATGCAAGTCAATCATGTAACGGCGAATCCAAACTGCCAATCCTGGTGCACTCAAAAGGCCCAAAATCAAAGAAGGCAGTACATAAGAGCGCCAATCCTGAGCCCCTAACACTGGGAAGGAATCCGGTAAGCCGATAGAAGAGCCCGCCAAGCGAACGATGTAGACCAAAGCAATCGTTGGCAATGACATCATAAATGTTAAAGTTGCCGTAGATGCACTATCAAACCAAGTATTCTTCAACAAAGCCATATAAGATCCTAAAGGAATAGCAATCAAGTAGGCAATCGCAATCCCGATCAAACCGATAATGGCTGAGCTGACAATCATAGATGGATTTTCATAATTACTCAAAGTTGCTGTATAGGCATCGCCTTCACCAAAGCGGGCGATATCTTGAGCATCTGCCTTGCTTGGTGATTTGTATGTACGTGAGTAGATATTGATAGAAGACTCTTTTTTCCCTGTTGGGAAGTTTACTTCACTCTTCTTAGTCGTACCTTGTCCTTGGGTAATAACTTGAAGAACTGGTGTATTTGAATAAGTTGGATATGATTCACCCAGGTTTAACGATACAAAATTTTGATGAATGAACGGGAATTGACCATTGAAGTACAATAGATATTTATGCTTAGTCCCTGAACCAACTACTGACCAACCAATAGCAGGATCATTTTCAATTCGAATATAACGCTCAAGTTTTGGATTTGAAGCATCTTTGACCACATTTGGATGGTCAATTTGAATCAAATTACCATAAAATCCAATGACACGTTCAAAAACAGGAACTTCACGAGTTGCGTAGAAACCCTTGTTTTCAGGGAAACGTTTCAACACCCAGCCATTTCCAAGACTAGAAATGTACTTTTTGTAGATTTTTTCGTTTTCTTTGGTAGGATCTACTGTTACTGATGAGTCTTCCTTGCTTGCTTTTTCTTTCAAAGATTTTGAATCAAGATATTCTATATACCCCATGCGATCATAGACTGTATTTTCATAATTGATTTTAGAGTCTTTTGTTTTCGCAATCTTATTGTAGTTAGGGTCGTTTTTGAAAATTAAATTTCTTGGGGTCAGCGTATAAATAATCGTGTAGGTCAATGTCGTTACAAGGAAAATCGACACCAACGAACGTAAAATACGCATAAATATATATTTTTTCATATTCCGTTCCTTTAATGTTCAAAAGAACTTTCCCCCCTATTAGAGAAAGTTCTGATGAAGGTTATTATTTGACGTGTTTTTCAAGATCTTGCTGAGCTTTCTTATTTGATTCAGCTTTTTCTTTCAACCATTTTTCACGTGCTTCGTCATATTGTTTTTTAGTGACAGGTTCATCTTGGACTTCTAGATATTTGAAATACATTGATCCTTTATTACCTGTTTGTGAGGAAGGTCCAGAGAATGGAACCACTTTTGAAACTACTGTAGCTGCACCAGAGCTTGTCATAGTTGGAATTACCAATGCGCTATCTGTTAACCAAGCTTGCGCTGCTGCAAATTTTTCATAACGCGTCACTACGTCTAGGGTTTCTTTTTCTGCATCGTCAAGCAACTTAGCATATTCATCTAAACCAACTGCTTTAGCAGAAGCATTATCTACACCACCAGCAAATCCAAGGTAAGTCTTGGTTTGGTCTGGAGAAGATGGTTGCAAGGTATCAAGGTAAGTAGATGGGTCATCATAGTCTGGATTCCATCCCACAAGTCCTTGAAGGTCCCAGTCAGCATCCGCTGCAGATGGCACGTTAAGTGTGATATTCAAGACTGCATCTTGGTCCATCATCTGAAGATCTACCACAACATTTTCTTTTCCAAGCGTATCTTCAACTGATTGCTTGAAGGATTGCATCCGTGACACAAAGTTTGTTGAGTTTTGTGCAACCGGAACATCCAAGTGGATTGGGAATTGAACACCTTCTTTTTGGAGTTCCGCTTTTGCTTTTTCAAACTGAGCTTTTGCTTTTTCCTTGCTATAGAGTCCATTTTGACCGTCTGCAAGATTCACACCGCTCCATTGATCTCCATAAGTTTGTAGCTTGTCTGCTACTACATCACCAAAGTCTTTACCATTTACTTGAACAAATGCAGGAGCTGTGTAAATGTTACGAATAGCTGCCTTAGCATATTCTTTACCATTGACTTGTGCTGAGTAGTTCTCACGGTTCAAGGCAAAGGTGATAGCTTGACGGAAGTTTTTGTTTAAGATGGCTTTCTTAGTAGATGATTTTTGTTCATCTGATGTTTTAGAAGTATGGTTGTAAGCTTGACGGTCAATATTGAAACCAAAGACTGCTACACCAGAACCAGGTTGTGTGTTGTAGATATTATCTTTGTATTTTGCTTCAACAGACGCAAAATTCGAGCTAGCTGGGAAGAGACGCGCTGTGGTATATGATCCATCGCTAAAGGCACGCGCTAAAGAATCCTGGTCTGACCCATCGTAATAAGACAACTTAATCTTGCTAATGTGAACGTTGTCTTTATCCCAATAGTTTTCATTCTTCTCAAAGGTAATCTCTGATTTAGAAGTGATAGATTTAAGAAGGAATGGTCCGTTATAAAGGATCGATTTTACATCACCTGGTTGACCAAAATCATCCCCCTTACTCTTCAAGAATTCACCGTTAACTGGCATGAGAACACCATTGGTTGTTTTAGAATTCCAGAAAGTTTCAGGTTGATTCAAGGTATACTCAAGTGTGTAATCATCTACTGCTTTTACCCCAACTTGAGAAAAATCAGTGATTTTTCCATCCACATAGTCTTTCAAGCCCTTGACAGAATCTTGAACCAAAGGAAGAGTTTCTGACTTTTTGTCTGCTGCATGCTTCAATCCAGTAACGAAGTCATGAGCTGTTACTTCACCATGCTCCTCACCATCAGCATCATACCATTTAACTCCCTTACGGATCTTATAGGTATAAGTCAAGCCGTCTTTAGAAACAGACCAATCTTCTGCGATAGATGGAACAAGGTTCCCGTATTTGTCGTTTTCCAACAAACCATCTACACCGTTTGTAGTAATATCATGAACCGAAGCTTTTGAAGATACCGTATAATCCAAAGTTATTGGATCGTCATTATAAACATAGCCATACGTTTTATCTTCGCCTGATGCAGACTTGCTTTCTTTTGATCCAGAACATGCTGCAAGGAAAGTTGCTGCTAGTAATGATACACCCGCAAGTGCAAACACTTTACTTTTTTTCATTTGTAGGTCTCCATTTTAATTGAATTTAGTTAAAATTATAGCATAAGTGGTGAAAAAAGTAAACTAAATTTTCAGAATATTTGCTTAGATAGTATCAATTCAAACAGTCGGAAAAAGGTGGAGCTTAGGCTACTTCTAGCCCTAAAAACTCCACTTTCCTTCTCTTCTGTTAAAAATTATTTTCTTCCTATTCCTAGTTTCAGTTTAGATTATCAGATACTTATTTCTGCTTTTCAATGTGGTTTTTTAACTCTTCTTGAGCTTTTTGATTAGACTCAGCCTTTTCTTTCAACCACTTTTCTTTGCTTGCTTCATAGTCTTTGGCCTTGATAACATCTTTTGTTAGCTCCAAGTATTTGTAGTTGGTCCCTGAACCTTTGGTTCCAACCCATGAAGCTGCACGAGTATATGGAACTGTTCGTTGAAGCATCGGAGTTCCACCATTTGAAACAGTTGGTAAAATAAGAGAACTATCTGTCAACCAAGCTTGAGCTACTGCATATTTTTCGTAACGTTTTGCCTGATCCAATACCTCTGCATCTGCATCTTTCAAGAGATCACCATACTTACCAAAGTCAACGGCTGCAATTGAAGGACTAGCCGATCCAGCATCCACTCCAAGGTAATAGACAATCGATCCATTTACTGGACTAAGACTTTCTAAATAGGTAGATGGGTCTTGGTAGTCTGGAACCCAACCTCCTCCAGCTAAATCATAATCCTTATCCGCGGCTGTATCAGTGAAATAAGTGATATTATTAAAATCGTCATCGGATAATTTTTGGATATCCACCACAACATTATCAGCTCCCAAGACAGCTTCTACGGATTGCTTGAAGGAACTAGCTTGTTGCACTTGACTGTTGTCCGTCTGACTAACGACATAATCTAAATGAATTGGGAACTGAACTCCTTGTTTTTGAAGTTGTTCTTTCGCTTTTGCAAACTCCGCCTTGGCTTTTTCTGCATTATAAAGGGTTGTTTGGGCGTCGTCTAAATTGGTATCCTTCCACTCATCTCCATAAGAAACTAATTGTTTTTCAACAACTTTACCAAATTCTTCTCCATTCACTTGAACAAAAGTTGGAGGAACTAGGGTGTTACGAAGAATCTTACTCGCCGCATCCTCACCTGAAGTTTGAGCAGCATAGGCCAAACGATCAAATGCAAAGTTAATGGCTTGACGGAAGTCTTTATTCAAGATAGCTTGTTTAGTCGATGATTTTTGAGCATCTGTTGTTTTAGCAGTATGCTCATATTTCTGACGATCAATGTTGAAACCTAAGTAATAGGTAGTTCCGTATTGGATACCATAGACAATATTATCGCCAAATTGTTTTTTCACACTCTTATAAGTTGAGCTATTTGGCATAACTGAGGCAAAGGAATATTGTCCTTTTTCAAATTTCTTAATAATTGATTCTGGATCTGATCCATCACTATAGGTCAATTTTACATTATCGACATGGACATTCTTCTCATCGTAGTAGTCTTTATTTTTAACCAGTTCGATTTCAGATTTAGAAGTTAAATTCTTCAAATAATAAGGACCATTATACAAGATACTACTTGGTTTTAAAGAACCGAAATCTTTTCCTTGAGCTTTGAGAAAGTCAGCATTCACAGGGAAGAGAACACCTGATGTGGTCTTGGAATTCCAAAAGCTTTCTGGACGTTCCAAGGTATATTGAACCGTGTAATCATCTAGAGCTTTGACACCCACTGTATCGAAGTCTTTAGTTTCCCCCTTTGCATAAGCATCTAAGCCCTTGATTGAATTTTGAATCAAGAAAAGCCCTTCCGACTTCACTTCAACAGCGTGTTTAACCCCTGTTACGAAATCGTGAGCTGTAACAGCTCCATATTCTTCTCCTTCACTGGTATACCATTTTGCATCTTTGCGTAATTTATAGGTATAAACCAAGCCATCTTCAGAGACCGTCCAATCTTCTGCTAAACTTGGTACAAAATTTCCGTACTTGTCATTTTCTAATAAGCCATCTACTAAATTGCTTGTAATATCAGATGTAGTCGTTCGAGTAGAAGCAATGTAGTCCAAGGTATTTGGATCTGTTGAATAAATAAAAGAATAAGTTGATTGATTGCTGGTTCCGCCACCACAAGCTGCTAAAAGCAAAGCACTAGCCATAGAAACTCCCGCAAGAATAATACGTTTTTTCGCTTTCATCTCCATCTCCTTATGTTAGGTTTTCTACCATTATACACTATTTCTGTCATTTTTACCAACCATCTTTCGAATGCCCCCTCTCCCTGAAAATAACTTCCTTTAAAATAATAGATTTGAACACTATTGTTTTACAAACACTAGCATTCTTTATGATACAATAGAAAGGAATAAAACAAAAAGGAAGCCATCGTGAAAAAAATAATTAGTTTACTTCTTTGTTTAACCTTTTCACTCACAATTGTCTCTCCCGTATTCGCCGACACATTTGATGTCGGTGCTCAAGAGGCTATTGCCATTGATGCGACAACAGGGAAAATTCTCTACGAAAAAAACAGTGATGTAAAAAAAGAAGTCGGAGGAATCAGCAATCTTCTGACCATCTATCTTGTTTATGAGGCAATTCAAAAAGGAAAAATCTCTCTAAATGATAACGTCGCAATTTCTGATAAAGCCTACCAACTCACCCTCATTGAGGGAATTAGCAACGTCCCTATGGAAGCTCGGAACTACAAAGTAAAAGAATTACTGACTGCCTTAGTAGTTTCTAATGCGAATAGCGCTGCCATTGCCCTGGCAGAAAAAATTGCTGGCAGTGAAGAAAAATTTGTTCTCTTAATGAAAAAAAAGCTCAAAGAGTGGGGAATTACGGATGCAAAAATTGTCAACGCAAGCGGACTCAATGAGTCCTTTACCGAGGGTGAAGGTGAGGAAGAAAATAACAAAAAGAATCGAGAGAATAAACTAAGTGCCTATGATGTAGCCGTCATTGCAAAACACCTCCTAGAAGACTATCCTGATATCACCAAATTAACCTCTCTATCTCATGCCCAATTTGCAGGGATTCAGCTGGAAAGTAGCAACTATATGTTAGAAAACATGCCGAATTACAGAGCTGGGGTAGATGGTTTAAAAACTGGGAATTCTGAAAAGGGAGGAATGTCATTTGTCGCATCCACTAACCAAAATGGGATTCGAATGATCACCGTTGTCATTGGAGTTGAGGCTATTGACGGAGATCCTTATGCACGTTTTGTAGCAACTGCTAATCTCATGAACTACGTTGCCCAAAACTTCGTAGCCACTCTTGTTGTTAATAAAGGAGACAGTTACAACGATAGTAAAGCTCCCGTATTAGATGGCCAACATTCAACCACCAAGGCCGTCGCGAAGGATGATTTTATCGTGATTGAGCGACAAGGAAGCCAAGTGGAAGCTAAAGTCTCCTTTAAAAAGAGCCGATCTTCTTTCAAAGCCCCTGTTAAAGCAGGGACTTCCGTCGGAACTCTTACCTATACTGATCCAGAACCTATAGGAAAGGGATATATAGAAGGAAAATCTCCTAGCATGGAAATGGTAAGCGGGGAAAATATCTCAAAAAGTTTCTTTTTGAAAGTTTGGTGGAATCAATTTGTTCGTTATGTCAATGAAAAGTTATAGATTCAAATAAACAAAAAAGAGGTCACCCTCTTTTTTGTTTATTTGAATCAGCCAATAGAACATTTATTGAACTTCGAAATAAGGAAAAGCAGTGTCACTGTCTATTGGATGAGTCTGGATCTCTTCTTCAATCACCGCACGCCAACCTGCTACCAATTCTTCAAAGGATAGGCTGGCTTCTCTAGAAGCTGTCGTGAGTTTCCGACCAAACCAAGCCATGGTTGCTGTTTCTAATTGAAGCATAGCATACTCCATTACTGGCACATTTGCCTCTTCGTAGTTTTCATTTACTGCACGGGCTACAGCTGGTGCTTGCGGCAATAATTGAAGACGGATTTTTTCCACAAGTGCTAGATCCAATTCTTGCCAAGAAATCAATTTCCCATCGACTTGATAATATAAATCAAATGTTTCTTGACCTGGTTTAAAATTCACTAGCATAAAGGCACGATCCGCTTTGTCAGGACCGCCAACAGCCTTCACAGCATTGATCAAGAGATTTTGTTCCATTTGTCTCCAATTATCATCTGCTTCTTCGGCTAGATTGTTTGTAAATGGCGGAATAATTTCTTCTGCAGGAATTTCGCCCTTATTCGCTTTTTCAAGATTAGCAAATAATTTTTTAAAGAATCCCATTTGCTTCTCCTTTTATCCCCTTAACCGACAGATCCTTCCATTTCGTAGCTAATCAATCGATTCAGTTCAACTGCATATTCCATTGGAAGTTCTTTAGTAAAGGGCTCTACAAATCCCATGACGATCATTTCAGTTGCCTCAGATTCTGACAAGCCTCGGCTCATGAGGTAATACAACTGTTCCTCAGAAATTTTTGAGACCTTAGCTTCGTGCTCTAATGCGACTTGTGAATTGTGAATTTCATTAAATGGAATGGTGTCAGACGCAGATAAGTCATCCATGATAATGGTATCACACTCGATGTGACTGACTGATTTTGCTGAATCTTTATTGAAGGTCACTTGTCCACGGTAGTCAACCTTTCCTCCACCTTTAGCGATGGATTTTGAGACGATTGAAGAACTGGTATGTGGAGCATTGTGGATCATTTTAGCACCAGTGTCTTGGTGTTGTCCAGCATTGGCAAAGGCGATAGAAAGCATGGTCCCACGCGCCCCTTCTCCATCTAGATATACAGATGGGTATTTCATGGTCGTTTTGGCACCGAGGTTTCCATCGATCCATTCAACTGTCGCATCCTTTTGAGCCTTAGCACGTTTGGTTACCAAGTTATAGACATTGTCTGACCAGTTTTGGATGGTCGTGTAGCGCATATAAGCGCCATCCAAGGCAAAAATTTCGACAATGGCCGCATGCAAGCTGTTGCTTGAATAAGTCGGTGCTGTACATCCTTCTACATAGTGGACGCTAGCGCCTTCATCCACAATAATCAAAGTCCGTTCAAACTGACCTGTATTCTCATTGTTAATCCGGAAGTAGGTCTGCAAAGGAACATCAACCTTTACACCCTTCGGTACATAGATAAAGGTTCCACCTGACCAAACAGCTGAGTTGAGGGCTGCCAACTTATTATCTGTTGGAGGTACCAATTTAGCAAAGTATTGTTTAAACAAGTCTGGGTATTCCTTCAAAGCTGAATCTGTGTCCGTAAAAATGATTCCGAGCTTTTGGAATTCCTCCTTCATGTTATGGTAAACCACTTCAGACTCATACTGAGCAGCTGCTCCGGCCAAGTAAGCACGTTCAGCTTCTGGGATACCAATCCGTTCAAACGTTTCCTTAATTTTTTCAGGCACTTCATCCCAAGTACGGGCTGGTTTATCTGATGGTTTTTGGTAGTAGATCAAGTCATCAAAATCAATCTCTGACAAGTCCGCTCCCCAGGTTTGCATGGGCATTTTTTTAAATGTTTCGTAAGATTTCAATCGAAATTCTAACATCCACTCTGGTTCGCCCTTGGCAGCAGATAGTTCACGAATGACACCTTCGTTCAATCCTTTTCCTGTCGATAGGATGGGCTCCACATCATCATGGAAACCAAATTTGTATTCACCAAGGTCAATTGGTTTTGGTTCTACTCTTTCTTCAGCCATAATTCCCTTTCTTTCATTCTTCATTCTTTACATTAATAAGACTGACAAAACTAGTCTTATTTTTCTTCTTGATTTTCAATTGTTTTTTTCAGAGCATTCCAAGCTAGGGTCGCACACTTGATTCGTTGCGGAAATTTAGCTACACCAGATAAGAAGGCCGCATCTCCAAGTTGGTCTTGACGCTCATCTTTTTGTCCTTGCACCATTTCAGAAAAGATGGTCGCAAGTTCTAAGACTTCTTTCTTAGTTTTTCCCAAAACAGCATCCGTCATCATACTGGCAGAGGCTGTTGAAATGGTACAGCCAGAGTTAAGAAAAGCGATATCTTCCAAGCGATCCTCTGCATCAAACTTAACAGAGAGATTAATCACGTCCCCGCAAGTCGGATTATTGAGACTGATTTGCTCAGCATCTTCTAACTTTCCTTGATGGTGAGGATGTTTCGAATGGTCTGCTACCACTGCCATATAAAGGCTATCTAGTTTAGAAAGTGCCATTGAAAAACTCCTTTGTCTTTAGTAAAGCATCGACTAACTTATCGCAATCTGCCTTGGTATTGTAGATATAAAAACTAGCGCGAGCTGTTGCTGGAACTTCCAAATACTGGAGTAAAGGTTGCGCACAGTGGTGGCCTGCTCTAACTGCTACACCTTCATAATCCAGAGCAGTTGCAAGATCGTGAGGATGAAGATCAGCTAGGTTAAAGGCAATGACACCTGAACGTTGGGCCAAATCTGGTGAACCGTAAATGGTCAAACCTTCAATTGCCTGTAATTTTGGAAAAACGTATTCTATCAATTCCTGTTCATAGGCTTCAATCGCATCCATGCCAATCTTTTCTAGATAATCCACCGCCGCAGCTAGTCCAATGGCACCTGCCATATTAGGAGTTCCAGCCTCGAATTTCCAAGGCAATTCCTTCCAGCTAGCAGATTGCTCGTAGACAAAATCAATCATCTCACCACCAAATTCAACCGGTGACATTTGCTCCAGATACTTTTCTTTGCCATAAAGAACACCGATCCCAGTTGGTCCAGCCATCTTATGACCTGAAAAGGTAAAGAAATCCACATCCAAGTCCAGGACATCAATCTTCATATGCGGTGTAGACTGAGCACCATCCACCACCATAATGGCTCCAACTTCATGAGCCATTTGAGTGATTTCCTTGACCGGATTGACTACACCCAGAACATTTGAGGCGTGAGCTACCGAGACAAATTTGACCTTGTCTGTCAATTTTGCTCGTAAATCTTCCATATCCAAGGCTCCATCCTTGAGATAGACATAGATGAGCTCAGCTCCAGTCTTACGACAAGCTTCCTGCCAAGGGATGATATTGGAATGGTGCTCCATGACAGAAATCAAGACCTGGTCTCCCACTGTTAGGACTTCCTCAGCGAAGCGCGCTACCCAATTAAGACTGGTCGTCGTACCTCTGGTAAAGAGCACTTCTTTGGTAGACCCTGCATTAATGAACTTACGAATAGTTTCACGTGCGGCTTCATAGGATGCTGTCGCCCGCTCAGCCAAGGTATGAACACCACGATGAACATTAGCATTATCCTGCTCATAGTAGTGATTGATTGTTTCTAAAACTGTTAGTGGTTTTTGTGTCGTCGCAGCATTATCCAGATAAACCAAAGGCTCATCATTGACAATCTGATCTAAAATCGGAAAATCCTTGCGAATCGCTTCTACATCTAACATCGACTTCCCCTTAGCGTTTTGAC
Organism: Streptococcus rubneri; assembly: GCF_004785935.1. GTDB lineage: Bacteria > Bacillota > Bacilli > Lactobacillales > Streptococcaceae > Streptococcus > Streptococcus rubneri. The sequence continues at coordinate 236,357 of NZ_SRRP01000002.1, read as the reverse complement.
AATTTCTCTTCGATGGTCGCAATCATCTCATCACGAACTTCCTTGACTGGAATCTCCACGATAACTGATCCAAGGAAACCACGAACTACTAGGCGTTCGGCAGTTGCCTGATCCAAGCCGCGACTCATGAGATAGTACATATCTTCTGGATCCACCTGACCGATAGAAGCCGCATGACCTGCAGTCACATCATTTTCATCGATCAAGAGAATTGGGTTGGCATCTGAACGAGCTTGATCGGAAAGCATCAACACACGGCTTTCTTGTTGGGCATCTGCTCCCTTAGCTCCTTTGATAATGTGACCAATCCCATTGAAGGTAAGCGTCCCTTTCTCTAAAATCACTCCGTGTTGAAGGATATTTCCAATAGAGTTGCAACCGTAGTTAGTTACGCGGGTATCAATCCCTTGCACTTGACGTCCACTAGATAGGGCAACCACCTTAAGGTCTGCATGACTACCTTTTCCTATTAAATCACTATCAAAGTCAGCAACGACGTTCCCTTCGTTCATGACACCGATTGCCCAGTCAATGCTGGCATCCTTGCCGAGTTTCCCACGACGACTAATGTAGGCAGTGACATTCTCACCAAGGCGATCAATCGCAGCAAACTTCACTTGCGCTCCCGAACGGGCAATGACTTCGACCGTGATATTGGCAATCGCTTTGGCACTTCCCTCTCCGCGAGATTCTAAGCGTTCTAGGTAGCTCATCTTACTGTTTTTTCCAGCGATAATCAGGATGTGCTTGTTAAATGGCACGTCGCTATCACTATCCTGGTAGAAGACACCCTCGATTGGCTCCGCAATTTCTACATTGTCTGGAATATAGAGAACAGCTCCACTATTGAAATAAGCTGTGTGGTAGGCTGCCAACTTGTCATCATCGTATTTAACGGATGACATGAAAAATTCTTTTACGACCTCCGGAATTTCTTCCAAGGCTGAGTGGAAATCTGTAAAGATGACTCCCTGGTTAGCCAAGTCAACTGGAATTTGTTCAAATACTGTATGGGTACCATGCTGAACCAATTTTAATTGATTGTCAATCGCCGTGAAGTCTGGCACAGCAGTGAGAGGCTCATTTTCTGTTATCCTTCCATCCCCAAGATTCCAACGATGAAATTTCACACGTTCAATCACGGGTAGTTCTAAGTCATCAATCGTATCAAAAGCCTTCTGGCGCAAGTCCTGCAACCATTGGGGCTCTGCATGCATTTCTGAAAAAAGTTTGATATTTTCTTTGGTCATTTACTCCTCCTCAAAGATCCTGTTCAGTTTTGGACACAAGATTAGAGCTCTTCTTTGTAGTCGTAACCTAACTCTTCTGCTAATTTCGCGTATCCTTCACGTTCCAAACGCACAGCAAGTTCAGGACCACCTGAAAGGACGACACGACCTTCCATCATCACGTGAACCACATCAGGAGTAATATAGTTTAAAAGACGTTGGTAGTGGGTAATAATCATGGCACCAAAACCTTCGCCACGCATTTCATTGACCCCTTTGGAAACTACTTTAAGGGCATCGATATCCAAACCAGAGTCAATCTCATCAAGAAGGGCAAACTTTGGTTCCAACATCAACAATTGCAGAATTTCATTGCGCTTCTTCTCACCACCTGAGAAACCTTCATTCAAGTAACGCTCTGCCATTTCTTCCTTCATATTGAGAAGTTCCATTTTTTCATCCAATTTTGTGATGAAATCACGAACAGAAATTTTTTCATCCTCTTCTTTTCCAGCATTCATGGCAGCACGAAGGAATTCAGCATTGGTAATTCCTGGAATTTCTGACGGGTATTGCATAGCCAAGAAAAGGCCCATGCGAGCACGCTCATCCACTTCCAACTCAAGGATATTTACTCCATCAAATAGAATTTCACCCTTGGTCACTTCATAGTTTGGATTCCCCATGATAGCTGCAGATAGAGTTGATTTCCCTGTTCCGTTAGGACCCATAATCGCTGCGATTTCTCCTGTTTTAAGGGTCAAGTTCACACCTTTTAAAATTTCCTTGCCTTCAATTTCTACATGAAGATCTTTAATCTCTAATACTGACATATGTATTCCTTTCTTCTATAGAGTTTTGTCTTATCTAGTATAACAAAAAAAAGCCTAAAAGGCTTTTCTGGTGTTTAGAATCGTTCTTATTTACTCTTCTTACTTCTATTCTGCCGAACTTCCTCTCGATAGGCAGAATTTCCTATATAACGTAAGCAATTGAGGAGCGGACTATGGTGAGGGCCTAGGACTCCAATCAATTCCGCTAAGAGCTCAACCCCTAATACCAAACCAATAACAAGCAGAACACCACCAATACGAGTAGAGATATTCAACAGAAGAGAAATCATAGCAAAAATCATCGAAATTCCATAGATGACCAAGACTGTTCCGCGATGCGTTAAGCCCAAAGAAAGTAGGCGATGGTGCAAGTGATTCCGATCTGGTGCATAGAACTTCTGACCAGAGAGGGTTCGACGAACAATCGCTAGCAAGGTATCCGTAATTGGAACACCTAGAATAATCATCGGCGTAACTACAGCAACAGCTGTCGCATTTTTCAATCCTTGAAGAGAGAGAACCGAGATCATAAAACCGATAAACAAGGCTCCCGTATCCCCCAAATAGAGGATAGCCGGGTGATAATTAAAAGGAAAGAAACCTGCAATGGCCATCACCAAGACAAAGATAGTCATGGTTAGAAAAAGATTAGGAACTGGTAGGAAAAAATGAGAGACAATTCCCATCGTTACCAGAGAAATAATCGAAACCCCACTGACCAAGCCGTCCAAGCCATCAATTAGATTAACTGCATTGGTAATAGAGATAATCCAAATCACTGTTAAGATGTAGGATAACCAAGGATCAAAGTGGAGCAAAGGACCTCCGAAGGGAATCTTGAAATCATCCAAGCGAAAATCGGTAAAGACCCAGATGAGACTAGCACCTAAAAAGATTCCTAACATCTTCAAGCGGGGGGATAATTCCTTAATGTCATCAACCAACCCGGTCAAGGCAATGATCCATCCACCAACCACAACTGGCAAAGTGTAGGAAAAATAGGAAATACTAGGTTCATTTCCTTTTGTAATCAGGGGCAACAAAAGCAATGTCGCTATCGTAAAAGAGGTGACGATAGCTAAACCACCTGCGCTCGGCATCGGTTTTGTATTGATGCGACGAGCATTTGGATAGTCTACAGCATCAAGTTTAAAAGCTAATAATCGGACCACAGGGGTCAGAATTAAGCTAATTAAAAAAGTTGCAATTAAAACTAAGATAAATTGCAAGGGAAAAGTAATCATACTAACTCAACCTTTTGAAGTTCTTGGACGGCATCCGATACTAACAATAAGTGACCGTGTTCTTGGAGAACTGCTCTAGTCGTTTCTGTATCCTCAGCATATTCACGCATGGTCGCTAACAGCCAAGCAGGATAGTCATGATGACGTCCTTCCATATCGATTAGGATTGTCAAATAATAGTTTGAGTCCATCTTATACAACTCTGAAGTATCTACTGGATAGGATACCGTTTTGGTAAATCGAACAACATCTCCCAAATGAGGGAATTGTAGGATATAGTAGATATAGCGTGTATCGATAGGATTTAAAGCCTTGTCCTCTTCTAGTTGGTGAGTCGCTTCTGCTTCTTCCTCTTCTTCTAAATGACGAACTGCCTCTATGTCTCCCTTACTCTTTTCAGAAATTGTTTTTTCTAAAGTCTTGATAAACTCGTCCGGAGACATTTGGGACAACTCTTCCATATCTGGAAGATCCGAAAAATCTTCAAAATTAAGGTGTTGATCAATTTTCGATTTGGTCACAAACACATCTAGTTTATCGGGCTTTGGTGTTACACGAAAACTTAACATGCCACTATCTAAAAAGCTTTCTGGCATTTCTAATTCATCCAAGATGGTATAGAAAAATTCTTCTGTTTTTTCTTGGGGCACCAAAAAATCGGCCATTTCCATGCCCCGTTCTTCTAAATCTTCTAATTGAATTGTGATTTTAATAGTTGAATCACTGATTTGCTTCATCTTCATGACTGCACCTCATACTTCTAGTCTTTCTATTATACTAAAAAGAGCCATATTTTTCAAAATCTGGCCTCAATATCAGCCCTTTAAAAAATCCCAAACAAAAAGGAATCCCTACCTCCTCAAACAGATAAGTTTGAGGAAGCAAGAGACACCTAATCGATTCCTTAGATAAAGAGCTGGATCACAGCATAAACCAACAAGAGGCCACCAAGGATAATCCGGTATTTCCCAAAGATAGTGAAATCATGACTCTTCACATAACCTGTCAAGAAACGGATAGCAATCATACTGACCCCAAAAGCAACTCCCATAGCTACTAATAGGATTGCTCCCTGACTGAAGGTTAAGGCATTCCCTCCTAGAAGGAATTTCACGACCTTGAGCAGACTAGCTCCAAACATGGCAGGGATTCCTAGATAGAAGGTAAATTCTGTCACAACTGAACGACTGACTCCATTGACCAAACCACCGACAATGGTCGCCCCTGACCGACTGGTTCCTGGGAAAAGTGACAAGACTTGGAACAAACCAATATAGAGAGCGGTCTTATAAGGGAGTTTGTGCAATTCTGTTACAGCTGGTTCTACTTGCTCTCGCTTTTCGAGGTAGATAAAGGCCCACCCATAAGTGATCAGCATAATAGCTACCGAAAAGGAATTATGAAAATGAGCTTCAAACCAATCATCTAATTTGAATACAAAGAGCAAGGGTAAGGTCGCCACAGCAACCTTGGCCCACAACTGCCAAGTCCGCCGCACTTCCTTTTTCGATTTTCCCGGCTTAAACGGATAGAGTTTGTCAAAATAAATGACTACGACAGCCATAATCGCACCCAGTTGGATAACGACATTAAACATCTCCATAAAGGCAGGGTTTTGATCCTTAAACTGGACAAAATCTTGAATCAAGATTAAATGCCCTGTACTTGAAATGGGGAGCCATTCCGTAATTCCTTCAACAATCCCAAAAAGAATCGCTTTTATCAATTCAATGAGAAACATCTTCTTCTCCTAAACTTACATTTGTTTTATTATATCACATTTCTAATCATTGAACCAGATGTCTTTAATATAGGAAGTGTTTCAAAAGGCGAGGCAGCTCTCTACCTCACCTCTTTGAACATCCAAAGATCTAGCAACTCAATAGTCTTTTATCGGTCCCTTAGAAAGCACCAAATCCTCCTCCGCCACCTCCGCCAGAGAAACCTCCACTGCCTCCTGATGAAACTGTAAAGTTACTTGCCGATGAGGCAGTCGATCCGTAGGCGGTCATTGCCTGACTGGAATGGGTCAAATCATTGTAAAGTGGCGTATAAACAAAGGCATCCAATGTTGGGTTGACGAGATGAATTTGACGAAGCTTCATAACTCTCGTGACTTTATCCGCCACACCAAATAAGGCTGCATAAACTAAGAGGCGATTCCATAGAACCAGAGATTGAAGTTCTGCATCATCTAAATGGGCAATTTCTTTCAGCATTCTGCCAAAACTATCCCAGTAATACCGTTGCTCTGCTCCTAAAGCATTCACCACCCCGTCTCTCTCAGCTCTTTTGTAACCATCCCTGAAAACAACAGGAAAAATCCATAAGGTGAGCGTTGCCACTAGATAATAGATCGAGAAGTGATGAAAGACAAAGCTAGCTAGGACTGCTAACAAGGCGACAAACCAAGCTAGGAAACCAAAGATCATGACTTTATGTCCAGTTGCTTCCTCTTTTGGAGCTAAAGGGCGATAATAAGACGGCAAACCAAAACTTCGAATCTTCTTTTGAACATCCTGAGCAACACTATCAACTGCTGCATCAATCCGGTACTGCATACGCCTTCCTTGTGCACGAATCTCATCTTCATCCTTCTTCTCAGCACCTTTATAGAGGGAGTCATTGATTTCAAACTCTTCAAATAGGCGATCAACTGGGCATTCCAATTTATTTCCAAATGCTATATCCAAAAAATTCCGCTCAAAATCATCTAGGGAATCCTGGTTTTTTCTGATTAGAACCGTCTGACTGCCATTCTGTTCATAAGTGATAGCTCCTCTATCTATCAGATCTAAGAGAGTTGCCTGCACCAACTTTTCAAAAGAAAAAGTTTGAGAAGTATCAGCTTTACTAGTCGGACAGACCTCATCCAGTTCAACTGAATAAACAATAGATGCCATTACTAGTGGAGCAAGGTCGCCCGGTACCTCATAAAGTCGTGTATCGGTCGGATAGGTCACACCAGACCAGGTCAGTTTGTTAAACTTTCTACGGAAATGGTTAGCAAGGAGGAGGAAGAGAAGAATTATTCCTGGAAGAATGACCTTCCAAACTAGTTTAATCCACTTTCTCATCTGAACAATATTCTTTTCGGTCTGATGGTATTCTTCTTCTCGCATCAAGCCTGTATTCCGAGGAGATTCCCCTTTAGAGATCAAATCCGCTTTTAACCAATAAGCATAAATTTCAACAGTTTCTTTACTCTTCAAATTGGATAGGGTAGCCGTATAGCTAGCTTGGTCTTTTTTGATCTCTGCTTCAGGACGCATGTAGGCTGTATGGACATTTAATTCTGATCTGGCTTTAGCAGATGCAAATTTTGGAACAATCTTCAATTCTACCTTTGCAACGTTTTGATCCCCATCACTGATGGGTTTCCAGTTTAACAACAGAATATCTTGGTGGATATAAAGTAGATTTTTTAATTTCCATATGACCTTGACGGTTACAGTATCTCCTGCTTTTCCTGAATTATATATTTTTACTCTGTACCCATTTCCTAAATTTTGAACTTCTGGTTCCCTCTTTAAAGTTCGATTAGCAACATGAACTTCTGGTGGTGTTAAAATCTCGAAACCTTGTGGCATGTTCCCAGCAGTCCCCAAAGTGACATATTGCCCATTATAATCATCGTCAAAATGATAGACTAATTCCTCTTCATAAGTAGCATCGTCCCAAGTATCCAAAATTAAAGTACCTCGATAAGATCGGATATCATAGGAAGGACCATCCGCTCTTACAAGACCTGTAAAAAACAGACAGGCTAGTATTGTAAATAAAACATACAGAATTTTTTTCATTTTCCTACTCTCCTTTTGTTTATTATAGCATTTTTCTATGAAAAGGCTATCAGGTTTGAAAAGTAGACCAATTTCCTGTACAATAAGATGATACTATTTATAAAGGAAGAGGAGACTACATGAAAAGAATAATTTATGCTCTCTTTACAGGACTTCTTTTGTGCCTGGGAATGAGCCACATTGTCAAAGCAGACGAATATCTCCGGATTGGAATGGAGGCTGCTTATGCCCCTTTCAACTGGACCCAAGAGGATGATGCAAATGGAGCTGTAAAGATTGATGGCACCAACCAATATGCCAACGGCTACGATGTTCAAATCGCCAAAAAGGTTGCTGAGGGACTAGGTAAAAAACCTCTAATTGTAAAAACATCTTGGAACGGTTTAATTCCTGCCCTCACATCTGGGAAAATTGATATGATCATCGCCGGAATGAGCCCTACTGCTGAACGCAAAAAAGAGGTCGCCTTCTCTAATAGCTACTATACTAGTGAGCCGGTCATGCTGGTTCGCAAAGATGGAAACTATGCGAATGCCTCTAGTCTAGATGACTTTAAGGATGCAAAGGTCACCTCTCAACAAGGGGTCTACCTCTACTCTCTCATCTCCCAACTCAAGGGTGCAAAACAAGAAACTGCAATGGGAGACTTTGCTCAAATGCGTCAAGCTTTAGAATCCGGCGTTATCGATGCCTATGTTTCTGAGCGTCCAGAAGCCTTGACAGCTGAATCCGCTAATTCAAAATTTAAGATGATCCAATTCAAAAAAGGTTTTGAAGTTGGGGAGGAAGATGCAACCATCGCTATCGGGATGAAGAAAGGGGATAGTCGAATTGATCAAGTCAATGCTACACTAGCTAAGATTTCATCTGAAGACCAAGTCAAACTCATGGATGATATGATCAAGAAGCAACCCGCTTCCAGTGATGCTAGCGATGATGAGCAGACTTTCTTCAGCCAAATGATGAAGATTTTGAAAGATAATGGACCACAGTTCTTACGTGGAACTGGTATGACCCTCCTCATCTCCATGACAGGGACCATCGTTGGTTTGATCATCGGTTTGTTAATCGGTGTCTTCCGGACTGCTCCTACGTCTAAAAACAAGGCTCTGGCTGCCTTCCAAAAATTCTTTGGTTGGTTCCTCAATGTCTACATTGAAATCTTCCGTGGAACTCCGATGATTGTTCAATCCATGGTTATTTTCTACGGTTCCGCCCAAGCCTTCAACATCTCCTTGGATCGTACCTGGGCAGCCATCTTTATTGTTTCGATCAATACAGGGGCTTATATGAGTGAGATTGTTCGGGGAGGAATCTTAGCAGTAGATACTGGCCAATTTGAAGCAGCTACCGCTCTGGGGATGACCCATGGACAAACCATGCGTAAGGTCGTTCTTCCTCAGGTGGTGCGCAATATCTTGCCAGCAACAGGTAATGAATTTGTCATCAACATCAAGGATACATCGGTTTTGAATGTTATCTCTGTGGTTGAACTCTACTTTACAGGAAATACGGTCGCAACTCAAAATTACCAATACTTCCCAACCTTTACTATTATTGCGGTTATTTACTTTATCCTGACTTTCACTATCACCCGTATCCTTCGTTACATCGAACGCCGCTTAGATTCTGATACCTATACAACTGGTGCCAATCAAATGCAAGTCAAAGAGGTGAAATAATGGCAGAAAAAATACTTGAAATCAAACACTTAAAAAAATCCTACGGTCAAAACGAAGTTTTGAAGGACATCTCTCTTTCTGTTGAGAAAGGCGAAGTGATCTCCATCATCGGGAGCTCTGGTAGCGGGAAATCTACCTTCCTTCGCTCCATTAATCTCTTAGAAACGCCGACTGATGGAGAAATCCTCTACCGGGGGCAAAACGTTCTCGATCCAGATTACGATCTCACCCACTATCGGGAAAAATTGGGCATGGTGTTCCAAAGCTTCAATCTATTTGAAAATTTGAATGTCTTAGAAAACACCATTGTCGCTCAGACAACTGTACTGAAACGAGACAGAGAAACGGCGGAGAAAATTGCAAAAGCGAATTTAGAGAAAGTTGGGATGGGAGAACCTTATTGGACGGCTCGTCCAAAACAACTTTCAGGAGGGCAAAAACAACGGGTGGCCATCGCTCGTGCCCTCTCGATGGATCCTGATGCCATTCTCTTTGACGAACCAACCTCTGCTCTGGACCCTGAAATGGTCGGAGAAGTACTGAAAATTATGCAAGACTTAGCAAAAGAAGGGCTAACCATGATTGTGGTGACCCACGAAATGGAATTTGCACGAGATGTTTCGAGTCGTGTTATCTTTATGGATAAAGGGGTTATCGCTGAACAAGGCGATCCAAAAGAAATCTTTACCAATCCAAAAGAAGAGCGGACCAAAGAATTTTTACAACGCTTCTTAGGCTAACCTCAAAAATCCCACACCAGATCGAAATCTAGTGTGGGATTTTTTCAACTTAGCTTATTTAAGTAAGCCTTTTTATCTAGCTCTTTTCTAAAAAATGTTAGTGTTTATATAATTTTATATAGTGGTACTTTCCTTAAATAAAGCAATTTATCATATAAAAAAAGAGGGAATCTTATTTTCCCTCTTTTTTTGCTATTTAAAATTAGTCTTCGAATTTTTGATGATTCTTATCATAAAAATCGATTAAGCCAAGAGCTGTTTCAAAAGAGATGTTTTTCACCTTTGCACGCCCCTGTGCTAGTGCAATAATAGACATTTCACGGGCATTCGTTTCCTTACTGATACGATAGCCTGTGATTTTCTTATCGCGTACCCAACCAACAACTGATTCCACTTTTTCAAAGTTCGATTTAGCCATGATTCTTCTCCTATATTATTATTTCCAATACTAATATAAAATTTTTTGCATATTTTGTCAACCATTATAGCTGAAAGTACGAACAATTTTAAAAAAGTTAGATATTTTGTTACTTAGCCTTTAAAGCTGAGAGAATTTGGGTGCGAATATTCTCTACCCCGTCCGGATTTGCTGGTAGGAAGAGGGTATTGGTTCCTTGTTTTTCTGCAAAATTATTCAAAGTATCCAAATATTGGTTGGTCAAAAGAATGGACATAATCTGCTCTTCTGTCAAATTGACATTCGTATCTTTCAATTCTTTGATCGAATCTGCCAATCCATCTACAATAGCCTTCCGTTGCTCGGCAATCCCGACCCCGTGAAGGCGGTCTTTTTCAGCTTCTGCTTCGGCTGCTGTGACAATCTTGATCTTATCAGCTTCTGCTAGTTCTTGGGCTGCCACACGTTTCCGTTGAGCCGCATTAATCTCGTTCATAGATTGCTTGACTTCAGCATCTGGTTCAACCTTGGTAATCAAGGTTTTTACGATAATGTAACCATAGGTCGACATTTCTTCTGCTACTTGTTTTTGAACTTCAAGGGCGATTTCATCTTTTTTCTCAAACAATTCATCCAAGGTCAACTTAGGAACAGAAGAACGCAAAGCATCTTCAATATAGGATTTGATCTGTGCCTCAGGACGCATCAATTTGTAGTAGGCATCCTTTACGTTGCTTTCGTTCACTCGGTATTGCGTCGCAACATTCATGGTAACGAATACGTTGTCCTGAGTTTTTGTTTCAACCACGATCTCACTCTGCAAGAGACGCAATTGAACACGAGCTGCAATCTTGTCAATTCCAAAAGGCGCTCGCATATGAATGCCACTATCGCTAATTTTTTGATAGCGACCGAAACGCTCAATGATAGCAACGGATTGTTGCTTGACTACATAAAGAGAGCCAATAAAACCAACGACAAGCGGTAGCAAAATTGCTAATAGTAAAATCCAAATCATTTTCTGATTCTCCTTTTTTATTTTTTACATAAACATAAAGTTAAGCCCTTAAGATGGCAAGATTAAACCAACATATTATAAAGGGTTTCATTCCCATTGAGGTTAATATAGGACGGGTCAAATTGTTCAATGCGATTAATCAGACCTGCATAGTCATGCTTATCTGCCAAGGCAATCCCAATCAAAACCGGACCTGTTCCCTTACTAGCTCGTTTGATGTACTCAAATCGGGTAATATCATCATTCGGCCCTAAAATATCATTTACAAATTCCCTTAGAGCTCCTGGCCGTTGCGGGAAATTGACGACGAAATAGTGCTTGATTCCATCGTAAATCAAGGCCCGCTCTTCCATCTCAGGCATTCGGTTAATGTCATTATTCCCACCGGAAATCACACAGCAAATCGTCTTGCCCTTGATGTAGTCTCTCAGAACCTCTAAGGCCGCAACACTGGCTGCCCCTGCAGGCTCTGCAACTAGCCCTTGTTTCGAATAAAGGTCAATGAGGGTCTCCGAAATCAATCCTTCATTAACCCCAATCAAGGTCTCAACATTTTTTTTCGTTGCTTCATAAGTCAGCTGGCCAACCTTTTGAACAGCGATTCCATCCGCAAACTTATCAATTTGTTTGAGTTTTACCGGACCTCCGGCCTCATAAGCAGCCTTCATCGACCGAGCTCCATCTGCTTCGACCCCAATAACATCGATCTCTGGTGCTTGTTCCTTCATATAGGTGGATACTCCAGCGATGAGGCCACCCCCACCAACTGGTACTAACACAGCATCAAAGGCAATCGACTCTTTTTTAGCTTCCTCTAGGATTTCGAAGGCTACAGTCCCTTGACCTGCTTGAACGTTGGCATCATCAAAGGGATCAATAAAGGTACAGTTATTAACCTCGGTATATTCCTGTGCCGCCTTAGAAGAAGCATCAAAGGTATCTCCTACTAATTTTATGGTCACATACTCTCCACCGAAGAAACGAACCTGGCCAATTTTTTGCTGGGGCGTCGTGATCGGCATAAAGATGGTAGCTGGGATTTTCATCTCTCGGCAGGTGTAGGCAACTCCTTGAGCGTGATTTCCCGCCGAGGCACAGACAACTCCTCGCTCTCTTTCTTTTGCAGTCAGCTGAGAAATTGCGTAGTAGGCTCCACGAATCTTAAATGAACGAACTCGCTGAGCGTTTTCCTTCTTTAAGTAGATTTTCGCTCCATACTTTTCGGATAAATAATGATCATAATCTAAGGGAGTCTCAACAACCACACCTTTTAAGACCTTGTGGGCTTTTATGATGTCTTTCGATGTTATCATGTCTTCCTCTTCTTCTCCTTATTTCATCTAATTATATCAAAAGACTGCAAAAATTTCAGCGTATTTTCCAAATTTTCAGAAAAATCAATTAGACTTACTATATTTGCTAGTCTTTTAAATTCATCCTTGCTAAATAGTTGGGGATCGTCCCTAAACCAACTCTATCCTTGAGTAAAAAGAAGTTGGGATTTCTCCCAACTTCAATCTCGATGGCTTAGTTGTAAATCTTAAATGCATCGTCATCGTTTTTCCCAACGAATGGCATTGCTTTACGCAATTCTGCACCAACTTTTTCGATTTCAAGGTTAGCAGCTTGTTCACGGTAAGCTGTCATTTTCGGACGACCAGCTTTGTAGTCGTTAACAAAGTCATTGGCAAATTTACCGCTTTGGATATCAGCAAGGACAGCCTTCATGTTTTCTTTTACTTGCTCAGTGATCACACGTGGACCTGAAACATAGTCTCCATACTCAGCAGTATTTGAGATAGATTGACGCATTTTCTTGAATCCACCTTCGTAGATCAAGTCAACGATGAGTTTCATTTCGTGAAGCACTTCGAAATAAGCCAATTCTGGAGCGTATCCAGCTTCAGTCAAGACTTCAAAACCTGCTTCGATAAGAGCAGTCAAACCACCACAAAGAACTGCTTGTTCACCGAACAAATCTTCTTCTGTTTCTTCTTTATAAGTTGTTTCCAAAAGACCTACGCGTGCTGAACCAACCCCTTTACACCAGTCCATGGCGATATCTTTAGCATTCCCTGTAGCATCTTGGTATACAGCGTAAAGAGCTGGAACACCAAATCCTTCTTCGTAAGTACGGCGAACCAAGTGACCAGGTCCTTTAGGCGCACACATGAAGACATCAACATCTGCAGGAACTTTGATGAATTCGAAGTGGATGTTGAAACCATGAGCAAAACCAACTGCATTTCCTGCTTCCAAGTTTGGCGCAATTTCTGTTTCGTACAATTCTTGTTGGATTTCGTCTGGTGCCAAAATCATGATGACATCCGCCAATTTAGTTGCTTCTGCTACTGTGTAAGTATCAAAACCATCTTCTTTTGCTTTGTCAAAAGATTTACCAGGACGAACTCCGATAATCACATCATGACCTGAGTCACGCAAGTTTTGAGCATGGGCATGACCTTGTGATCCATAACCAATCACGGCAATTTTCTTACCGTCAAGTGCTGCTACTTTAACATCCTTTTCATATTCCATTTTTACTGCCATTGTTTTTTCTCTCTTTTCTATTTTTATTGCCTATTAGGTTGTTTTAACAAATTTAGGTTTGGGTTTTAGTCGCGGGTAAATCCAGTTGCACCAGTCCGTGCGACATTCTTAATCCCATAAGGACGAATGACTCGCAGGAGAGCTTCGTTCTTCTCTGCATTCCCTGTCATCTGCACGGTGATGGAGCTCGGAGCTACGTCTACCACAGTCGCGCGGAAGGGCTGGATAATAGCCAGCAATTCTGCCCGTTTCTCTGCAGGCGCTGAGACCTTGATCAGAATCACTTCACGTTCTAGGTGAGGTTTATCTGTGATATCTCGAACGCGAATCACATCGACTTGGCGGTTGAGTTGCTTAATGATTTGTTCCACTTCATCATGAGACGTGACATCGATGATAATGGTAATCCGTGATACATTGGGATTTTCGGTCGCCCCCACTGAGATACTCTCAATATTAACTTGGCGTCTAGACAAGACACCAGTAAAGCGATTCAGAACTCCCGACCGGTTTTGAAGTTTGGCTGTTAACATTCTACGCATTAAACTTCACCCCCAACATCTCATGATTGCTCTTACCAGCTGGTACCATTGGTAAAACGTGCTCTTTACGAGAAATATCTATCTCGATAAACATTGGTACATCTTCCATGATGACTTCCAAGTCCTTCTCAAGCGTTTCCGGATTATCAAATTTGTAGTTCTTAATCCCATAGGCTTGCGCCATCAACTGAAAGTCTGGTAAGCTTTCAAAGACGGACTCTGATGTCCGGCCATCATAGAAGGCTTCTTGCCACTGACGGACCATCCCGAGAGAGTGATTGTTGAGCATAATGACCTTAATCGGAATCTTGTAAACATTCAAGATAGCCAATTCTTGGTTGGTCATCTGGAAACCACCATCCCCAACAAAGAGAACGACTTCTTTATCTGGATTGGCAATCTTAGCCCCTATTGCGGCCGGTACACCGAATCCCATGGTCCCTAATCCACCAGAAGTCACCAACTGCCGCTCGTTTTGGTACGGGTAGTACTGAGCAGCCCACATTTGGTGTTGGCCAACGTCTGTCACGACGATGGCATCCCCCTTGGTCAACTCACCCACGCGTTCAATAACTGCTTGGGGTTGGACCACGCGTTCTTTCTTATCGTAAGAACGAACCCGATTTTTATCTTGGGTAACTTTCTCAACCCATTTCTCCGTATTGGTATGAACCACTGGCTCTGCTAACAATTGTTTTAAGGCTTTTTTGGCATCACCAACGACGGGAATATCGACTGTAATGATTTTACCAATCTCTGCTGGGTCAATATCAATGTGAGCGACTTTGGCATTCTTCGCAAAGGTCTTTGGATTTCCCGTCAGACGGTCATCAAAACGACAACCGATGCTAATCATGAAATCTGCTTCTGTCATAGCAATGTTTGCCGCAAAAGAACCGTGCATGCCTCCCATCCCAAGGAAGAGAGGGTGGCTGGTTGCAATCGTTCCCTGTCCTAGAAGACTAGTTACCACAGGAATCTGATAGCGTTCTGCTAAGGTTACCAATTCGTCCGCCGCTTCTGCATAGCTGACGCCACCTCCAGCCAAGAGGACTGGTTTCTTAGCCTTTCCCAATTGCTTCAAGATTTTCTTAATCTGTAGTTCATTTGGTTCAATAGTCGGCTGGTAACTTGGAATGTTAATGGCCGGATTGTAAATATAATCAGTTTCTAGGGCAGAGACATCTTTTGGAAGGTCAATGACGACGGGGCCTGGACGCCCAGTTGTCGCTATATGAACTGCTTCCGTGATAACCCGTGGAATATCCGCTGTCTCACGTACTTGGTAATTGTACTTGGTAATCGGCATGGTAATCCCAACAATATCTGCCTCTTGAAAGGCATCTTTCCCGATCCCAGAACGGTTGACCTGACCAGTAAACACAAGAAGAGGAACACTATCACTCATGGCATCCGCAATCCCTGTAATGGCATTGGTTGCTCCAGGTCCACTTGTGACGACGGCCACACCCAGCTTCCCAGTTGATTTGGCATAGCCTTCAGCTTCATGCAAGCAGCCTTGTTCATGTCGGCCAAGAATGTGTTTGATCCCTTTAAAACTATAAATAGCATCATAAAGGGGCAAAACCGCTCCACCTGGGTAGCCAAAAATGGTATCAATCCCAAGATCTCGAAGCGTTTCTAGCACAAGCTCTGAACCTGTCTTTGCAGTTTCTAAGGTAATTTTCTCCATGTCTCTCCTTTCTGTTTCTTTGATTATCAAATGAGCATGCTACTATCATACCATTTTTGGAAAATAATTCAAGTAAAAATCACAAATTTTCTGAATTTTCTATCCAAATCCGATTAATGAGAGTTGTCCTAAAAAAGAACAATCCAATCAAAAAAGTCTCTAGGAATCCTAGAAACTTTGCTTGCTTATAGCCATCCCTTTTCTTGGGCGATCTTTGCTGCTTCCGTCCGGTTTTCTGCATCCAATTTAGTTAGAATGCCTGACATATAATTTCGGATGGTCCCGTTAGAAAGAAATAAACGATCAGCAATTTCTTGATTAGAAGCTCCCTTTGCAACTTCTTTTAGGACCGCTTGCTCCTGAGGGCTTAGAGGATTGGGATGGGTTAGGATTCCCTCCATTAATTCAGGAGAATATTCTTTTTGCCCTGCCAAAACCGTATGAAGTGTTGCCATCAAATCTGTAATGCGACGTTCTTTTAAGACATAGGCATCGACTCCAGCCTTGAGGGCCCGCTCAAAGTAACCCGGTCGTTTAAAGGTGGTAACGATGACAACCTTGAGCTGGGGTTGTTGACTTTTGGCCCATTCCAACACTTCTAGTCCTGTTTTGATAGGCATCTCAATATCTAAAATAGCAATATCAACTGGATGGGTTTCGAGTAAGCGAATGGCTTCTTGCCCATCTCCAGCTTGCAAGACTTCTTCTACATCCTCTTGCAAAAGCAAGAGCTGGCAGAGGGCATCGCGCAACATACTTTGGTCTTCTGCAACTAATAAGCGCATCTTATTTCCTTTCTTGATAGGGGATCCGTATTTCTATCCGGGTCGGCTTGTATTGATGACTGATATCCAGCTCTCCTCCCAACAAGGCAATCCGTTCGCGGATCGAGTGCAGGTCCTTATCCGAGACCTTATCAAAGCCGATACCATTGTCTTCTGCGACCATTTCCACCCCTGTTTCGGTAGAGCGATAAGTGAGAAGGGCTTGCGTCGCTTTGGCATGTTTGATCATATTGGTGGCTAGTTCCAGAGACACCATGGCCAGAGCAGACTCTAGGACCGGCGAGATGCTAGCTGTATCGAGATTGTTTTGGATCTCCACTTTGACTTGCGCCACTTCTAGCATTTGCTTGACGGTTTCCAGCTCTCTTGCCAGGGTTCGCTGCTTCAAGTTCTCCACAATCTCTCTGACTTGGTGCATGGACTCTTGACTAATGGCTTGAATCTCTTGCACCTGCTCCTGCGCCTTCTCAACCTGACCCAATGCTAAGAATTGATCAGCCAGGTCTGCCTTGACACTGAGCATAGCAAAGGTGTGGCCCAGACTGTCATGTAGATCACGGCCAATCCGATGGCGCTCGTTTTCTGCCAGCAAGAGATTGATCTGGGCATTTTGCTTGGCATGGTCAGCTTTCAACTCTTCCATCATCCGAATCCGAACCATGCCGTAAGTCATGGCATGGGTAAAGAAGAAAATGATGATTAAAAATACCCATTCATACTCCATCGCATTCTGTTTGAAAAAGATAACTCCAAAAAGTAGGAATTGCGATAGAAAAACTGTCCAAAGATAAGGAGAGCGAAAATTGCGAATTTCAAAGTGATAGACTAACAGGTTACTGATGAAGAAATAAAACCAAAAATAGTTAGCGTTAATAAAAAGAGTATTTCCTGCTACATAGGCTAGGAGGTACAGCCAACAAATCCAGATCAGCTTTTTGTTTTCAGTAATCAAGATTCCTAGATAGGAAGCAATAAACAAGAGGGCTAAAAAGAAGTGCCAGTAGGGAACCTCACCCAATAAAATAGAGATAAATGGGAATCCCATAAAGACTAGGCTAGCGTAAAACATATAATGAATACGCTTGAGTTTTTCAATCATGCACGAACCTCAGAATGACGACGATAGACGATGACAAGGGTAAACAAGACCAAGGTAAGCAAGGTTAAATAAAGACTAGCAAAGCCATTGACCTGCCCCTTATTTAAAAAGGTCTTGATCAGTTCCATCAATTGATAGGTTGGCAGGCATTTGCCAATAGCTTGCATCCATTCTGGAAAGACACTAATGGGCATCCATAGGCCACCCATGACAGCCAGTCCCATATAGAGGAGATTGCCCGCAACCGACATCAATTGACTGGAAGGAAGCAAGGTCAATACCAGACCGATAGCTACAAAAGCTAGACTTCCTAGGATGAGAAGGAAGGCTGCTAAGACCCAATCCTGTAGAGACATGTTCACATGCCGCACCACATGACCCACGGTAAAGACGACCCCAATGGATAGGAGAAAGTCTACAAAGAGACCCGCAACCTTTATTAGATAATATTCTACCATAGATACCGGGGTATGGCGCAAGACTTTTTGCCAATTATTGAGTCGATCGGTTTCAAGAACTGTTGGAAAGGAAAATAGAGCCGTAGACATCATGGAAAAAGCCGTCATGGAGAGGAGATAATCCCTCATAAAGTGAGCGGGTGCCCCTGGTGTGTCCTGGTACATCCCTGAGAAGAAGAGATAAAAGGCCGTGGGCATCCCTATTGATAATAAATAATAAATGGCTTGGCGTCTGGTCAAATGCCACTCAACCACGCCGAGAGCTTTCATGCGTTTCATCTTCTCTACCTACTTCCTTTGTATTTTCAAAAATAGAATCCAATAAACTTCGATTGGTCACTTCGATCTCTTGGATCGAACAGCCTTCTTCTTGCAATCGAGTCCACAAACGATTGGCATCGCCTGTCACAACTTGAAGGGCATCCGGTTTGACCGTCACTTGACCAATTCCGTCCATCCCTGCCACTAGAGCTTGGTATCGCAAAGGCAGGGTAAAATGTTTTTCTACCTCTTCACTTCTCATAGCTAGTGGCGTCGTATCTCGAAGCAAACGCCCCTGATGCAAGACCAGGATCCGGTCAGCTGTATGCTCTACTTCCTCAATGTAATGGGAAGAATAGACAATAGTGACGCCTTGTTCCTTTAAATCCCCGACAATCTCCCAAAAGCGTTGGCGAGTGGACGTATCCATGGCAGCCGTTGGCTCATCCAAAAACAGAAGACTGGGACGACCAATCAAGGTCAGGACAAAGGATAGGAGACGTTTTTGCCCACCAGACAGCTTACTGGCCAACTGTTTCTTTTGTTCTAGACTAAATCGCAATAAATCATCGATTTCATTGACCGTTAAAGGGTTGGGATAAATAGAGCGAAAGAAACTGATCAATTCCTGCACGGTTAACTTTTGCACGATGGCATTCTCTTGAGGGAGATAAGAGACACTAGCCTTTAATTGAGGATGGCCAGGAGCTTTTCCCTCTACTTCAATGATCCCAGCCGTCGCCTTCCTATCTCCCAGGAGGCAATTCATCAAGGTTGTTTTCCCAGCTCCGTTTGGCCCAATCAAGGCCAAACAGTCTCCCCGTTCAACCCTGAAAGAAAGATCTTCTAAAATTTCTTTTCCTTTGATGCTTTTTTTCAAGTTTTCTACTCTAATGACACTCATGGTACTCTCCTTTCAACCAGGCTTGGCCAGCTGGAATGATGACATAGACGACCAAAGTCACTCCCCAAACTGTTTGGAAAAACCAGCTAGGAAAATGGGCGGAAAACCAGCCTGTTATCATCTCAGTTGCCCATAGGAGCAGACACAGAACAGCTACCAATCCAATTTCAATTTTCTTTTTCATTGCTCCATCTCCTTTTTAACAGCCTTAACCATTTTTAGCCCTTCTTGGACTGCCCAGCTCATGATGCCAATCCCAGCAAATAATTCCCAAGGGAAATGGTAATAGAGGCTATCATCCTTTGAAAAGATCAGATAGACAACCATTCCAGTAACTGTTAACGTAAACACCTTAAATAACCATTGTTTCATTTTTCTTTCCTCTTACTTTCTGACTATATTATAGCCAAAGGAACAACAGTGCACTAGATGATTTTGTCACTGACACACATGACAAATGTCACGGAAAATAAAAAAAAGTCGGACATGAGTCCGAACCTATGGTGCTGGCGTTTCTTCTTTAAAGCCATGGAGTTTTAAACCTGTGATCAGAGTAGATGCTTTCACATCTTTGAGATCTCCAACTCCCAGATCTTGAAAATAAGATAATTCTTTCAGTTTATCTAAATCAATCTTATCAACATCAAGAACTACTGTCGTTGCTAATTGCTTTTCTGCTGTCACAAGGTATTCAATATTGAATCCTTCTAGGTCTTTGACAGCCTGATACTCAGGATTATTCTTTAACCCGTCATTGATAATGGTCGTCATTTCTTCAGGACTGAGATGTGAATTTGCAGTCATAGTTTCCGGAAGGGGCGATAACAATTCGATTTTTAGTTGCTGAAGCTTGTCTCCTTTTGATGTAATGGTATAGCGGTGATGCTTTCCATTCTTATCTCCAGATAAAACCTTAGTTTCTTCCATGTCTTCTTTTACAACTGTTTCACTTTTTTCTGTTGAAGCGGGGGTTGAGCTACTCGATGTTTCAGTAGATTGGGACTGGGTCGCACAACCTGTCATCACAAGAAGTAGGGCTCCTAAAAAGCAGATTAATCTCTTCATTTGCTTTTTCTCCTATTTCTTTTTTTCTAAAGTATAACATATCAAATAAAAAATGTCTAAAAACACCCATTTAATCGCTTTCTTGAGGGTAATTTTATTAAAAAAACGAGCCAAAAATCATTTTTCGGGCTCGTTTACTGTCTAGATAAGAAATTTTTTGATTATTCAACACTGAATAGGTAAGGATAGACTGGTTGATTTCCTTGATGAATTTCGACTTCAACATCCTCATATTTAGCCAGCAAGTTTTGGGCCAACTCATTGGCTACTGCTTCTTGACCATCTTCACCGATATAAATAGTGACAATTTCACTATCTTCATCCAACATCTTATCAAAGGTGGCTGTCAAAGTTTCCATCATATCTGGATTGGATACCACAATCTTGCCGTCTACCATTCCAAGGTTGTCATTCTCATGGATTTCAAGGCCATCAATGGTTGTATCACGAACGGCTGTCGTCACACTACCTGATACCACATCTTCAATCGCTGCTGCCATCCGATCATGGTTTTCTTCGATAGACTTGCTCTCATCAAAGGCAAGAAGACTAGTCAATCCTTGAGGGATGGTCTTGGTCTCTACGACAGCTGCAGGTTGTTCAATGACTTCTGCTGCTGATTGAGCGGCCATCAAGATATTTTTGTTATTTGGCAAGATAATGATGTTACGCGCATTCAACTCTTCAACAGCTTTGACAAAGTCTTCTGTTGATGGGTTCATAGTTTGACCACCAGAGATGATGTAATCCACACCTTGTGCTTTGAAGATATCCGCTAATCCGTCACCCGCAACGACTGCGATGATGGCATATTCTTTTGCTTCAGCTGGTTTCGCTTGACGCTCTTCTTTTTCAACTTGTGCTTCGTGCTGGTTGCGCATGTTGTCGACTTTTACCTTGACCAAGCTACCATATTTCAATCCTTCTTGCATAACAAGACCTGGATCTTCAGTATGGACATGGACTTTGACGATTTCATCATCGTTAACGACTAGTAGAGAATCCCCAAGGTTGTTCAAATAATTACGGAATTCATCGTAATCAAAGTCTTTCACATAGGTTGGACCTTGTTTCAAGGCCACCATGATCTCTGTACAGTAACCAAATTGAATATCTTCTGTCGCCACATGACCAGCCACTGACTTGTGGTGCTCTGCGTTGATCATTTCGGACATGGTTGCTGGAGTCGCCACAAATTCTTCAGAAGCGATGAACTCTCCTGTCAAAGCTGATAGGAAACCTTCATAGATGAAGACCAAACCTTGACCACCTGAGTCGACCACACCGACTTCCTTCAATACAGGAAGCATATCTGGTGTTTTAGCAAGGGCAGTTTTTGCTCCTTCAAGGGCCGCACGCATGACTTCAACCGCATCATTGGTTGATTCTGCCTTTTTCTTGGCACCAATAGCAGCACCACGAGAAACAGTCAAAATCGTTCCTTCGACAGGCTTCATAACCGCTTTATAGGCTACTTCAACCCCTGCTTGGAAGGCTGCCGCAAGAGCTGCACCATCCAATTCATCCTTATCTTTGACACTTTGAGAAAATCCGCGGAACAACTGTGAGGTAATCACTCCTGAGTTTCCACGCGCTCCCATCAAAAGACCCTTAGCAAAGATATTTGCTGCTTCACCAACAGTTGAAGCAGAGCGATCGGCTACTTCTTTTGCACCATTTTCAATGGTCATTCCCATATTGGTTCCAGTATCACCATCTGGCACAGGAAAAACGTTCAACGAATTGACATACTCGGCTTGTTTATTTAAGCGAGTAGCCCCTGCTTGGACCATTTCTTGAAATAAACTAGTTGTAATTTTTGACACGATTATTCTCCCACAATTTTAATGTTTTGGATATAGACGTTTACTGTATCCGTTGTGATTCCAAGCTGGTTTTCTAAACTAAACTTGACACGTTCTTGAATATTTTTTGAGACTTCGCTAATCTTTGTACCATAGCTCAAAACAGTGTAAACATCAACCGCGATACTTCCTGCTTCGGTCGTTTTTACAACCACACCCTTAGAGTAGTTTTCCTTACCTAAGAGAGCTTGGAAATTATCTTTAATCGCGTTTTTGCTGGCCATTCCAACCACTCCAAAAATTTCAGTGGCAGCACCGCCTACAACAGTTGCGATGACATCATCGGTCAATTCAATCTGACCATCTTTTGTATTGATTTTTACTGTCATAATTTCTACCTCAAAAGTATTTTATATTCTATTTTACCATAAAAGAGCTCGAGTGTAAAAGGGAGAATCCTTTCTCCTATCGGTTGATACAAATGTCCATAAATAAGGAAATGGAGACAAAAGAAAAGGACCTCCAAGAGATCCTGATTTCTGATTAAACGCGTTCTACTTTACCAGATTTCAATGCACGAGCTGAAGCCCAAACTTTTTTAGGTTTACCATCGATAAGGACAGTTACTTTTTGAAGGTTTGGTTTTACGGCACGTTTGGTTTGGTTCATCGCGTGTGAACGGTTGTTTCCTGATACAGTCTTACGACCAGTAAAATAACATACTTTAGCCATTCTGTTTTGCCTCCTATTAGATCTAATATTACGGATGTGCTAGCACCACATACCGTACTATATTACCAAAAAAACTTTCTCTTGGCAAGACCTTTGAAGAAGTTTTTCTTAGATCGGCTTATGAAAAGGAATTCTCACCTACATAGATGATTTCTAGGTTCCCCAGTGAGACCTCTCCGACGATGTAAAAGTCCTTGCTGGTTAAATTGCTTGGATTTTCCTGGTGTTGGATAGCTGACAGAGAATTATCTACATTGACATGAACCCGCCAGTCACTTGGGACATAGAGACTCAAACTGCCAAGGGAAACATCCACCGCAAACTGGGCAGACGCCCCCTCCATCCGGCAATTGTCAAAATAGATAGAAGCTTCTCCAAAACTTACATCGGCACTTCCACCTGTAAAATTCTGGTCGTTCAAATACTTGGTCACCGTAGAGAAGGAGACGTCAATATCATTGCCAGAGCTAGTATGAGAAAAGCCACGAACCGCATCTTTTCCTCTTTTTTTCCAATCTTTTTTGGGAGATTTAAACAAGAAGTTCAAGCCAATGACAGCCAAGACCGAAGAAAGAACCACCACCGAATTTGAAATAGGCAAAAAGTGGTATTGGCCGTTCAAAGAGAAAATAGCTAAGAGACCGTAGATGAAGCCCCAACCAAACTGCCTTTCCATAAAATTCGTCAGAGAGAGATAAGCCAAGAATATCACCCAGGCTAGCATCCAAACGCTGATCTGCCATGTTACAAAGAAGCCTTGTAAAAGCACTAGTACCGCACACAGAATCAAAAGGATACCAATCATTTTTTTCTTCATTTTTCTACCTCATTTCCTTTAGTCGTTCTTTTAAGAGCTGATAATAATGTCGAGATACATGAACTTGTTTATGGGTTTGATAAAAGTTCACTGTGCTGGTTCCCGAGAAAGATTTTTCTATTGAATAAATCTGCTTGGCATTGACGATTGTTGACTTGGAAATCCTGCAGAAAGTGATCGGTAGGATTTCTTCTAATTCATAGAGCTTTTGTCGCACCTCGTAAGCATCCTCCCTTGTATGCCCATAGATCTTTTCACCATCTGTCTCAAAAAAGAGAATTTCAGACACATTTACAAAGTACTCACTGCGATCTTTATAAAAGGTCAAAGTCGTCATTTTTCGATCTAAAATCATCTGCTGCAACTGGGCTAGATCCTCCGTTAACCGAGGAGCCCGGATGATCATTTCTGCTTCATCCATCTCAGGATCTAATTCGATTCTAACTTTCATAGGACTCCTTTCTTACCGTTTGTTAGTAACATTATAACAGCTGTTCAAAATCTTACAAGTCCTTTTTAATAAGTGGTTATTTTCACCCCCTAAGTGGTCCATTACAGGACCTAAAAAGACTTGGTTTGAATCGTTTCTTCATGCCAAGCCCTTAGAATGAATGATATAGGAAAAATTATTTTTCTTTTGGTGAGTCTGGCAAGAGAAAACCTAAACCAACACAGGCTAGAACTCCAGCTGTAATGACAACACCGTTTGATATTGGAAGAAGATCATAGATAGCATTGGCGATGATGAAGCCAATCACTGCACAGATCAAGCTGGACTTGTAGTCTTTCTTGAGTGCATTTTCAATAGTAAAGAAGACAAATAAGACAATTGGGACTAAGGGCCAAAGATTGGCATCAATAGTAGGATAGCCTACGAGACTAAAGATGATGACTGCTAGAGCAGCAAGGATAAAGCTAACACCGATTAATTTTTTCATGATACTACCTCGTTTTTTCTAGAAGACTAAGCTTTCTTTGATAATCCTACTATAACAAAAGGAGCTAGATGAGACA
Source organism: Streptococcus rubneri (assembly GCF_004785935.1). GTDB lineage: Bacteria > Bacillota > Bacilli > Lactobacillales > Streptococcaceae > Streptococcus > Streptococcus rubneri. Next base: position 211,686 of record NZ_SRRP01000002.1, on the reverse strand, counting down.
AGGTAATTTGTATAAGTGGTCGATTTTGCTGACTATCCGGTAGAATCTCAATCATTTCCTAGGGGACAAAAGGCAATATTTGAGGCTAAAGGGAGGTCGATGGATCACTGGAGAGAGGAGGGAAAGGTTTGGGCTGCTTTGTCATTTTTGGTACAAATTTTGGTACAAAAAGTGATTCAACATCAAAAAAAGCCCGTCACAAGGGGGCTTTGTCTTATATCATTTAATGCCGATTGTGAGCATTCTAATTGTTTTAACGAACTACAATCAACAATAATATACCGAATTTAAAGGTAATTTAACTAAATGAGATTTCATATACAAATAGACTAAAATTCAATTTGGTACAAATAAAAACTTTGCGTATGACCTGGTTTGGAAAGTACGGGTTTCAGTTGGACAAAAAACAGCGTCATATCAAGGTTTTTCAGAACGAAATCTACTTATTAATTTCATAAAATATGAATCAGTATAATAGCAAGAGGGAAATTTGTTTTCTCTAAACGATATCGACCAATTGTCCTTCACTCAACTTCTATTTATTTTTAAAGGAAAAAACAGCATTTTTATATATTATTTTTGGGGGTCCTGATGGGGTTAAATCAAATTTTCCATCTTTATATGTAGATAAACTCTTGAATATTTAGGTACACCAGTTGTAGAGTATTCAATATAGTCATCTTTCTCAGAAAAATAAAAATCATACTTATCACAACTTAATTTTATAATTTCATTGGATTTAATTAAGAAGTATATTTAATTATTTAAACAACTATTAAATTTATTTTTCTATTTCCTTTACTGATAATTATTTTGGAACAATTGTTCTAACCGATACTAATTTAGAATTCCTAAGAAGTGAATACATCTCATTAATAACTTTATTATTTTGGAGGTTATTTTTTCTCCATTTACAGTGTGTGAAGATTAGGTGACTTTTGGCTCGTGAAAGCGCAACAAAAAATGCACTTTTATCTTCTTCTGGTTGTTTATCAAAATTCCAGAACGCAGAATCTTCCAAGCCTAAAAAATAAACTGCCTCATATTCTAATCCCTTACTTTTATGGATAGTCATGATTGGAATTGAGTTTTCACCTCTGAAATTAGATATTATATCTATCCATACGCCTCGTGACTGTGAATAATCTTTATATAGCAATTTTGAAAAACTCTTAACAATAGTAGTTAGGTCACTTTCCCCATTATATATTGAAAAGTTTGAAATAATTCTATTGGCACCTATTTTTTCAATAATACATTCAATTAAATTTAGCATGTTATCTTCGTTAGGAATAAAACTTGAAATTAGGCAAGCAATATCACTAATTATATTGTCAATCTCCTTATATGATTTTGCCACAGCTAATTCATCAGAAAATTCATTTATTCCATTTATATTGTCATAAAAAGTACTTATATTTTCCCAAATTAAAGGACTTCGTTTTCTTTGACTACATGATATTAAATCTAATAATAGGTTACAAGTAGGATCTTTTAAAATCTCTTGATACTCGTTTTCAATTCTTGCATTTATTCCTTTACAATTTAGTCTAGGTATCAATTCTGAACTATAATTATTAACGTTTTGTTTTGCTAGAATACAGATTTCTGACGGCCATATTCCTCTCTGAATTTTTGATTCGATATCAATCGCAATCGCCTCTGCTTCGGAAATTTCATTGTCAAATTCAAATAATGTTATTTCACCCTCTTGAAATTCTGGATAATCCTTTATCTGAAAAATATTAGTATCTTTATTTAAGATTTGATGAACCTCTTTTTGAAATTCTACAAGTTTAGGTACAGCGCGATGATTCATCAATAATTGATATTCATTTGAATCAAAGTCTCGAATATAATCTAGAAAAATATCAGGATTTGCCCCTGCCCACCTCATAATGGCTTGCTTATTATCTCCAACTGCGGTCAGTTTACAGGACGAACCTAAAAAGCAAGCTGTTAGTAGATTATATTGATCATATGTAGTATCCTGAAATTCATCTAAAAATACAAATTCATATGTCATTTGAAGTGCTTTACAGATGTATTCGTTAGTAGCTATTATTTGAGTAGCCAACTTTGTTATTTGTTTGTAAAAAAGAACTGGCTTATTATTCTGAGTACCCTTTAACAGATCATGTTTTATAGTTGAATCATTCTTACTCAAGGCAATACTTTCTGCAATTTCCTTAATTCTATTCATCCTCATTCCAGTAGTATTTAATCCGTTTCTATCAAGAACCTCTTTTATGACTTCCATTTCTTCAATCAAATAGTCCTTCGATGGTCTTATCTCCTTAGGAAGAACATTTCTAAATTGGTCTAAAATCCTCTTTTCAAATGCTGAATAAGTTAGAGATGTAAATCGAGAAGCATATTCTTCACCATAACGTTTTTTAACTCTATCTTTCAAATTTGCTGCAGCGTCTGTTTTAAAACTTAAAGCTAAAGTCTTTTTTGGAGAAATACATTTATTTGTAGAAAAAAGATAGTCTAACTTTTGAGCTAATAATTCAGTTTTCCCAGCACCTGGACCAGCAATGACTAAGCAATTGTTAACATCCTTGACAGTTCTTAGAGCTGCTTCTTCTAAAATGATATCTCCTTTAGGAACCCACTCATTACTCTTTACCATCTTCAACGTCTCCAAGTATTTTTTCAGCACATTTGACCATTTTTTTAAATACAGGGGGCAAATTTCCTCTTAATTCATCATCACTAATATATGATAAAAATTGCATATGAGTTGTTGGTTTCCCTCTACCTAAAAAGAAATATTGATACCAAATCATTAGTTCTTTTTCTTCAAAAGTAAAGCTTTCGCCTGGTCCACTCTTATCCTTTAAAGTAGCTCTCTTTGCTTCTTCAATACGATTTCTGAGACCTTCAAACTGCGATATATCAAAATAATCCAAATCAGTCAATTTTACTTTTTTACCATCTCCATTTGAATCAGTATATGAAACAATTGGTCCTTCTTTTGGGGATAAAGTATTCAGATAATGAACCTTATAATGTTGTAGCATCAAGAAATCAATATCGAGCGGTGCAGAAAAGAACACATTGAACTTTTCTAACATTTTAAGCCACTGTTCATTAGGTCTATCAATCTTCCAGTCCTTTATTTCATCAATCTCATTATCAACTAAAACTCGGTCTTCACCGGTTTTAGTTGATACAGTAACAAGTCTTTCTTTAGCAACTCCATTTATTATCAATTGCTTTATTACATATTGAATTCTTCCCCAACCACCTCCGTATCTTTCATTATCAAAATCCAGTAAAGTAATATGAGGAATCCTGAGAGCATTCAATAATTTCCAAAAATAGTTGACATGTCTGCCTCCTAGAGGAACAATTGAAATCTGAGAGCTATCAATCTCTTTCCCAAGTAGATCAAAAAATTTTGGTAATAACAGTTCCTCGCTGTCACCTTCACCTAGAATTACTAACTTTGCAAAATATAGTTCAGGATAGGCTTGAATTGCTCCCTTAATGTACTTATAAGATTCTTGAGTCTCTTTCGGTAGTTTTATGTCAGAAATAATTGTTTGACTATCTCCGCTACTATTTTCTATTCTTAAATACCTCAAATCTTCTGGTTCTATTCTTTTTACAATAGCTGGAGAATGTGAAGTCAAAATCACTTGAGAGTTGTCGTTATTGCTTAACTGGTTAAACCTTTTTACCAGTTTTCCAATGTGATGTGGAGCAATATGATTTTCTGGTTCCTCTATTGCTAAGATAGTTAGTACTGGTGGTATCAACTTAAATCTTGGATTATCAGGATTTTCTTCACGGTCTTTAGTAATTTGCAACTCAATATCAAGTATCGAATCAACAAGTGAAAAATAAAAAATAGATCTCAGTCCATCTCCTAAATCTGAAACTGTAAATGCTTCTTCAGTGGTTGTTGGTGAAAATTTTAAGGCAATCTGTCTGAGGGCTGCCGCCATCTCAGAAGAATTAATAGTCAACTCTGCTTGAGAAAAACGGTTATCTTCATGATATAATTCCCATGATTTCTGAATCTCTTGATTGATCTGGCTTAACGCTCCAGTTTCAGATAAAAAAGTATTATTCAACTCTTCTATTTTATCTGTAATTTCATGTATCTCATCTTCGGTCCAATTTATACTATTTACCAGCCTACTTAACATACTACCTGAAGTATTACCTATCTCCTTCTCAGGCGTTCTTGAAGCAGGTACATAAAATACCCTAATTTTATCCAAATCCTTTCTAGGAGCATGATGCTTGTCTTCATCTCTAATAGTATCTTCATCAGATGAAATATAATAAATTTGAGTATCAACACTTCCTTCAACTGTTCCATCATCCTCCCAAGAAGATTCTAACCTGATTCGCAGAAATGGTTTAACAAAATCTTGAGAAACTGTGAAGTGTTCGAAAAACAAAGGAATTGCGGGATCATAGGAAGGGACATCAGGTATATCAAACTCAAAAATAGTTTCTATAAAGAGGTTTCTAGCATTTTCCCCGGGCCTTGAACCTTTTGGAAGGTGAAAATCACTTTTTCTAATTATTCTATCACTTTGTTTGTCCGAAAACAGCTTACTCAATGCTTGTAATACAGTTGTTTTCCCCGAACTGTTATTCCCAATCAGTACAGTTTGATTGTTAAATTCAATAACTTGCTCTTCACCGAATGATCTAAAATTATTAATAATTACTTTTGTTAATTTCATTTATTCTCCTATCTCGAAAACAAGACATCAGGAAGTTTTTCACTAAACTATAATAAACATAAAGTCTATTGTTTGAAACCAAAAATACTCTTATTATTGGTTTTGGATTACTATGTTAAAATAAGATAAATCTCTCATCTTAATTCAATAATCCACAACTTAATAATATGTCCAATAATAAGAAAAGGATGATTACAGGCAACAACCTTTTTTTATTTTAAAATAGAATTCCTTTAATTATTATATCATTTTTATATATTATTCCAAGTTTATAAATATAGCATCTTTACTTTTAGAAGTCATCCACAAATTCATTTTGATAAATAGAATAAAAAATGTCCAAATTAATTAAAATCTGCGCATCTTATTAATTTTATATTTGGAAGAAATTGTGAATCTACTTTCCGAAAAACAACTATTTTCCGTAGAGATAGATTTAATAATACAAAGAATTCATGTCTTCTTTATGTTCTTAAAGCATTATTGATATCAATACTATAAAGAATACATTTTGCTCATTATCTCAGGATAAACTTTACTACAATTGATCACTGATTATTTTTTTGATTAATATATTATAATTCAAAAACACTCAAGGGATTTTTCATCACTTGAGTGTAAAGCAAACTAACTAGAAACGTAATGACAAACAAGTTAAACTACCATCAATTTTTTTAAATTCATCTGTATTAACTACTATTACTGGATATCCTAAACTTTTAATATGCTCTAAAGTTTTTGAGTAGCCCTCAGGAACTAGTACGGTACCATTTATATTCAAACTATTAATAGCGTATAGTTCTTCTGTTGGAACCACAAATCTGTTAAATTCATGAAACTCAGGAACTTCATTCATTTTCGCACTAACAAGCATATTATTATTTTCAAGATAAATCACAAAATCTTTCAAATGCAAACCTTCAGTAACTGGAATTGTTGAAGAAGTATATCCAAATTTGGAAACTATCTCATTAAACTGTCGGGCTCCTTCCTTATTTGTACGATCAGAAAGTCCAACGTAAAAATGCTTTTCTACAAGCATAACATCTCCACCTTCCATAGTTCCAGGGGCTGCAATGTGGAAGATTTGCTCATCAGCATAGAATTTCTTTATAGCTGGCACTATTTCATATTTTTCGCCATTACGCGATTCTCTTGGAGAATTAGTAATAATAGCACATTCTTTCATTACTACTGCGGGGTCTTCAACAAAACATGAGTCCGGGTATTCTTCCAATGCATCAAGAACCAATGCTTTTACACCTAAGCTTTCTATTGTTTCAACATATTCTTGATGTTGATCAACAGCTTTTTCATATACTGGCTTATCATCGCTAAACATGCCTGTACTGATACCTTCAAGCATTGCTTTACATGGTTTTCTAGCAATTATGTTTTCAAATTTTAGCATATGTTTCCCTCCAGAGAGTTACAACTAATTAAATATATTCTTTTTCAACATACTCGGACTGACTTAACATCAATAAGTTCTCGTACATCACATGGAAACTAACAATATCTCCTATTTTATAACAGTGTTCACTTTCAGTAATATCTAATATTGTATGATCACTACTTCCACCAATTACCTCAACATTTGGATCTAATGGGCGAAGATGTAAACAGTCACCTAAATCTTGTCTTCCAACCGCAAGTAAAGCTCTGCGTCGAATACCCTTATCTTCATATTCTTTTTTATTTCCAAATGCATCAACAGCAATTGTTCCTATTGGATGACTAGGTTTATCCTTCAATTCGATAATCTCAGCCTGTAGTGTGAATGCTTCATCGTCATCAGAAAACACCTTATAATCAAAACAATCATCTAGATCACTTATATATAATGCATCTCCAATTCTTAATTGGGTAATCCCTTTTGGCATAGTCTCTTTAGCAACCAAAGGAAGACTAGTTGAAGCACCTCCAGAAACGACCTCGATCCTTCGTCCGATTGCTTCGCTTACTTTATCAGCCTTTGAAATGAGTTCCATCATTTTTTCTGGAGTAGGCATTATAGAACCGTAACAACCTAAATTTGTTCCAATTCCCAATAAGTGCAAATTTTTTAATTCTTTTTCAATTGTGCATACCGTATTCAATAGCTCTTCTTCATCAAATATTCCTTCACGTAAATCGCCACATTCTGTCATGATTATGACACCATGAACTTTATTCTGCTCAGAAGCCACTCGATTTAGTTCTTTTAAAACTTCCAAAGAAGAATTCAAACTAATATCTGCACAGGAGACCAATTCATCGACTTCACTAAGCATTGGGATACGCAAATCATATGTAAGAATATTCGGATTGATTTCTTTAATTTTCTTTAATTGAGAAAGTCGAGATGAAGCTAATGTTTTAAAACCAGCTTCGATGAGTATCTCAATAACTTTATCGAGACCATTGACCGCCTTGACTACTCCTACAGCTTCAATCCCTAAATTATTACACATTTTTAATGCATTCATTGCATTATTTTTTAATTTTTTCTTATCAATAATAAATTTCGGATAGCTCACTTTATTCACCTTCTATCTATTATCTTATTTTCAGCTTTTACATAGTAGATAAATCAATTGTTCCATTGAAAATCAATACTAGACTAATGATTGCCAATGCTACAATAAATAGAGCGATTAATTTTTCTATATTAGTGAGGAAATTCTTATTGTGTTCCTTACGAGCAAAATAATAAACAATTATACAAGGTGCAAAAAGAAGCGCTGTAATTATGATATACTTCCAACCAGTTGAATACATTAAATACGCCATTGCAATAGTCGAAACACAACCAAGTAGAGCATTTAATTTAAAACCTTTATCAAATTTGATTGATTTTTTGATCATTGTTAAACTAACTGTAAAGTAAGGAACCAACATTGTACTTGAAGCAAATAAAGCCATAACATTATAAATTGACTCATTAACAATGATGGTAATGAAAAATGCTTGTTGAATAATTGTTGAAACAAGTAATGAATTTGTTGGTTGACCAACAGCATTTTCTACACCAAAGAATTTAGGTACAATTTCATGCTTCGCTGCAACGTCTAGAATTTCTCCAGCGAATAAACAACAACCAAACCAACATCCCAGGGCTGATAATGCAATACCTAAGTTCATTAGTATTGCACCCCATTTACCTACAACTGCCTCTAATATTCCACCTAATGCTGGAACTTCCATACCGGCAACTTCTACTTGAGAAAGAACACCAAATGTTAAAAATGTTAGCAAGAGATAGGTTACCGCAATCACAATATACGAAATGACAATTGCTTTTGATGCATCAGATTTTGATTTTGCACGTGCAGAATATATCAATGCACCTTCAATTCCAACGTACACCCAAATTGTGGAAGCCATTGCTGTTCCAATTTGACCATTTATAGTTGATGGTAAATCATTTGAAGCAAATGCATTTTCCCATAATCCTGTATTAAATATATTTACTTTAAATGCTAATAATAAGGCTACAATGAAAACTACAATTGGAATCATTTTAGCAAACCAAATAACAGTATTTACTAATGAAGCATTTCTAGCTCCTGACGCACAAATAGAGTAAAAAATCCATAAAATAGCTGACAGCAAAACTAAAGATGGAATATTATTTCCTCCACGGAACATTGGTATAAAATACCCTATAGAACTAACTGAAAGTACTCCTAATGAGATATTACCTACAACAATAGATAACCAATATCCTACACAAGATAAAAATCCTATGAATTTCCCAAATCCCTGTTCTGGGAAACTAAAAATCCCTGCGTCTAGATCTGGATAGTGGTCTTGAAGATATTTCAAACAATAAACGAATACAGCAAAAGCTATACTCGCAAAAACCAACGCAATTAAAGCAGGACCTGGAGCTACAGATTTTGCTAAATCACGAGGTAAATTAAAAACACCAGCTCCTATTACTGTTGTAACTGTAAGAGCAACTAATCCTAGTAAACTAACATTTTGTTGGGCAGTATTTTTCTCAGTCATATAACTATCCTCCCCATATACATTTCAGTATATATCCTTATTAATATGGTGGGAAAAATTAATCTTAATCCCACCATATATAGTTTTTATCTAATTAGAAACGCAATGAAAGACAGCTCAAACCACCATCAATCTTACGATATTCAGAAGTATCAACAACAAGAACATCATAACCAAGATTTTCGACTGCAGATTGAACTTTCGGATAACCAGCTGGAACAATTACAGTTCCATTAACCCAGATACAATTTGCAGCATAAGCTTCATCAGGGTCAACAACTATCTTATTAAATGATTCAAATAATGGATTATCAATGAATTCACCTGCAACCAACAAATTATTATCTTCTAAGTAGTTAACACCCGTTTTAAGATGCAACACTTCTTCTAATGGTACTTGAATAACAGTTTTTCCATATTTTTCAAGAATTTCCTTCATTTGAGCAAATCCTTCATCGTTTGTACGAGCTGATTTACCTACATAGAAGGTATCTCCCACCATCATAATATCTCCAGGCTCTACCATACCTGGTGCTTTAATTTCATGTACATTTGAATAAAAACTTGATAATAATTTGCGGAAGTCTTCTAGTTGAGTTTCATTTCTACGAGTATCTGCACCTGGTCTAGAAATGATAGCACATTTATCTGTACAAAGTGCAGTATCTTCCATAAAGCATGAATCAGGGAAGTCGTCATTTGGTGGCAATACATTAATCTTAACGCCACACTTAGTTAAAGCTTCAACATAATGTTCATGTTGAACCAAGGCATTTTCATAAACAGGCTTTCCAAGTTCTGGATTAGATGTAATTCCCTCACTAATTCCTCTTCCAGGAATACGAACAATAACATTCTTAAAGCGTTTCATAAACTTTACCTCTCTATTCTATAAAAAACTCTAGAAGGTTTTAGTTATCAAAAAGATATGCCCTGTTATGTATGCGCTTACATTTTATTGCGGAGGAAATACTAACGGGACATATACTTTCTATGCCTCTCTTTAGTTTTAATTCCAAAAGTTATCTAAAATAAATAGACTTTGGATTAAATCAAGTATGATAGCTACTCGTGAGACTTAATTAGTTAGCACACCAATATTTCTCATTTATTTAATAACTTTAGATTTAAATTAGTTCAGATCATACAATATTTAAAATACAATATCGCATAGACCTACGTTTTCTTCTTTACATGGATGTGTTAACAATATAGTTTCCGAATTATTCCTTTCTAGTTAACATTCCATATCTCACCCCCATTTTACCACTTAATAATTGCATGTCAATATTTGTATTGTGAAACTAGTTTCAGAAATATATAGTCTTAAAGTATGTCCACTGCCAATGGGTTTTTCAATATTTAAGAGGAGATTTATAATGGTTCATTTCTATAAATTTTTAAACGAGTTATATATTTTGTTTAACCAATTATTAACTATTTTTATCAATAATCACTTCATTAATTTGTACTTTTTAATTTTGATTTATTTTTCGTGCATATTTTATATGAATTTAATTCTAATACATTTTAAATAAAAAATACGCAATTTTAATTGAACTTGCGTATTTTATAACTTTATATTTGAGAGTTATTGTAAATTAACTTTCCGAAAAATGCATCTTTTCTGGAAAGATAGTTTTGAGCATTTCTAAAATAGCTCTAGAATATTGATAAAGCCATTCCCATATTAGCTAAAACTACGATTATACATTACAAGAGAAGATTAACGATGAATTTGAAAACATCCGAAAACTTTTATAATAATTTGGTACAAATTTTGGTACAAAAAGTGATTCAACAGCAAAAAAAGCCCGTCACAATAGGCTTTTTCTTGTATCATTTGATGCCGATTGCAGGGATCGAACCTGTGACCTACGCGTTACGAGTGCGTTGCTCTACCAACTGAGCTAAATCGGCGATTGCCTTCTTAGTATAGCACTCTGATAGCGGATGTCAAGCACTTTTAGTTGATCTTTTTAATCAAAATCTGACAAGGATTTTTAAGATCCCATAGTTGAGGAAAAATCTCTAATTTTTTAAAACCAAGACTGCGATAAAAGACATTTGTTCGGTCATAATCTTTATTTGAACCTTCTGCGACTGTTTTGACCTGTAAATAATCAACGTTTTTGCGTGCTTCACTTAAAGTAGCAAGCAATTGACTCCCAATTCCTCTACCTTGATGAGCTTTTTTTACACCGAGACAATCAATTTCTGCACAATCTTCACTAGAATAGGACAAGCTTACAAATCCAAGCAAATTACTCTCCTGAAAGGCAGTCCACACCTTCAAATCCTTAGCTCCTTCGATGTAGGCTTGCGTGCTTTCTGGTATTCCAAACCATTCTGGCAAATCCCTTAAAATCTCAGCGACAACTGCCATTTTTTGATCTTCATCCTTGACTTCTTTAATTACAAACATCATAAGTTCCTTTCGTGATTTTTGTCTTACTTTAGCTCTTACGAACCAGCACTTTCGTAGGCATCCAATCCCCTGTCCCAGAGTTTAAGGGAAATGACAAAGAAAACAAGAGAAATCAGAATCAAACCACCAATATTAAAGAAGACATCCTTGCCCTGCAAGAAATAGCTGGCAGGATAGTAGGCCGTAAAGGCGAAAGGTACAATAAAGCTAATTAACCAACGAAGGAGCGAATTGTAAATGGAAATCGGGTACTTGGCAAAATCATTAAACATATAGAAAATGTAAATCATGGCACCTGACTGCTTGGTCCAAAAAGCGATGCTGGCTGTTGCAATTTTCAAGGAAGTATAAATCAAGGTCGCAAAAGGAATACAAACTAGAAAAAACAGGAATTTGGGAAGAGTCCAAGCAATGCTAGTCGCCGTTGTCGTTAGTAAGATTCCACCGACCAAAAGTTCACCCAAGGCATCAATCTGAAAGGTCTCTACCAAAATATGAAAGAGGGGATTGATAGGACGAGTCAGATACTTGTCAAACTCCCCTTTTCGAACTAGTCGTTGACCTAAAGCCCAGAGATTGTCAAAAAAGAGATGATCTAATCCCTTTGGAATTAAGGAAAATCCATAGATAAAGGCAATCTCTTGAAAGGTCCAACCTTCTAGCGAGGGGATGTGTTGAAAGATGACATTGAGAAACAAGAGGTTTAGGCCTTGAGTCAGAAAGACTCCCAACACACCAACCACAAAATCAACTTTGTATTCCATGATTTGCTTGATGTATTGTCTAATAAAAATCAGATGCATGCGTTGATATTTTTTCATACTAACCTCCCTGAATGGTGATAAATGACTGGACTCGTTTCCAAATCAACTGAGACAAGCCCACCATCACTATAAGCCAGAAAAACTGAAGCAAAAGTGCTTGAAGAATCTGACTGGCATCGTATTTCCCAACGATAATCATGACAGGAGTGTAAATCAAGGATGAAAAAGGCAAGAAGGACAGAATATCTGAAACAACCTTTGGAAAGAAAGCCAAGGGAATTAAACTTCCAGACATAAAGGCCACTATTGAAGTCTTGAGTAGATTGGAACCCCATAGATTTTTAAACACAAAGGCTGAAAATCCAAAACAGATATTAAAGAAAAAGTTAATCAGATAAGCCAGGGTTAAGCTAAAGAGGTAAAGGACAGTTAATCCCAGCACTTCTACAATACCTTGCCCAGATAAGATTTTCATCAAAACAATGACACTTAAAAATGGCAGTCCAACAGAGATAAAAATCAACCACTTGGAGCCAAGTTCGGTGAAAAGGTAAGAGGCCGCAAAATGCACTGGTCTCAGCAAGCGCATGATAATGGAGCCATCCTTAACCTCATCTCCAATCATAAAGGAGCTATCAGACCTGGTCAAAAGATTGGTCACAAAACTCATGATGATGTAGAGGGTGATATCCGCCATACTGAAGCCCTGAATCAAAGGCTCCTGGGAGGAATCAAAGACAGCCTTCCATAGATAAAAAGCCACAAAAGCACCCATGACATCGCCAATCCGATAAAGTAGAAAGTTGACTCGATAGCTAATCAACTCCTGAATCCCTGCATTGATAAAGGGTTTATAACGTCTCCACAATTTGACCATCTTAGAGCTCCTTTCGGTAGAAGCGACGGATAATATCTTCAATATCTGTATCTACCATCTTCAAATCGCGGATTTCAAAATCAGACAGGGTTTGCTTGATAATATCAGCTGATTGGTAGCGGGAACTATCGAATTCAATATTGAGAGTATTTCCTTGTCTATCAATGGACATATCTGGCAAGCCTTCATAATGAGAGACGAGATGACTTTGACCTGGCGTCAGGTCAAAGGAGAGAGTCTTCATCTTTCCAAAGGTCTCCTTGAGCTGGCTAACCGTTCCATCAAAAATCTCTTGCCCCTTATCAATCATAAAAATCCGATCACAGAGTTGCTCAATATCACTCAAATCATGAGTAGTCAAGAGAATTGTTGTCTCTTCCTCCTGATTGATCTGGGTGATAGCACGTCGAATATTATCCTTGACCGACACATCCAAACCAATAGTCGGCTCATCTAAAAAGAGAACTTTGGGATTGTGAAGTAAGGAAGCTGCAATGTCCGCCCGCATCCGTTGTCCCAGTGAAAGAGTCCGCACGGGATCCTTGATAAATTCCTTCAAATCCAAAACTTCATTCAAAAAGTCCATGCGCTTATGGAAAAGCGAGTCCGGTACATCGTAAATTTCCTTCAAAACCGTGTAGGTCTCTTGCAGTGCCAAATCCCACCATAGCTGGGTGCGTTGTCCGAAAACGACTCCAATATCCTTGACATAATCTTGGCGATTGTCCTGTGGAATCTTGCCGTTAATCCGACAAAAACCAGATGTCGGTTTTAAAATTCCTGTCAGCATTTTGATGGTGGTTGACTTCCCAGCACCATTTGCCCCGATAAATCCTAAAATCTGCCCTTTTGGAACTTCAAAAGTTAAATCCTTGACCGCTTCAAAGGTCTGCTTTTCAGGATGAACAAAGGAGCGCAAAGCTCCCTTCAATCCTGGCTCCTTTACTGTCTTCACAAAATTTTTCTGAAGATGTTGCACTTCTATCATTGCCATATCTATCTCCCTATTGTAAGAAGCAACATTGTATTTTTGACTACAAATATTCTAAATCCTTACTTTCTACACTTTCTCAATATTATTACAGAAGGCTTTATACCAACCTATTATAGTCCAATAAAAAATAGAATGCAAGCGTTTGCCGAAAGATTATGAGATTAGAGATTTCACTCTTAAAATAATACTTTTGAATCAAAAATTCTGTTAAATAGTTTCCTTAAGACACCGAAAAACCTGCCCTTAGGGGCAGGCTACGAATTGTAAAAAGGCAAACTATTTTGATTAATATGAATCATAATCTCCTAATATTAACTCAACAATTTAATTATATCATGTAAAAACTATATTGGCCCTTCAAACAAAAAATTATTATTAGAAATGAGTGAATTGTTTTGTTTACAATAAACACTTTTCCAAATAAGAGAACCAAAAAAGACCTACCCTTACGGATAAGCCTTCTTACATGTTTATTTCTTTATTCAATTACTTGGCTTTCTGCTACTTTCTTGTACCAGTGAGCTGACTTCTTCGGATAGCGCTCTTGGGTTTCAAAGTCCACATAAAAGAGACCATAGCGTTTTTCGTAACCATTTGACCAAGAGAAGACGTCCATGAGTGACCAAATGAAGTAGCCTTTGACGTTTGCCCCATCCGCAATCGCATCGGACAGAACTTCCAAGTGTTGCTTCACATAATCAATCCGTCCATCGTCATAAACCGTGTTGTCCACAAACTCATCTTTGTAGCCCAGTCCGTTTTCAGTGATGTAGATTTTCTTATAGTTTGGATAATCCGCCTTCACACGCATGATTTGATCATACAAACCTTGAGGGTAGATGATCCAATCCCAGTCTGTACGAGGAACATAGTCAGGCGCTACTCTACGACCAACCCCTTTGATTTGGTATTTAGAGCTTCCTTTTTCCCCTTTACCGTTGTGGATGATTTCAGTTTCACCATCAAAGGCTTCCATCCAGTCACTCATGTAGTAGTTAATTCCAAGGAAGTCGTTCAAATCTTTAGCTGCTTCAAGTGCCGCAAAGTCTTCGTCACGAAGATCCAAGCTACCACCATTGACAGATAAGATGTGGTTTACACCTTCCATGGTTGCATCTGAATAGTGTCCAAGGTAAGTAGCATCCAAGATAAATTTGTTATGGATGATATCTTCCAACTCAGCAGCACGAACGTCTGCAGGATTTTTAGGATCCAATGGATACTTAGTTGGAAGGGCGTGAACAACCCCGATTTCACCTGTATAGCCTTTGTCTTTGTAAATTTTCACAGCACGTGCATGAGAAACCATCATATTGTGGTGAGATTGGAAGACTTTGGCAAGATCATACTGAATCCCTGGAGGGAATTTCCCTACCAAGTACTGACCATCACCGATTGGGCCGATTTCATTGAAGGTTGTCCAGTAGTTGACTTCTGGGAATTCTTCGAAACAGAAGGTAGCGTAATCTACAAAGTGTTCGATATTTTCACGATTCAAGAAGTCTCCATTTGAGTGAAGAGCTTCAGGAGTATCAAAGTGGTGAAGAGTTACGAATGGTTCTACATGACGTTTATGACATTCTGCAAATAACTTATGATAGAATTCTACCCCTTTTGGATTGACTTCACCATAACCAGTTGGGAAAATACGCGACCAGGCAATGGAAATCCGAATACCATTGACACCGTATTCTTCAGCTAATTGAAGGTCTACTGGATATTTGTGGTAGAAATCACTAGCAGGTTCTGCTGTATACCAATAGTTATCAGCTAAGTATTTGTCCCATGCAACAGGGCCTTTCCCATCTGTATGAGTAGCCCCTTCTGCTTGATAGGCAGCTGTAGCGCCACCAAAAATAAAATCTTTAGGAAGTGTTTTTGTCATTTTTTCACCTTTTTCTTGATTGGATCAAAGGAAAAGTGAGTGGAGAGGAGTTAGTGAGCCATCCATCTCCATCTCACTTATTGTTCCAAGCCACCGAATTGTGACATGAGGAGGTAAAAACGATATATTTTTACCGACGAATTAACAAGTCGATTAGGAAAATCGCTATAGCGATTTCCGTTACGATAGGAGACTGTTTCACAGTCCCTATCGTTAATCGAATTGCGCTTGAACAAAGGCTAGAGCACCTTGTCCATCGCGTGTCAATTTAATGTACTGAGCACCTTCTGTCTTCGCCAATTTGATGCCTAGTTTATCTGTTTCAGCCTTCATATCTTCGAAGTTGGAAGCAACCTGAGGCGCCAAGATAACAAGGTCAAATTCTGGCAACATTTCACGGTGAGCACCGTAGCCACCGGCTGCCGCTTTGACAGGAACCTTGTATTCTGCCGCAGCCTTGTTCAAGGCATTTGCAAGGAGTCCACTAGTACCGCCACCGGCACAGAGAACCAAGACATTAGTTTCTTCTGTAATGGTATTTTCAGCTGGTGCATCTTCAACACCTGCTTTTTCAAGAATTGCATCTGCTTTGGCAGTATTGAAGTTTGCAGCTACTTTTTCTTTCAATTCATCATTGGCTTTTCCAGAACGTTCCTCTTCAAGAATTTGCTCATCGTACACCTTCACAAATGGGTAGTAAATAACCACGTCTACTACTACTAGAAGAGCAGCAAGGATGAATGAAAGAACTTGGAAGTTTGTACCAAGGACAATCCCTAAAGGTCCAGGAGTAACCCATGGAAGGTTAGCCGTGAAGGAGTTCATTCCCAAGGTATCAACAAAGAATTTGAAGATCCAAACGTTAGCAATTGGTGCAAAAATGAATGGAATAAAGAAGATTGGATTCAATACAATCGGTGCACCAAACAAGATTGGCTCATTTACACCAAAGAATGTAGGTACAACGGATGCACGACCAATTGCACGGTTCCGTTCTGATTTACACAACCACATGAAGAGGAAGGGAACAATCAAGGTTGCTCCAGTTCCACCCATGGTAACGATAAACATTTGAGTACCAGAAGTAATAACCTTATCTGCATGTTGACCAGCTTGAGACAGAGCCAAGTTAGCATCGATATTCGCGTAAGTGATCGCTGCAATCGCAGGCTCTACGATAGAAGGGCCGTGGATTCCTACAAACCAGAAGAAGGCATACGCACCAAAAATAAGTGTTATTCCAAGATAGCCATCTGCAGCTGAGAAGAGAGGCGCAAGAAGAGTACCAATAGATTCAGCTACTGTTACACCAAGACTACCCTTCACAATCAGTTCAAGTCCATAAAGGAGAACGACAGATGCAGTGAATGGGATCAAGTCTTTAAATACTTGAGAGATATTTGGTGGAACTTCGTCTGGCA
The DNA here is from genome assembly GCF_004785935.1 of Streptococcus rubneri. Taxonomy (GTDB): domain Bacteria; phylum Bacillota; class Bacilli; order Lactobacillales; family Streptococcaceae; genus Streptococcus; species Streptococcus rubneri. The sequence goes on along the minus strand of NZ_SRRP01000002.1, from coordinate 194,615 downwards.
TGCGAATCGTAACATTATTTTTCACGCAGACTTTGTAAACATTAACGGTAACGAAGGCTGCAATAAAGGCTGTCAAAAGACCTTTTGTTCCCATGAAGGCAGTCAGAAAACCTCCTTCTTTCGCTGGTTCAGCTGCCATTAGAAGGAAACCAACCATAGATGCCAACATGGTTGACAAGAAGTTGATCTGGTTTGTTGCAGGTAAATCACGGTTGACAGAATCTGTCAAAGCTTTGGCTGTGGTTCCACCTACGAAGAAAGCCAGAATTCCCATCGAATAGCTATAAGGTGTCATCAAGAAATTCTCAATTTCTTTTGACCAATGGAAGCCCCACGCATTTGGGACGTAAGCAATTAGGATGAAGATAGACGAGAATAAGATCACAGGCATCCCCGCGATAAATCCATCACGAATCGCACGCAAATATTTATTACGAGAAATCTTCTCGAAGAAAGGTTTTCCTTTCTCAATTAATTCAATTAATTTATGCATTATTTAGCTCCTCTTTTGTATAGTTCAATGAGATGATGAATCACATCTTTTAATAGGATCGTTGTCATTAAGTGGTCCTGTCCATGCATCATGGTAATGCTGTAGGGGAGGTCTTCTCCTGCTGCTTCTTGCGCTAGCATAGTTGTTTGAGACTTGTGAGCCTCTGCGATACAGCTTCCTGCTTCTTCTACCAAGCTTTCTGCCTGAGCGAAGTCACCCTTCTCAGCCGCCTTGAGGGCCTCCAAGAGTTTAGAACGAGCATCCCCTGCATACGCAACGATCTCAAAACCTAATAGTGTCATTTCTTCTTTGGTCATGACTAATTCCTCCAATTTGAATTTCTTAATTTTTAAAAGTTATTACAATAAGCGTTGAATGTGCAAGACCAGATAGACCCGTTCACTCTTGTACAAGTCAACCCCGGTCTCCCTAGAAATCACATCATAAATCTTGGAACCAATCTCAAAGGCTTTGGGATAGGAGCTTTTGATATGTTCCTCCATATCTAGAAGCGATTGATTATCATCCCGATTGCGATCCAGGTAATCCAAGAAGTAGTTAAGATGAATCATGAAACGATCATAAAAGTTGTTGTTGGTCTCGGTTCGTTTGATTGAATAACTATCCAAAACCTCTTCCACACCTTTTAAGATTTCTTTGCGCTGGTCCATGGAATCCACGACCTCCGCTCCATTTTCACCTTCTGCGTTGATGAAATGATAGGCGATACGAGTGACCTCATCTTCAGGGAAGCTAGTTGTGAGCTTCTCCCGATAGATATCAACTGCCTCTTTGGCAATCTCAAAAGCCACTGGGTAGTTTTCTGAGATATCCAAAAGATTACTTTCCTTATACCTGCCTTGGGTCACTGCTTGGTAAGAGCAAAACATGTGGTCGGTCAAGGTTACATAGATATATTCTTGAACGGGATAGTGATACTTTTTGGTCAAGTAATCAATCATCTCGTAGGTCACTGTGATGAAGTCTAATGGAACATCTTTTAGCAGGGTCATAAAGTTCTCTCGGGATTCCTCTGTTTTCATCCGAAAGAGCTTTTCTACCTTTTCTTTAGGGACTAGGTCGCCCTTCTTTTTGCCAAAAACGATTCCTTTTCCAATGACAATCAGTTCTTCCCCTTTGTCATTCCTCACCAGAGCAACATTGTGATTGAGTGGATTTAAAATCCGATACATGGTACTCTCCTTGCTAGTTTATTTAAGGTTAAGGGTATAAAAAATGACCACAAATGAGATCAGAGAGGCTTCTCCTCGATTCATCTGTGATCATGCGTAATCTAACTTACTAACACTCACCTTGTATTCACTTATGGATTAAGTATAGCACACGCTTTTGTTTTTGTAAACCCTTTCTTAACAACTTTTTAACTTTTTTGTTTTTTTCTAACAAATAGCTGTTTATAGCTGTCTTCTCTGGGCTCTTCAAGGAAATTCGAACGCCCATTGTTAAAGGAGTGGTCTACACTTTTAAATGCGCTCTTTCCAAGAAGTTGCGACTTGGTCCAAGACTTGGTTGAGTTCTTCAATGTTGCGACGACCTTCGGTACGCAACCATTCACGAGCTGCCTCTTCCCCATTCTTGATGTAGGCTTCAACTGATCCAGCCCAAGTAGCACGGCCACAAAGGACCCCGTTGAAGTTTGCGCCTGCTTCATGGGCAAAGACAAGGGTTTCTTGGAAGAGTTTTGCAGAAACACCGGCACTCAAGTAGATGTATGGAAGGTTGGTTGTTGCTTCTTGTTCTTTAAAGAAGGCTGCAGCCTCTTCACGGCTATGAACGATTTCCCCATCGCCAAAGCCTTCAACGTATTTAACATTGACTGGAACTTCTACCTTCAAGACATCGATGTTGAAGCGTGGGTCTGAGAAGACTTTCATAGCTTCGATGACTTTGCGAGGTTTCACTTTAGCGTATTCTACAGAACCTGCATCAGCGATTGTTTCATCGTAAGCCAAGATTTCAAGGAAGAATGGAATTTCTTCTGCCACACATTCTGAACCGATGCGTTCGATGTAGGCTTGTTTTTCTTGGTTGAGTTCTTCTGCACTATCCACATCATAGTAGAGCAAGAATTTCACTGCATCTGCACCCTGCTCTTTGATGCGTTTAGCTGACCAAAGGTTGAGGCAGTCTGGCAGACGCTTGGTGCTTGAAGTGTCGTAGCCTGTTTTTTCATAAGCCAACAAGAGCCCTGCTTCTGCATCCAAGACCTTAGTTGCTGGAAGTCCATACTCAGGGTCCAAGAGCATAGAAGATGCGAATGGCGTCAATTCTTCAGCCACTAGGACCTTCAACTCTTCCATTTGAGCCACTGTTGGTTCTGTGTCTTGATACTGAGCCATGAGGCGTTTCAAGGCACCACGTTGGTCAAAGGCCAAGGCAGAGATTACACCCTCTTTGGTGCTCAATTTTTCTAAATAGTTGCGTTTTTGTTCTGTTAATACCATCTTATACCTCTTTTACATTTATCTGTTGATACAAATCATCATAGCGATGAATATTGATATGGCCTGTCGTTGCTTCTTGAGCATTCAGCATGCCAAGGACATTGGCTTTGGTTAAAAGTGCTTGGTCGTCTTCCTGATGATAGAGAGCTGAGGCAATCCCAGCAACTGTCGAATCACCAGATCCTACTGGATTGACCACTTCAATTTTTGGAATGTCCACTTTATAGAAGACATCACCATGTTTGGCAAAGGCACCGTCAGCTCCTAGGGAGACGATGACCCAGTCAATCCCTTTAAACAAGTTAGATTGAAGGACCTCTTTTAATTGATCCAGATCCTTGGTCACCTCGTAGCCCAAGAGTTGAGACAACTCTTCATTATTGGGCTTGATAACCGTTGGTTTAATAGGAGCTGCTAGAGCTTTTTCTAGGGAAGCGCCTGAGCAGTCCAGAACGACTGGTTTTCCTGCCTTCTTAGCGCGCTCGACCAATTGAGAATAATAATCAAGTGGCAAGCCAGCTGGTAAACTACCTGAGATAGCAACGACTGCTACATCTGGAAGCAAGGCTTCATAGTGATCAAGAAAGGCTTGCCCTTCTTCTTCAGAAACAGACGGACCTTTTTCCAGGATTTCAGTTTGTTGTCCTTCGTGAAGGATCGCAATGCAATTCCGGGTCTCCCCTTGAATTTCAAAGAATTCTTTGCCGATTTCCTGATCCAGATGGTCCAAGATAAATTGGCCTGTTGAACCACCAATCAGACCAGTTGCCGAGACAGGATCTCCAATCTCTGCAAGGACCCGTGTGACATTGAGACCCTTCCCTCCTGCGGTTTTGCTTACCTTGTCAACTCGATTGACCGTATCCAAGTATAAGGTTTCTAATGGATAGGAAATGTCGATTGAAGGGTTCATGGTTACCGTTAAAATCATAGACTCACCTCTTAGTCGTGGTATTCCCCACGGTCCCATTTTTCGAGGAATTCTGTGAAGAAATCCTCATCTTCTTGATGGTCGTTGTGGGTTTCCAAATGTTGAATCTTGGCAATCAATTTCTTGTTTTCTTCACTTGGTTTGTATTCCGCATGGATGAAGGCTTCCAAAATGTCACACATCAGAAGTTCTCCTGTGATCTTTCCACCAAAACCAATCACGTTGGCATTGAGTTCTTCTTTGGCATAAAGAGCAGAGGTCATATCGCGGACCAAGGCTGAACGGACACCTGGAACCTTGTTAACCGCGTTGTTAATTCCAACGCCAGTTCCACAGATACATACGCCAAGATCTGCTTGACCACTCACTACTGCTTCCCCAACCTTCTTCCCAAAAATTGGATAGTGGGTGCGCGCATGGTCATAGGTTCCGAAGTCAAGGACTTCATAGCCTTTTGATTTCAAAAACTCAGAAACAGCCATTTTTTCATTAGTGACAATATGGTCACATCCAATTGCAATTTTCATTTTTCGTCCCCCCTTAGCACATCTTATTGAGCATATCGACACGGATTTGGTGGCGACCACCGTCATACTTACCGTTTACAAAACCTTTGGCAATATTCTTTGCCAATTGGTCACCCACGATTTGAGCACCCATGGTGATCATGCGAGAATTGTTATGGCCACGAGTCATGTAAGCGGAACGCTCATCTGAAACTTCTGCTGCAACCATTCCCTTAATTTTAGTTGCGACCATAAATGGACCAGCTCCGTAAGCGTCAATGACAATACCCAGATTATCTTCTGCTTGTTTGACTTCTTTTGCAACAGCTAAGGTCACATCGACAAAGTCTTGCCCTTCTTCTGTCACGTCCACGACTTGGAAACCTTCTACTTCCAAATACTCTTTGACTACTTCTTTTAAGCGGCTACCTGCTGCATCCGCACCAACTACAATTGCCATATGCTTCTCCTTTTTGCATTTCTGTCAACAAAGAAAGTTCTCCTCTTTCTTCATTCGACTTCGTTTTGTTATTCACAAACACAGTATAGCGCTAATTTTGTTTGTTGTCAACTATTTTTTGTTTATTTTTTTCTTTTTTCTTCATTTTTTATTATTTTTTAGCCCTAAATTGTTTGTAATAAACAAAAAAAGAGAGAATCGCTCTCTCTTTCTTCAGTTTATTATTTATACAATCACACGTGTATATTCCTCTAATTCTTCATGTGCTTTCTCAGATGCATCGTCCGTTATCACTGCCGTCACTTTTTTTAAGGAACAGATAGAGGTAAAGTCTTCCTTGCCAATCTTGGAGGAGTCAATCAGTAGGTAAGCTTCAGAAGAACGTTCTAAGGCTAACTTTTGCGTATAGGCTTCTTCAAAAGAAGAGGTCAGAACGCGTCCATCCACAATGCCATTCCCACTAAAAAACATCTTGTGGAAGTACATTCTTTCCATGAGAGTGTTCGTTATCTCGCCGACAAAAGCTTGACTGGTTTCTCGAAGTTCCCCTCCTAAGAGGATTACCTTAAAGGTATCACTTTTCTTCTTTAACAACTCTTGGAAAATCGGCAGACAGTTGGTCACCACACGCAATTCCTTATTATTAATGGCTTCGGAAAGAACCTCAACAGAGGTCCCCGGCCCAAGGAAGATACTCTCACCTTCTTTTATCAGTTCGCTAGCTTTCTTCGCTACCTCACGCTTAGCCAGAATATTCTTGAGTAACTTCTCTTCATGGGGAAGCTCTCGTGAAGGGAGGAATTGGTTACTTTTGGCTCCATTTCGAACACGAATAAGGAGCCCTTGCTTTTCCAATTCAATCAAATCCCGACGGACCGTCATATCCGACACCTGCATGCTTTCCATGATGTCTTGAACATAAACGGTTCCAGCCTTATTGACCAGATTGATAATCTCATTCAGTCTTTCCTGTTTTTTCATTTCCTACCTACTTGCATCGTTTTTGTTTATTATAACCTTAAACTGTCAGAATCGCAATCATTTTTTGTTTGAAACAAACATTTTTCAGAAAAAGAGAAATCAAAAAAGGCTTATCCTTGCGGATAAACCTCTGGTTAATAACGTTTCAAGCAAGATTAAGCTTTGCCTTCTGAACCGAATACGTCGATACGTTCTTCAACTGAAGCTGTGATTGCTTCGAATCCTGGTTTCAAGAATTTACGTGGGTCGAAGAGTTTCTTCTTGTCGTATTCTGCTTCGTTTGCATCGTATTCACGTACGAATTGACGAGTTGCGTTAGCGAATGCGATTTGGCACTCAGTGTTAACGTTAACTTTCGCAACACCAAGTTTGATCGCTGCTTGGATTTGATCATCAGGGATACCTGAACCACCGTGCAATACGATTGGGAATCCTGGAAGAGCTTCTGTCAATTTCTTCAAGTGGTCAAGGTCAAGACCTTCCCAGTTTGCTGGGTATGGACCGTGGATGTTACCAATACCTGCTGCCAAGAAGTCGATTCCTGTAGCAACCATTGCTTTAGCATCTTCGATTGGTGCCAATTCACCTTTACCAATGATACCGTCTTCTTCACCACCGATTGTACCAACTTCAGCTTCAACTGAGATACCTTTAGCGTGAGCTTTTTCTACAACTTCTTTCGCCAATTTAAGGTTTTCTTCGACTGGAAGGTGTGATCCGTCGAACATGATTGAAGTGTAACCAACTTCGATACACTCAAGAGCATCTTCGTAGTGACCATGGTCCAAGTGGATTGCAACTGGTACAGTGATACCCATTGCTTCAACAAGGTTAGCGATCATGTTGCGAGCTACTTTGTAACCACCCATGTATTTAGCAGCACCCATAGAAGTTTGGATCAAAACTGGAGCTTTTTTAGCTTCTGCTGCACGCAAGATAGCTTGAGTCCACTCAAGGTTGTTTGTGTTAAATCCACCAACTGCGTAACCATTGTCACGAGCTGCTTGGACAAATTTTTCTGCTGAAACGATTGCCATTAGTTGTAGGCCTCCTCTTATTTTTTGTGGTTAAACCACTTACATTGTTTATTTTATCACTTTTTCATTTAAATTGCTAGTTTTTCTTGTAGCTTTAAGCGCTTTCTTATGATAAATGAGGAGGAATGCTTACTTTTCCAAGAATTCCACAGGCCATAGAAAAGTAAAAGACGGGAGCCCAAGCCCCCTCATTTCAATCCTCTGCTTTAAAATTTTTTAATGAAAGGAGAAAACCAATCCCGCAAATCACAAGGAGTACTGCTACAACCCATTGAGAATAGAAATAAGCAGCAAATAATTGACTGTCAGTGAACATTTTTCCAAGAAGCCCCTTTACCAATCCCTCCAAAAGTGGAACACTCTCAAACATAGCAAGAAGAGTCCCAAGAAAGAGAATACTGCCCGCTATCAGAAAAAGATTGGGAATCCACTTTTTAATCCTTTTCTCTTTTCTGAGAAAATACTTAGAAGCAATCGCTGCTAGAAAAACGAGGACATTCCATATGGTTAAGGCCATAAAATATCTAAAAGTATCCTTGTATGCGCCTATCGCCATAGCTAAAATCATAATAGGACCGAAAAAATTAATGGCACTTCCCAATAGTGCAAAGAGGCCATCGACCAAAACGAGATATTTCTTCATGTTCTCACCTCATCTCACACCTATTCTACCACAAAGAAATTTAAAAACAAAAAAAGATAGCCAAAGCTATCTTCATCCGATGCGGAGAGAGGGACTTGAACCCTCACGACCTAAAGCGGTCACAGGATCCTTAGTCCTGCGCGTCTGCCAATTCCGCCATCCCCGCGATTGAGTACCTTACTAGTATATCAATCTTCTACTTTCTTGTCAAGATTTTTTTCAAACTTTTTTCAAACTTTGAACTTTATTACAGGGCAAGAAGAGCATTGGCTCCTTCACTTCACTCGTCTGTTCAGATGTTGACAAATCTTCCTTACTGAAGGGCTTCTTTATGGGACTGGAATTGCCTCACTGGTGGTAACCAGATATTTTTCAAATTCTAAATCAGGCATGCAAGAGGCCAAATCTTCCCTGATTCGATCGAGTGCTTCCAAGCGCATCTCTACAGAGGTCGCTCGATTCCCCTGGATGATGAAAATTGCATTCCGGGTCTGGTCTTCAAATTTGTAGTACTCGCTATCTCGTACATCTAGCCAGGCCAAGACACCCTGACAGTCCCGATAGACTGGATCAGTTTCACTAACATGCTTTTCTGTTGATAAGATAGGCAAAAAGGTATCTTCTCTTTGACTAATCGTAAACTCGATTGGTCCCTGTATCTTATCCAAATCATGCCCTCCGATGGCTAGGAATGAGCGCAAACATTCTACATTGTAGATATCAATAACGCTATTGATCGTCGGAAGGAAGCCACGACTTTGGATATTCTTAATCAAAGCAAGAATTGTCGGCGGGTTCTTCTTGACACTACGCCCCACTTCCTTCAACAATTCCATATAGCCTTGTACAACTGCCTCCTCTTTCACCGAGCTGAGATCACAATTTAAGGCCCATGCTTCCATCTCCTTCTTTTTTGCTAAAAAAGTGGAAGACAGGGGCGCTTGTGGGTTTACCCCTCTCGCAATTCCAATCACTACCGTCTCAATCCCCAAATTGGCCAGGCTTTGATCTAGTTTATAGTCCATGTTGGTCCCCTCCTTGACTCTATAACAGATTTACACTCTTATTATACTACTCTATAAGCATTCTTTCAAGAGTAAGAAAAAAAACAAGGAAGGCTTTTCCTTGTTTCGTTCAGATTATTCTTCGTCTTCGTCTGGCTCTTCTTCGTCTTCGTCCTCTTCACTCAACTCAACTTCTTCATCCAAGTCATCTGGTGAGATTTCATTGATTTCTGCATCATAAGCTTCTACTTCATTCTTCTCATCATCTGGATTTTCTTCGTCATAGCTGAGGGCTGGATCTGCTTCGTAAACATCCTCATCTTCTGGATCATCTGCATTGTAGTCGATGGCATCTTCATCTCCATCCATGAAGGCATTGACGCGTTTTTTCTTACGCTTCTTAGGTACTTCGTCTTCGTCTGTTTCTTCAAGCGCGATGATTTCTTCATCTACTTCATCGATGGCATACCATGAGCGAAGCCCCCATTTGTTATCTCCAAGTGGGATAAAGCTTCCGTCTACGTTCAACTCTGTGTAGAACAAAGGAAGAAATTCACGGATTTCACTGTTTGATTTTCCGAGGTAGTTTTGAATTTCATTGACAAGATCACTGAAATACATTTCATGATCACGACCACGTGACTCTAAAATCGCACGAGCTACTTCAATCATTGAAAGTTCACTTTTTTCTTGACCAGCAAATACTTCTAATTCCAAGGTAGATCTCCTTATTTTTTATCCGAAGGCAGGCCACTTTTTCATGAAAAAAGAGGTTGCCCCTAGAAAACATCATTTATCGTTACACTCTATTGTACGATAATTTTCCCCTTTCGTCAAAGGAAAATTCCGGTTCTACTAGAAGAGAAAAGCCGGGACATCCGTCCTCAGCTTTTCTCATTTTCACAATTTCCCCTCAGAGAGGAGTTGAATCTTTTCTTATTTAACTTTAGCAGTTCCTGTGATCACTTCAACAGCTTTCTTCACAGCAATGTCATGTTTCAACATTTCTGGTGAAAGCAAGCTACGAACTTGTTCAACTGGCATGTTGTAGTCTGCTGCCAATTGTTCGATTTCAGCAGTTACTTCTTCCTCAGTTGCTTCGAAACCTTCTGCTTTGGCAACCGCTTCTACGACAAGGTTTGTCTTAGTACGTGCTGCTGCGTCTGCTTCGTATTGTTTGTGAAGGTCTTCTTGAGTTGTACCAGTGATTTGGAAGTACATGTCTGGAGAGATTCCTTGACGTTGCATGTTTCCAAGGAATTCATTGACAGCACGGTGTACTTCTTCGTGGATCATTTCTTCTGGAAGATCAACGATTTCTGCATTTTCTACTGCAAGGTCAATTGCTGCTGATTCAACCGCGTCGTTGTATGCTTCTTCTTTCGCTTCAGCTAATTCTTTGCGATATTTTTCTTTCAATTCAGCAAGAGTTTCAACTTCTTCGTCGATATCTTTTGCCAATTCATCGTCAAGAGCTGGTACTTCTTTTGCTTTTACTTCGTGGATGGTTGTCACGAATTTCGCTTCTTTACCTGCAAGGTCAGTTGCTTGGTAATTTTCTGGGAAAGTTACGATAACATCAACTGTTTCACCAGCAGAGTGACCAACCAATTGGTCTTCGAAGCCAGGGATAAATTGACCTGAACCAAGTCCAAGTGAGAAGTTGTCTCCTTTTCCTCCGTCAAACTCAACACCGTCAACAGATCCTACGAAGTCGATTACAACTGTATCACCTTCAGCAGCTGGTCCTTCTTTGATCACCAATTCAGCCAAGTTGTTGCGTTCGCGTTCGATACGTGCATCTACATCTTCATCTGTTACTTCTTTAGAAACTTCTACAGAAACTTCAAGGTCTTTGTAAGCACCCAATTTTACTTCAGGTTTTGTTACAACAGCTGCTGTCAATGTCCAATCTTGACCTTTTTCCATTGATACAATATCAAAGCTTGGTTGAGCAACAACTTCAAGGCCTGCTTCTTTCACTGCTGCTTCATAAGCTGCTGGAAGAAGATCGTTCAAAGCGTCTTGGTAAAGTGATTCTTCACCAAAACGTTTGTTGAAGATTGGGCGTGGAAGGTGACCTTTACGGAATCCTGGTACGTTCAAGTTTTTCTTAACAGACTCAAACACGCGATCTAAAGCTGGTTTAATTTGTTCTTGACTGATAGTGAAAGTCAATACACCGCGGTTTGTTTCTTTGTTTTCAAATGATACAGACATTCTGTCTCTCCTTAAAATAATATAGTCATTCCTTATAATTTTACCATAAAACTTCGAAAATGCAAGTTTTTGGGCAATCTGCTTTGATTCCTTTTTGACTAGGAATAGCCAATTCTTAGGCCAATCCACACGTTTATGGTGAACCACTTTCAAATCATCCGTGTATGACCCCTGATTGGACTGAATAAGGACTACTTCTTTCGTCCTTATTCCCCTTATAGCTGAATCGATGGATTGAAAAAAAACAACTCCTTCGTTGAGTCAGTTTTTCAATCTTAGGATTTACGAAGCGGATCTTCTTGGTAAGAAGCACGCGCCCCACCGATTAATTTTGGACGACTGGCTAAAGCCGTCACATGAGCCCCACCCAGCTCTCTCAAAACCGGACGAACAGGTACTTGCACGTGCTTGACATGCATCCCAATAGAGGTATCACCAATATCTAGGCCAGCTTGGGCTGTAATAAATTCAACTTCAACTGGATCTGTCATGTAGCTAAAGGCTGCAACTTGGCCTGCCCCCCCTGCATGAAGAGTCGGTAAAACATTGACGATTTCTAAATCTTTTTTCTCTGCCAGTTCGCGTTCGACCACCAGAGCGCGGTTAAGATGCTCACATCCTTGAACCGCTAAATAGATTCCTTTGGGAGTTAGGGTATCCAAGATAGTTTTCACAATGGCTTGGCCTATCTCCAGACTCGAGTTCTTGCCAATACTGCCACCGGCCACTTCACTAGTTGACAATCCTAACACAAAGATCTGCCCCTGACGCAGATTAGCCTTGGATAGAAGATCCAGCAAAATCTCCTGGGTTTCCCTTTTTAATTGCTCTAACTCCATCCTCTAATTTCCCTTCTTTGGTAAAAAATGATACAGAGCATATCCCAGAGCCATCCCAACGAAGTTTTGAACCAGATTATGAGGAATCTCCGCTAATGCTGGGCCCCAGTTGTTTCCTAAAAAGAGCGCTGAAGCAAGGGCATACCCACCTACCATGATAACTGTCCCTAAAAGCAGACCGATGTAACGGGCTTTCCCTTTAAAGCCAGCAAAGTAGCCTTGAGCTCCGTGAAACAGGAGACTAAAGAACATCCATTGAGGATAGCCAGAGACCAAATCCAACAGAAAAGCACCGAGACCACCGACCACAGCTCCTTCTTTGCGCCCCAAATAAAAGGCAGTGAAATAGACGCCTAGATCCAGCAAGGTCACCATCCCGGTCGGAGTTGGCAACTTGGTATAATAGCCTAGCACAACTGTCAAGGCGGTTAAAATAGCTAAGCGGGCGATTACTTGGGTACGTTTATTGGTCATATTGAACTACTCCATATTGATCTGATTTTTGAATGGCTTGGTAGACGAAAGCTTTTGAAGCCTCGACAGCTTCTAACGTTGCCTTCCCTTGAACTAACTGACTTGCAATACTAGACGCAAAGGTACAACCAGCTCCTGTATTATTCTTTTCTAAAACATCTTCTTCGAAGACGGTAAAGTCTTGTCCGTCATAAAAGACATCGATGGCTTTTTCTTGGTTGAGGCGATTGCCCCCTTTGACCACGACAGTCTCTGCTCCCAATTCATGGAGCTTACGAGCAGCCTCCTTCATATCATCGAGCGATTGAATCTTGCTTTGGGTCAAGATCTCAGCCTCTGGTAAATTTGGTGTGATGATGGTCACATAAGGGAAGAACTTGATCAATTCGTCTCGAAGGGCTGACACTTCCACATCATGGGTTTCCTTGCAGACCAAGACCGGATCCAGCACCACAGGGATACCTGCATGGGCTTTGACATAGTCCAGGGCTAAATCTGCCACTTCAACATTTGGCAAGAGGCCGAGTTTAATAGCAGAAAAAGGAACATCCTTGAGAGAGCTGAGCTGTTGAGCAAAGGTCGTCGGATCCACTGGAAGCACTTCAAAACCGTTCTCGGTCATGGCTGTCAAACAAGTCACTGCTACAAAACCATGCTGTTTGTTAGTCGTATAGGTCGCAAGGTCTGCGTGAAGACCTCCTCCACTAAAAATATCATTTCCTGAAATAGCTAGAATCAATTCATTGCTCATACCGAATCTCCTTTAAATATAAGCCATTTGGCGCTGCTGTCGGACCTGCTAGATTGCGGTCCTTTTTTTCTAAAATCAAGTCAATTTGCTCCACCGGCATTCGTCCATTGCCAATCTTTAGCAAGGTTCCCACCATATTGCGGATTTGCTTGTAGAGAAAGCCATTACCTGAAAAGGTAAAGAGAAGGCGATGATTTGCCGCGTCCTCAACCAAGCGAGCCTCTGTAATCGTACGAACCTTGTCTTCCACACTGGTACCCGAAGCAGTGAAGCCAGTGAAATCATGGGTTCCCTCCAACTTTTGGATGGCTACTTGCATCTTGGCCACATCCAAAGGGTAGGGATAGGGAGTTGCATAGTGGCGCATCATGGGGTTCTTAGGGCGACCATAATCCACGATGAATCCATAGGTCTTGCTGTGCTTCTGGTAGCGTGAGTGAAAGTCATCTGCTACTTGCTCCACCCGAATAAAGTCAATATCCTCTGGAGTTTGGGTATCCAGAGCAAAGCGGAGCTTCTCCTCATCTCGTGGCTGAGGGAGATCAAAATGGATGACCTGCCCAAGGGCATGGACGCCTGCATCCGTCCGGCCCGCGCCATGGATGGTCACGGGATTTCCTTGATTGAGACGCTTTAAGGTCTTCTCGATTTCTTCTTGTACACTACGCGCATGCGGTTGCCTTTGGAAACCTGCAAATAGCGTTCCATCGTAAGAAATAGTTGCTTTATATCGTGTCATGTTTTTATTTTATCAAGTTCATCCAAGCTGAACAAGGCAGAAAAGCCATGACTGTCCGGGTACAGTTTTGAAGTCAAAAAAAGAACCAAGTCTTTCCTTTTCCATCTCTGGAAAATAGAAAAACTTAGTTCAATCGGGGGGCTGATTAGTCTTCTTTCCGTCCTTTGAGACCCATCCCTGTCGCTCCTAAGATTGCTCCAAGCAAGGCCAACCCTAAAATAGACTCTTGTCCAGTCTCAGGAAGCTGATGGCTAGACCGTGTTTGATCTTGCACCGGTGCTGGCTTAGCCTCTTCCACTGGTTTTTGTTCTGAAGCGACTGGAGCTGGTTGAGCGTTCACAAGCTGCTTCACTTCAGGAGCTACTGGTCTTACTTGATGATGACCTCCTTGACCAACTTGAGGTAAGTCTGGTTGAGGACTTGGAGTATCCTGTAAACCTGGAGTCGGAGTGATCACTTCTGCCTCCTTGGTGCCCACTTCCACAATCTCAGAAACAGCTTCTTTCGAAACTTCTGTTCCTACCACTTGGCGGCTCTTATCAAGAGCAGAGACCGCAACAAATTCACGATGCTGGCCTTTGGCACCTGCTTGAACCACTTTTCGTTCACCCTTGGCCAAGTCTGGATTCGTACGTTCAACGACTTCAAAATCTAGTTCTTTTTCAACGATTTCCAAGCTTGGTTTGTCTTCTACCAAGGCTCTGACATCATTTTCTGCTTGACTTCCCACTTGGGTGATTGGTTTCAACTGGCTGAGAGCTTGTGTTAGGCTTGTCACTTGCTCATCAACCTTTTCTTGATGAGCACGACTGACAGTCCAGTTCAATGTATCCAAGACTTTTGCAAGAGCTGAACGAGATTCCTCTGTATAGATGGAAAGATCTGTTGGAACACTTGCAAGGGCCGCACGAAGGGCTGTATAGTCAGCTTTGAAATAGTCCTTATTGTGGTTGGCAAAGGCAGTCATAAGTTCAAAGATTTCCTCTTCCTTGTACTCAACGCTTGGTCTATCTGCCCAAATAGCTACCATACTACCAACAGTAGGAAGATCAACCTCAGGATATTTAGTTGAAGCTAGCTGGTTGAATGGAGTTTTTTCAGTATTTTCGATAGCTTTCTTGAGGAAGCCACCACCATCTTCAGGTTTTTGACCGAGGATATAGTACCAATCTCCGTTAGTGTTAAGGAATTTATACCCCTTGCTTGCTAGATATTGAGGAGATGCGAGGTTATAACCCCACCATCCTTTAGACCAGTAAGAAATCAAGACATCTTTGTCAAAGGCAACATCATCTTCGTCTCCATAGTAGAAGCCATCGTTAAAGGCCATTGGTTGCAAGCCTTTTTCTTTAGCCATGGCAGCGAGACTGTTGGCGTAGTCCGCAAATTTACCGTAGAGCTCATACCATTTGAGGTAGTACCAACCTTGAGCATTGGTGGCATCATTGGCATATTCGTCTGTTCCGTAGTTAAAGATCTTAGACTTGCCTTTAAAATAGTCCATGTACTTACCAATCAAAGCCTTGGTAAAGTTGACTGCTTCTTCGTTGGTCAGATCCATGGTTGTCTTGGACACTGTATCAAAGGTCGCTTGCGGATGTTCGATACCTAGTTTTTGCATCGCTACCAAGATGGCATCCATGTGGCCTGGACTATTGACTGCTGGGATTAAGCCAATTCCTTTAGAAGTCGCGTAAGCTATCAATTCATCCATTTCTGCTTGGGTCAAAGCTTGACCATTTGGATCGTCATAATAGGCCTTGGTTCCTTCCAGGAGAGCAGCCTTCACATCGTCGCTAGCATAGGTTTTGCCATTTGCCTCCAGGGTCATATCATCGAGTACGAAGCGCATGCCATCATTTCCGACAAGGAGGTGCAAGTCAGAATATCCCAGCTCACTGGCCTTATCCACGATTCGTTTCAACTGATCCAGCGAGAAGTATTTGCGTCCTGCGTCAATGGAAATTACCTTGCTCTTGGCTAGTTTTTCAGCAGCTTCCTTGTCTGCCAACTCTTTGGCATAGCTTTCTGTATGGACTAAGGCCTCTTGAGCGGCTTTAAGAGAAGCAATCAGTTCTTTGGCTTCTGCTCGTGTCGTTTCTGCTCCCACTCCTTCTAGCGCCTTTTTCGCTGCTGTAAAGGCTACTAGCGATTCTGGAGTGTAATGGTCCAAATCAGTTGGAGCTTCCGCAAGAGCTTTTTCAACCACTTCAGGATCTGCTACAAAATAATCTGCGTTCTTATCCGCAAAAGCCTGCATGAGCTTAAAGAGAAGCTCTTTTTTGTAGGTTGCAGATGGCGTATCTGCCCAGGCAGCTACCATCCCACCGATAAATGGAACCTTAGCCCCATCATTCTTTTGAACAGCATCAATAGCAGATTTAGAAATCCCTTCGAGACCTTGATCGAGATTGTACCAACCAGATCCAGCTTTATCCCGACCGAGGACATAGTACCAAGCATCATTGGTATTAAGGATTTGATGGCCTAGTTCAGACAAGAGTTTGGATGAAGCCACATCATAGCCGTTCCAACCACCTGTCCAGTAGGATACAATGATATCCTTATCAAAAGTTCCATAGGAGGTGTCGCCATTGTAGTAGATACCGTCGTTGAAGGCCATTGGTTTCATCTTGTGTTTTTTCACAATAGCCGCTAGATCATTGGCATATTGGATGAATTTTTCGTAGCCTTTATCTGGATAGCCTTCATCTGGCCAATGCTTGCTAGCTTGGAGAACCTGCCAACCATGGGCATCTGTTGCATCATTGGCATATTCGTCCAAGCCAATGTTAAAGATTTCTGTCTTGCCACTGAAATAAGCCGCATACTTGTCCACCAAGGCTTTTGTGAAATCTAGGGCTTTTTGATTGTCTAAATCAACGGTCCGTTCTGATTTTTTCGTACCAAAGTAATTAAAGTGAGGGTTTTCGATCCCTAATTGCTCCATAGCGGTTAGGATTGCATCCATGTGCCCTGGGCTATTAATTGTTGGAATCACGCCTATATTCTTGGATTTAGCATAAGCCAAAATGTCATCCATTTGAGCCTGCGTCAAGGCTGTTCCATTTGGATCGTCATAGTAAGCTTTGGTTCCTTTTTCAACTGCCTCTTTGACCGCTTGACTTGAGTAGGACGCATCTCCTACTTGCAAGGACATGTCATCAAGGACAAAGCGCAAACCATCATTTCCCACTAAGAGATGTAGGTCGGTATAGCCCGTCTTACTAGCTTCATCAATGATTTCCTTGATTTGATCAGGTGAGAAGTACTTGCGACCCGCATCAATAGAGATGACTTTTTTCTTGGCCAATTTTTCTTCTTGTTCAGGATCTTTAGCGCGTGTTTCCGTCGCTGCTGTCACTGGTTGAGCTGCTACATCAGCTTCTGTGACAGAGATCGCTTCTTCACGAATCAAGCGATCAAGATCAGATGCGCGCAATTCTCGATCAGGTAGGGTCGGCTGACTTTGATCAACGATTGGAGCAGGAACAATTGGTTTTTCTACTACCGGCTGAGGAGCTTCCTCCGTAGCAGAAAGAGGCAAGTCTCCTTCACTTGGCTGTGTCGGTAGAGTCGTTGCAGAGCTTTCTGTAACGCTTGGCGTATCTGCTGCTACAACTTGACCGCTAGCAAAAAAGCCAACCAGTACCGAAGCAACTCCTACAGCATACTTGCGAATAGCATAACGTGGTTGATGTGATTTCATCAGGACCTCCTAAAATTTGTTTTGTGTAAACGCTTACTTCCAGTCTATCTAGAAAGAGTCCCCCCGTCAAGGCTTCTTTGAAAAGTTCTTTAATTAAGAGAAGAAGCTATAAAATTTTATCCCTATATTTCATTAAAACTAGCGGACAAAAAAAGAGCTTGGCTCTTAAAACCAAACTCTTTATTGATGTATTCTAAAAACAAAGGCTCTGAGTACCTGATTTCTATCTCTCGGCGCAGTCGTTGATGGCTCAAAACACTGTTTTGAAGTGGCGGATAGGGATTGCGGAGCAAGGCCCTCTTCCTAATCAACTGGGTGGGGGGACTAAAAAGGTCCGGTGGACCTTTTTTGCCCGAGCCTTAAAACCGAAAAGCGAGGTAGAAATCAAACTCTTCGAGTTACTGATTTCTGTCCTGCTCCCTATATTGCCCAATCTCCGTTGCGGAAGACTGGGACGCGGGTACCGTCTTCTCGGATGCCGTCGATATCCATTTGGTTTGAGCCAATCATGAAGTCGACGTGGACGTCTGAGCGGTTGAGGCCAGCTGCTTCGAGTTCTTCTTCTGTAAATTCTGCGCCACCTTCTACACTGGTTGCATAGGCTGCCCCGATAGCCAAGTGGTTAGAGGCATTTTCATCGAAGAGGGTGTTAAAGAAGGTGATGCCTGACTGTGAAATTGGGCTTGGATCTGGTACGAGGGCACACTCTCCCAAGGCACGCGCTCCCTTGTTTTTGAAGACCAAATCTTTCATGACTTGATCACCCTTTTCAGCTGTGATATCTACGATTTCTCCATTTTCAAAGGTCACTTTGATGCCTTCGATAATGTTCCCATTGTAACTAAGTGGTTTTGTAGATGTTACATAACCTTCAGCACGACGAAAGTCAGGGGCTGTGAAGACTTCTTCAGTTGGCATGTTTGGCAAGAAGCCTTCGCCTTGAGCATTGATAGCTCCGGCAGATTCCCAAACGTGATTTTTCGGCAAGCCAAGAGTCAAATCGGTGCCTGGTGCTGTGTAATGAAGGGCTGAGAATTGTTCTTTATTGAGTGTATCTGCCTTGCTCTTGAGAATGGCTGCATGTTCTTCCCAAGCCTTGACTGGGTCTTCTTCGTACACCCGGCAAGTCTTGAAGATTTGATCCCACAGGAGATCAACTGCTTCCTCGTTGCTAACCGCATTTGGAAAGACCTTTTTCGCCCATTCTAAACCTGCTGCCGCAGCAACGGTCCAGCTGACCTTGTTGGATTGAGTGGCGATGCGCATTGGTTTCATGGCCATGCCCAAAGCCTTGGCAAAAGCAGAAAGTTTCTCTGCATCGACGCCGTTTAAGGCACCTGGATCGGACGAGCGCACACCTAAGCGACTTGCCTTGTGTTCCAAGAGGTAATTCATCTCAGCAATTTTGTAGTCTGGTACATTGTCCAAGCGATCCATCGGTGCATGGAGGAATTTTTCCCGGTTGGTGAAGTCATCTGCCCATTGGATAATCACTTCATGCGCCCCCAAGGCATAGGCTTCTTTCACGATCAAGTGGGCCAATTCTCTTTGCTCCACATCGATGTTCAAAGCCAAGGTGTGGCCAGGTTGCACGTTGATGCCGTTCGCAACCAACAATTTTGCGTATTTTTCTAAGTTTTCTTTAAAATTTGGTAAAACCATTTTCAATCCTTTTCTATATTAATCCTTTAAGAGTGACAAGAGGTTTGCTACCACCACAGTGGCGCAGACCAGGCCAGTTACTTTTAAAATGGTATCAGTATCTAGCTCTAATTGATAATTAAATGTTTTTTGAGCAGGTTTATCTTCTGCAAATATTTTTACTCTCATCGTTTTATTCCTTTCTTAGCATCCTCTTCACCTAGATAAAGGCGTCTTGCCTCTGGGCTGTTGGTAAGAATATCGAGATAAGTTTCATAATCATCGGGCAGGGGCTTTCCCAAAGAGATATCTAGCTCTGGATTCACATTTTTCCCGTAGAGAAAGCAGAGATAAAGACGTTCATTGAGTGTCGGAAAGACTTCAAGTGACATGAGCTCAGCCTGACCGACCCGCTCCCAATCTTGCTCTTGGATATTTGGTAGGATATAGGCTTGGAAGAGTCCCATTAGAGGATTATCCTCTGGTTGGCCACTATCCTTATCCGCCTGAACCAAGGAAAGCCGATGACCAAAACCAGCTACTTGGCGCTCCCGTCCCTTCACCGAAACCGTAATCGGATGCCCTCCCATATGGCTATAAATCCATTCTTTGGGTAACCGATAATCTAAGAGAGGGGCAAGATCTTTGATAATCGTTACAGGACTATAGCGTAGAAACTGACGAGTGACTGCTTTACAAAAGAGAATATTCTCCTCTTTCAAGGTCACTTCCTTCCAGCTATTTTCCTCCTTAAAATAGTTAAAAAATACCAGATAGGGCTCTCGCACCATTTGTGCTAAGACATAGACACCATTCCGTAGGCGAATGGAAACGACTTTCCCTGACTTCCAGGGTGTTGCTCTTTTTTTCTTTTCTATCATTAGCCAACCTCAAACCGAGCAAGGATCGTTGAATCAATCAAAATAAATCACTGTGACTTCCTGTCCTCAGCAAGTTTAAAATCAATTCATCCTTATCTACTTTGTAAACCAAAAGCCAATCCGGCTGGATATGACACTCCCGAACACCTTGGAAATGCTTGGAATCAGTCAATTGATGGTCACGATATCTGACAGGAAGTTCTTTTTCTTGAACCAGAAAATTCAAAACTTCTTCTAACAAGTCTGCCTTCAAACCACGCTTCATTGCCAACTTAAAATCTTTTTTAAACTGTTTATGATAACGAATCTTAAGCACGCAGGTCCTCCATCAAGTCTGAGACTGATTCAAAGGGTTGACTCATATTCCGATTTTGCTCTACATCCGTTACGACTTGGAGCAACTTCCCATGATCGTCTAATCGAACATCAAAAGGTAAGCCCTGATATTGGATAGCCTGACGAAGGAAAATGTTGATAGCTGTTGTCATATCCATCCCTAAATGATTAAACACTAGCTGGGCCTGCTCCTTAACCTCACTATCCAAACGAATACTCATGCTCGTCTTTGACATATTCTCACCTTCTTTCTATTAATTATTATAACAAAAAAGAAGGCTACTGTAAATCTATTGGATATACAATAGCCTTTTTAAATTAATGATCAAGGCAATTCTTATGACTTACTTTCTATGAATCTTTTGACCATAGGTAAAATTTCTTTTTCAAGTCCTTTTATTTGATATGATTCCCATTTAGTTTTTTCTGTTATATTAGCCATTATTTGTAACTTTAGACTCTGACGATCAAAAATTCCTTCCCACTGTTTATATTTTGCACTCGGGACTAAATTTCCAAATTTTGAATTTTGACTATCTGTAATGATACAAAGGTTCCCAAAAGAGTGTAAGAATTGATCATCCATTTTCTCAATTTTTTCATCACTATTTGGATGTTGTGGGAACCAATGCTCTATGGAACGACGATAAGCAAATTTGAAATGATCAAATTTAACACCTTTATACTTCCTTCCTAACTCTTCACGATTTTTCCATAAGATGTAATCAATAAAATTAAATGCATAAACAGGAATGTCACCATATTTCTTAATAATATCTTCCTCGGTGAACAATCTTCCCTCAGCATATCTCACAGCCATTTTCTCAAGAAAATCCTTAAACAGACTAGCAAATTCTGCTTGATTTAACTCTTCAATATGCTTGTAGAGAAATTGTAAGATCTCATATAACCAACGACTATCACGATTGGCAGTAAAGGTCACAGCAAACATGGATTGGAGGTGGATAATATTTTTATGTAAATTGTCAAAAGTGTTTTTTTGAAAATTAATTCGAACATATTTCCATCCTCCATTTTCATTTCGTTGATATGTCTCATACTGACCTCGTTTTATTTGCCATTCTGTTTCATTTTCTAATTGGACATTTTTTACGATAAGCGTATCAAATATATGCTTCATAGTCAGAAGTAGTTGCCCAAATTGTTGGACCCATTCTCTATCTCGTCGTTCAATTTCAAAAATTTTCAATAATTTTTTATCATCAAATGTAGTTTCATTACTTCCTTCCATGATAAAAAAAACTTGAAGCAAAAACGTTGGAAAATCAATTACAGTCGTATAATTTGAAATATCTGCTCCATAATTTACTAAGATACTGCTTTCATATTTTGTCTGAGTAATTGCATCTAGTAAACTCCGTTGCTCAATTTTTTTTACACTTATTTTCTCAAATACACTTTCCAATTTGAAGGTATTAAATTTTTCTCCAAAAATTTTCTCTCCCTCTTCATTAGTATTATTTGGTCTGCTTCGGATTTGAAAAGCTTTTAATACCGGCTTATCAAACTCTGCACAGGCATCCCAGATTCTCGCAAATTTTTGTGCCATTTCTTGATCTGCACCAAATTTAGACATCATTTGTGCCTTAAGGATTTCATGAGCTTCTAGTTGTTCACCTCGAGAGTTAAAACGTTCAAAATAAAGATTCAAATTCAAATCTTTAGGAAGTATACTTCGAAAAATGATGACTTTATTAAAAAGATAATCAACGAAGGGCTGAGGTTCAAGTTGGCGCTCTCCTAGCACTTTTTTCAAGGCATCTTTAGCATGTCTGTAACCTATAGTTAATTCATTTTCATCGTCCTCAGAAATTTTTTCATTGATAAATAGTTTTTGAATATTCTCATTTGATCTTCTCCGAGCTGGGAAAGTTAAATGAACCGCCTCTAATCTGTCACAATCAAACTCATTTTTCAAAACCAAAGCAATTAAATTAAGTGCTGTTGTTCGTTGTTGACCATCAATAATTTTGAAAAGACCATTCTCTTCATTGACAACTAATGTTCCAATATAGTAATTGTCTCTCTTTTCTTGATAAGCATCTGCTACATCGTTCAATAATTGTTCAATCTCATCATAAGTCCAAGAAAAATTTCTCTGATATAGAGGAATAGCATAGCTATCTTCGTTTAATAAACAATCAACAGACAAGCTGATATGTGTCTCTACCATTTCTCTCTTTCCTCCGCTATAATCTGCTCCACAGTATAATTTTCAAATAATTCTCTATCTATCTTAATCATGAAATCATTTGGAGTTACAGCATGGGCTAAAATTTGGAAAAGTTTTTGAACTTCTCTTTGTCTGAACTTCCCGCCTGCAGCGTAGTTTCCTACTGTAGCATCATATATAGCACGAGACTTTACACGCGGGTAGTAAGCCCAAATAAACAAGGTCTCTACTATTTCTTTTGATAGCTCTTCTTTTCCAAATCTCTCTGCAAAAAGCAAGCAAATATTTAGAAACAAATTATGACACTTGATATAGCGTCCTTTTGAACTATTGTAAATTTTCGACATACCTTCTGGATAATCTGAACTATTTTCTGTCCTCTTAGTATCATTAGAAATTCCTAACTGTTTATTCAAAACATCTATATGATCTTTAATCGTTTGATGGACAGATTCAATATACTTAAAAAATTCACTTCCATCAATGATTGGCATGGTTATTGACATAGGGAAGTTTTCAATATGACGGTATAATTCTAGGTATGGAAAATTCTGACTTAAATCAACACCTTTAAAATCATCAATAAAATCTTCTGTAAAACGCAGATAAGAACCATAACGCTTATTGGTTAATCCTGTTTCTCCCCTAGACCAACGTCTCATACGGAAAAGATGCATATCAAATAGATCTTTCAGACTTAAATCGTCATCTTCCACAAACTGCTCCCATTTCTCAACAATTTTTTCATCATCTGAGTCTTGTTGACGCAGATGATAGGCTTTAAGTAAATCATGAGGTTCTAAAGATTTTCCACGATTATTCTGAGAATCAAATAATTGAAAGGCTTCTGCCAAACGTTCCTCTGGCATGATGATACAAGAAATAGAACAATTTTCCAATAAAAATTTGCAAATATCTTTTGCCTGGTTTGCACCAACCAATTGAGTTAAATTTTTCCACTCGTTATAATTTTCGCTCGCATGATAGCAAGATATCTCTCCAAATTCAGCACCTAAAAGTTGATTAGCGCCTTCATAATCCTTTAACTCTTCTAATGAATGAAGAAATAAAGAAATAGAAATTAGCCGTTGTTGTCCATCTACAATATCTAAGTATCCATTATTATCATGCAAGATTACAGAGCCAACTTGATATTCCTTTTTTTCCATAGCATCTCGTAAATCATAAAAAAGATTACGAATATGCTTTCTGTTCCACTTATAAGGTCTTTGATAAGAAGGAATCCGCAAATTCCCTTCTTTCAATAGCTCTCCAACCTTTTTTGAAGTAAATTGAATACCCATTTCATCCGCCTTTATTGTATTTTTAAAAAAACTACAAATTCATATGAATCTGTAGTTAAGAGTGGCTAATTCTTTTGAATAAAAATCATTTATCCATCAAAACAAATCATCAAAGAGACTGAGCTGGTTGTCTTCTGGCATATTACCAAGGATTCCCATCTCGTCCATCTTTTCCACTAAGGTTGAGGAGACACCGCCACGTTTGCGCAACTCTGTTTTAGAGAGGAATTCTCCTTTTTTGCGAGCTCGTACAATCTGCTTGGCGACGTTTTCTCCCAATCCATCCATGGCGACAAATGGTGGGATGAGGGTGTCTCCATCGATGATGAATTCCGTCGCATCACTGCGATAGAGGTCTAGCTTCCCAAACTTGAAGCCACGCTCCCACATCTCATTGACAATTTCAAGGGTCGTGTAGAGGTCGATCTCCACATTGGAAGCTTCGTTGTTCTTGCGTTTTTCAGCAATCTCCTTCATCCGCGCTTTCACAGCTTCTAGGCCTGCACCCATAGTCTTGATATCAAAGGCCTTGGCACGGATTGAGAAGTAAGCACAGTAATAGTAGAGCGGATGATGAACCTTAAAGTAAGCCACCCGCAAGGCCATCATAACGTAGGCTGCCGCATGGGCTTTAGGGAACATATACTTGATTTTTCCACAAGACTCGATGTACCATTCTGGGACATTGTTAGCCTTCATGGCCTCGATATAGCCATTGCGCTCTTCTTCAGGAATCTTGAGCCACATGCCTTTCCGCACCCGCTCCATGATGGTAAAGGCCATTTTTGGATCTAGGCCAGCGTGCATGAGGTAAACCATGATGTCATCCCGACATCCGATAACGGTCGATAGGTCGGCAATCCCAGCCTTGATCAAGTCTTGGGCATTTCCCAACCATACATCGGTACCGTGAGACAGCCCTGACAGCTGAAGCAACTCGGCAAAGGTGGTTGGATGGGTCTCATCCACCATGCCCCGAACAAAGTTGGTCCCAAACTCTGGGATTCCCAGCATACCGGTTGAGGTACCGATTTGCTCCGGTGTGACTCCTAAGATATCGGTTCCTGAGAAGAGAGCCATGACACCAGGATCATCCATAGGAATATCGTTTGGATCAATACCTGATAAGTCCTGAAGTTTGCGAATCATGGTCGGATCATCGTGTCCCAGGACATCGAGCTTGAGGACGTTCTCATCGATATCGTGGAAGTTAAAGTGAGTGGTTTGCCATTCGGCTGTCACATCATCTGCTGGATACTGAACAGGGGTGAAGTCATAGACATCCATGTAGTTAGGAATAACAACGATTCCCCCTGGGTGCTGACCGGTCGTCCGTTTAACCCCAGCTGCTCCTTGGGCCAGACGTTCTACCTCGGCATCTCGGTAGTACTTGCCATAGTCCCGCTCATAGCCCTTGACAAAACCATAGGCTGTCTTGGCCGCAACCGTACCTACTGTTCCTGCCCGGAAGGCGTATTCTTCCCCAAAAATATCACGGACATCCAAGTGAGCGCTCGGCTGGTCTTCCCCTGAGAAGTTCAAATCGATATCGGGTACCTTGTCCCCATCAAAACCAAGGAAGGTCTCGAACGGAATGTCTTGGCCGTTTTTGCTAAGCTGGTGTCCACAGTTTGGACAGTCCTTATTTGGCATATCAAAGCCTGAACCATAAGAACCATCCGTGATAAACTCACTGTACTGACACTGACCACAGACATAGTGTGGCGAGAGCGGATTGACCTCGGTAATCCCAATCATGGTCGCTACGAAACTGGATCCGACGGATCCCCGTGAACCCACCAAGTAACCCCGTTCATTGGAGCGATGCACCAAGAGTTGGGAAGCCAGATAGATCACGGCGAAGCCATTCCCCAGGATAGAGGTCAATTCTTTTTCAATCCGCAAATCAACAATATCAGGGAGCGGATTGCCATAGATTTCAAAGGCCTTCTGATAGGTCAATTCGGCAACTGTTTCTTCGGCCTTGTCAATAAATGGGGTATACAAGTCTCCTTTAACCACTTCAACGGGTTCAAAGATTTCTGCCAGGTCGTTGGTGTTTTCAATGACCAATTTTCGTGCTAAATCTTCTCCTAGAAAGGCAAATTCATCCAGCATTTCATTGGTTGTGCGGAAATGGGCTTTTGGCAGAGGGGCTGGTTGAGCGTTTTCCCCATGGCCGATAGTCCGGTTGATGATAGCTCCTTGCCCGAGACTGCGGACAATGATTTCTCGATAGATCTCATCCTCGGGCTCAAGGTAGTGAACATTTCCTGTCGCGAGGACCGGCTTGCCAAGGCGATCTCCCACCTCAATCAAACTCTTGATGATGGTCTGGAGCTCATCCATATCCTTAACCTGCTCTTTGGCAATGAGGGGGGCATAGATGGCTGGAGGCATCACCTCAATAAAGTCATAATACTTGGCCACTTCGACTGCCGCGTCAACTCCTTGAGAGACGACCGCGTCAAAGACCTCTCCTTCAGAACAAGCCGATCCCAGGATCAAGCCTTCCCGGTGGGCATCCAAAACTGTCCGGGGAATCCGAGGAACGCCCTCAAAATATTGAGTATTGGAAAGAGAGACCAATTTGAACATATTTTTCAAGCCGGTCTGGTTCTTGACATAGATGGTTGCGTGTTTGACCCGTGCCTTTTTGTAGGAATCCGGACTAATTAAATCCACATTTAACTTAGCTAAATTGGTCACGCCATGTTTTTCTGCTACATCCTTGATAAAGATGAAGAGCAAGCGACCTGTCGCTTCCGCGTCATAGTTGGCCATGTGGTGGTGTTCCAAGGCAACCCCAAACCGCTTGGTCAAGGGCCCCAAACCATGACGCTTGTACTCCGGATAGAGGTTCCGAGCGAACTCTAGTGTATCAATTACTGGCTGAGTGATTTTGGGAAGGCCATGACGCTCATAGTTGGCATTCATGAAGCCCACGTCAAAAGTGGCATTATGGGCAACCAAAACCGCATCCTGACAGAATTCCTGGAACTCCTCCAAGACCTGTTTCAAAGGTTTGGCATTGCGAACATGGTCATCGGTAATGCCTGTCAGGTCCGTTGTAAAGGCAGAAATGGGATGCCCTGGATTGATGAACTCATCGAATTCAGCAATGATATTGCCCTTGTGCATTTTAGAAGCGGCAACCTGAATCAGATCATTGTAAATCGCTGAGAGTCCTGTCGTTTCCACGTCAAAAACCACATAGGTTGCTTCATGAAGGTCTAGATCGACTTCATTGTAAGTAATCGGCACGCGGTCTTCGACAATATTGGCTTCCATCCCATAGATGAGTTGGATACCAGCCTTTTTAGCTGCCTTGTAACCATGAGGGAAGGACTGCACATTGCCGTGATCGGTAATGGCAAGAGCCTTGTGTCCCCATTTGGCGGCTTTTGCGACTAGCTCCTCGACTTCAGGTAGGGCATCCATGGTCGACATATTGGTATGGGCATGGAACTCGACCCGACGCTCACCTTCTGGCATCAGATCCTTGCGCTCATAGTGGACCACTTCTTGGATATCCTGGACATTCATGGTTAAATCTCGGGTAAAGTTATTGACTTCGATGTTGCCACGAACTCTCAACCAAGAGTTTTTCTTGATCATGTCAAACTTCTGAGCTTCTTCTTCGTTTTTAGCCCATTTTTGAAGGGAAAAACTGGAAGTATAGTCGGTCATCTTGAAATTGATCAAGACCCGACCTGTCCTCGTCACCTTGTGCTCGACATCAAAGACCACCCCTTCAAAGACAATGCGGTTCTCTTCTGTCGTGATATCAATCATAGGAGTGATTTCTGCTTTGTCCAGCTTGGGCTTGGCCACAGCCTTCTTGGCTTTGAAATCAAAGACTGGTTTTTCCTCTGCTGGTGGAGGAGCCATTTGAGACAAGGACTCCATGGCCCGCAAGGTTTCTTCATTAGCTGCTTGGAAGATTTGATCTTTCTCAGCTTCAAAGGCCTGTTGCAGCTCTTCTGTCAACTGGTCATCCGCCTCGACCCGACACTGGAAATGAGGAAAACCAAACTTGGTCAATTGACTAGCGAGATTGGGCAAATGGTTTTTCCGGTGGTGCTCCGTATCCACAGATGAAGGACCACTAATGATCAGCTCTTCTCCTTGAGAGCGGACTTGCAGATGTTGATACATGCTCTTAAAGCCCTGACTCGCACAGGGACCATCTTCAAAAGCCTCCTGGTAATAGGCTTGCAAGAGCTCCTCACTGAAAGTTGGATTCTTTACCTGAATCTCAAACACCGCTCGATTTCCTGTCTTTGAAAACTCCTCAGCCAAGCGGTTTTTGAGCTCCTGAAAAATCGTGATGGGTAGAATTTCGGCAAAAACAAAACGAAATTCCCAAACACGACTGAGCTTATGGACGATGACCTCTTGGATTTCAGCCCCTCGAAAAGCGCCTGATTCACGCATTTCCAAAGGCATTCCTAACTGATTCATTAAGATTTCAAAGCTAGTTGACATGATTTCTCCCTGACAAATTACTAGCCTTTATTTTATCATATTTTACCTAACTTTTCGACTGTCAGAAGGTCCTTTCAGCTAGCTAGCTCAGCTTACAAAAAAGAAGGCTAGGGTATTGAGCATCCTAGCCTTCTACTATTGCTTATTTATTTAAAATAGCAAGAGTTTCTAATAAATTGTCTGCATGCACTTCAATTGTATCACCAGAAGCTTTAATCTTCACTTCCACGATGCCATCAGCTGCTTTCTTCCCAACTGTTACACGGATTGGCAAGCCGATCAAGTCGCTATCGCTAAATTTAACGCCTGCACGTTCGTTACGATCGTCCACCAAGACTTCATAGCCAGCCTTGACCAATTGGTCTTCGATCTTGCTAGTCAATTCAAGACTTGCTTCGTCCTTGACATTAACTGGAATCAAGTGCACATCAAACGGCGCCAATTCTTTAGGGAAGTTGATGCCCCAAGCGTAACGGTATTCACCTTTAGGAGTCTTATTGACAAATAGACGAGCGTGTTGTTCCATAACGGCTGAAAGGAGACGGCTGACACCGATACCATAGCATCCCATGATGATTGGGACTGCACGACCATTTTCATCCAAGACATCCGCTCCCATACTTGCTGAGTAACGAGTCCCAAGTTTGAAAATGTGACCAATCTCGATACCACGTGCAAAGTTGAGCACACCTTGGCCATCTGGTGAAATTTCACCCTCACGTACTTCACGGATATCTACATATTCAGCAACGAAATCTCGACCTGGGTTGACACCCGTCAAGTGGTAGCCATCTTGGTTGGCACCAACAACAGCATTACGGCTATCTTGTACCTTGCGGTCTGCGATAATCTTGACATTTTCTGGAAGATTGACTGGACCAAGTGAACCAAAGTCCGCCCCCAACAATTCTTTCACTTCTGCCTCAGTTGCAGGTTCCAAGAAATCTGCTCCAAGATAGTTTTTCAATTTGACTTCGTTGAGCTGGTCATTGCCCACGAGTAGGGCCACAACTGGCTCCTCGTCTGCGATGTAAACCAAGGTCTTGATTGTTTGCTCTTCAGAGATATTCAAGAAGGCTGCGACTTCATCAATCGATTTAACACCTGGTGTTTCCACGCGAGCTACTTCTTCTTCAGTCACAACACGGTTGCTTGGTTTGTAGGCATTAGTTGCCATTTCAAGGTTGGCCGCATAGCTAGATTCACTTGAGTAGGCAATGGTATCCTCACCAGAAACCATCCATTTGAGCAATTCAGCCTTGATTTCTTCTTGAACTTCTTCAGGAATCTCATCAAATGATGCGACTGACTTGTCTAACACCACCCAACGGTCAAGGTCTGTACGAGAAGGTGTGATAGCCATAAACTCTTGACTATCCTTACCGCCCATGGCTCCACCGTCACCGATGATGGCTTTAAAGTCCAAGCCACTACGAGTAAAGATACGCTCGTAGGCTGCCTTGTATTCATCATAGGTCACATCCAAGCTATCGTAGTTAGCGTGGAAGCTGTAGCCATCTTTCATGATGAACTCACGGGTCCGAAGAAGTCCATTACGTGGACGTTTTTCATCACGGTACTTAGGTTGGATTTGGTAGAGATTCAATGGTAATTGCTTGTAAGACTTAACAGAATCACGGACAATAGCTGTGAAAGTTTCTTCGTGAGTTGGACCCAAGATAAAGTCTGACTTCTCACGATTTTTCAATTTGTACAAGTCTTCCCCGTAAGTTTCATAACGGCCAGATTCACGCCAAAGGTCAGCACTGAGAAGGGCTGGAGCCAACATTTCAACAGCGCCAATCTTGTCAAATTCCTGGCGCATGATCTTCTTAGCTTTTTCAATCACACGATTTGCAAGTGGCAGATATGAATAAACACCTGCTGATACTTGACGAACATATCCAGCACGGAGCATCAAAGCGTGGCTGATGACCTGCGCATCGCTTGGCATTTCGCGAAGTGTTGGAATAAGCATTTTACTTTGTTTCATTCAGATTCATTCCTTTTCTATTTCAAAAATAATTTCATTATATCGTTCCAAGTCACGGCAATCATCAAGATAACCATGACCGCCACTCCAGCAAGGGTCAAGTAGGTTTCTACCTCCTGCTTCAGCGGTTTTCTACGGACGAGCTCGATCAGATTGATCAAGATTTTTCCACCATCCAAGGCCGGAATGGGGATCAAGTTAAAGATTCCGATATTAATAGACAACATGGCCATCAAGGATAGGATAGCTGGAAGACCGAGCTCCGCCGCTTGTGAACTGGCTTTGTAGATCGCCACTGGACCACCTAATTTGTTCAAACTAAAGTGGAAGATGATATCCTTCAAGGCAGTAAAGATACGAGTTGCTGTGTACCAGGTATCCGTTACACCTGAGAAAAGTTTATCGAAGAATCCAGTCTTTACCGCATTGGTGACACCGATGTAATAGCGTCCACCATCTTCTTCAGGTTTGACGGTCACTTCTTGAGTTTTTTCATCGCGCTCATAGCGAATGGTTATTTCAGGATTCTTTCCTTTGCCGTCCGTAGCCTTTTGTACGGCATCTGTCAACTCTTCCCAGTTGGAAATCTTATATTGATTGATTTGAACAATTTGGTCGTTGTCCTTCAGACCTGCCTTAGCCACTACTCCTTGTGGAACCACTTGAACATGGTTGCTATAGTAGTCCACTGCACCTCCCCGCATGAAGGCTAGGAGAGAGTAGACGACAATGCTTAGGATAAAGTTGTTCATGGGACCCGCAAAGTTGGTAATGAGTCGTCCCCAGATACTAGCATTTTGATACTGCACATCCAGAGGAGCAATCCGAACTTCTGTCCCATCTTCCTCAACGATGGTCGCATCATGGTGGACAGGATAGGTCTTGGTCTCTTCGATGACGATTCCTGTGATTTCCAGTTTATCCTCAAAATCAAAATCTGTGACATTCATGGGAAGAGCCGTCTGGTCGATGTTTTTCCCAGAAAGGTTAATCCGAACAACTGTTCCATCAGGGTTCAAAGTTAGACTGACAGGCGTTCCTGTCTTAATCTCTGTCGTATCTTCGCCCCAGCCTGCCATTCGGACATAGCCCCCCAATGGAAGGATTCGAATAGTATAGGCTGTTCCGTCCTTGCCTACATGGGCAAAAATCTTGGGCCCCATCCCAATCGCAAACTCGCGAACAAGGATGCCTGATTTCTTTGCAAAATAGAAATGGCCGAACTCATGCACCAGGACAATGACGCCAAAAATGATAATAAAGGCAATAAATTGCATACACGCTCCTTCGTTTTAACTGATGATGGGATGACTTCTGTTTAAAACAGACCAAAGAATAGCATTAGTGGGAAAACAAAAATCAAGCTATCAAATCGATCCAAGACACCACCATGACCAGGAATAAAACGGCCAGAGTCTTTCACTCCAAAATGGCGCTTGATGGCACTTTCGACTAGGTCACCAAACTGAGCTGCTATACTGAAAAGAATGGTAAAGAGAATCATGGTCACCCAACCGTAAGAGCCCGCAACGGTACGATCTAGCATCATAAAGATCATCGTCACAACGACAGCACAAGCGATCCCTCCAAGACTTCCTTCAACAGTCTTGTTGGGTGATACTCTTGGTAACAGTTTTCTCTTTCCAAATTGACTACCAATGAAGTAGGCACCCGAATCGGTTGCCCAGACGATAAAGAGGGCCAACAAGACCTTATCAACACCAGCCATACGCGCTTGAATCAGGGCATGGAATCCAAAGCCAACATAAAAACTAGAGGCAATAGGATAGACAACTTCATCATAGGTATAGCCTTGAGCTAGGACGGTGGTCCCCATCAACAGCAAGACCAGTAAACCATAAGCGATAAAGTTCCCACCAACTGGTAAGAAAGGGAGATAGCTCTCAAGAGGTAAGGTCAGTACCAGAGCTGCCAGCATGGCTAAAGCTCCTTCGATTGTTTCCGTCTGAAGTCCTTTCATTTTGAGCAATTCATGAACCCCCAACATCGCAATGAGTCCTACAACAATCTGGAAAAAGACTCCTCCAAAAAGTACCGTCGGGATGAAGAAAGCTAGGGCGATTCCTCCAAAAATCACTCGTTTCTGTAAATCTTTTGTCATATTTATCTCTCCTATACACCACCAAAGCGTCGATGACGATGGCTGTATTCTACTATGGCATCCTGCAATGCCTTTTCTCCAAAATCAGGCCACATCACATCCGTAAAGTAAAGCTCGCTATAAGCTGCTTGCCATGGCAAGAAATTACTCAAACGAATCTCACCGCTCGTTCGAATAATCAAATCAGGGTCCCGAAAATCCTTGGGTAAGCTACTAGTATACAAGTAATCTGCGATGATTTCTTCTGAAATATCCTCTGGATTTAAATGAGTATCTAAAACTTCTTGGGCAATTTGTTTGACTGCCTGAGTCAACTCAGCCCGTCCCCCATAATTCAAGGCAAAATTCAGAATCAAGCCTGTATTTGAACGAGTTAAAGCCTCTGCTTTTTCTAGAGCCTCCAAGGTCTCCTTCGGAAGACGGGAAACCTCCCCAATCATTTGAATCTTTACATTATTTCTATGAAGTTCTGGAACAAAGCGGTCGTAAAACTCTACTGGAAGATTCATGATAAAGCTCACTTCTTGTTGAGGACGGGTCCAGTTTTCAGTTGAGAAAGCATAGACCGTTAGGGCTTGCACTCCCATCTCCTTGGCTGCGATGGTTACTTCTTGCAGAGCCTCCATGCCAGCTTTGTGCCCAAAGACACGAGGTTGCATCCGTTTTTTGGCCCAACGACCATTCCCATCCATGATGATTCCAATATGCTTGGGCACTTCTAGAGGTACACTTAACTTTTCTTTCTTTTTAAAACGAAACATGTTTTTCTACCTATTTCACTGTTTTTATCGCTTCATTATATCATAAATCCGCTTAAAATGGCAGTCTAGCCCCTTTTCTAGAGGGTATATATCTAAAAATGAAAAAAGCGACCTTTTGATCGCTCCTTCTTATTATTCACCGTCAATGATAGAATCTGATTCGCCAGCGCCTTCAACTGCACCAGCTGTCACCCCTTCTGAAACTGGCAAAACTGTTTTAATAGCTGTCAATTCAAATGTGAGGTATACGCCATCCACGTCCAAAACAACGGTTTTCCGTTCAGTGTCTACTTCATCAACTGTTCCATACAAACCACCGATGGTAATCACTTCATACCCTTTTTGAAGTTTGTTCAAGCTTTCCATCCGTTTTTGGTATTGTTTCTTTTGGCTA
This sequence comes from Streptococcus rubneri, assembly GCF_004785935.1. Taxonomy (GTDB): domain Bacteria; phylum Bacillota; class Bacilli; order Lactobacillales; family Streptococcaceae; genus Streptococcus; species Streptococcus rubneri. The sequence continues at coordinate 161,249 of NZ_SRRP01000002.1, read as the reverse complement.
CGGCTCATGAAGAACATCATTCCGACCATCACCAAGAGCATCACTAGAAATGTACTGCCACCTTGCATACCTTTTCTCCTTTTAAAATCATATATGCACTACTATAGCAAATTTTATAGGCATTTTCAATATGAAGCCCTGATTTTCAGTAAAAATAAGTCCCTGGACGGATTATTCACCAGATAGGGGGACTCATGAACTTCAATACAAAAAAACGACCGGCACAAAAGTTGAAGCCAGCCTCCTAACAAAATGAACTGGACAAAAAGAAAAAAACCATAAAAAATTGGTCTTCTTCTAATCAATCGTGATACCATATTTTTCATGATTTTGATCATACCAATCAATCAACAAAATCGCTGTTTGGTAAGTGATGTTTTTAATCTTACTTGTTCCCTTTGTCAAGGTTGCAAGGCTCATCTTACTGATGTCTGTTTCAGTTGCAACGCGATAGCTTGTAACTTTTCCGTCCACCATCAGCTGAACAACAGCTTCTACTTTCTTATAGTCTTTTGTCGAATAAATATCAATTGGAGTTTTCATAAAATACACCCATTTCCTCTAAATTTAATCTTTTATATATTATATCGTGGATTTCCTCATTTATTAGCAAATCTTGCTTATTGTGCTCAGAATAGCTCATTTTGACCTAAAAAATAGGGTAAAAAAGAGAAAAATAAGGGTATTTTTTAACATTTTTCACTTTCTGGGCAAAAAATCGAAAAAATGTGTCTAGTAAAATCAACTAATTGTTCATTTAACGGCTCATGAAAAAGGCTAAGAATTTCTTCTTAGCCTAGTCTCACAAAATCTTATTCTGCCGGGGTTTCTTTCCCTTCGTTCGCATCACCATGCTCTCGAATAATAAGCTCTCCATCTTCCATATCTGCCAACAAGTGTTTAGCATCAAGATGGTCCAAATGGAAATCTGTCACCTTATCACGGATTTGTTGTTCAACGACCCGACGGAGTGGACGTACGCCCATGACTTCATCATAGCCTTCTTCAGTCATGTATTCTTTGGCAGCATCGCTCACTGTCAAGTCAATGTCTTTCTTAGCAAGAGTTTTGTTCACTTCTACTAACATCAAGTCAACAATCTTAGAAAGGTCTTCCTTGCTCAAGTGTGAGAACTCGATCACAGCGTTGAAACGGTTAAGGAATTCAGGACGGAAGAATGGTTTCAAACGATCCAAGAGTTCTGGTTTGTCCGCATCTTCTGTCAAGTTGGCTTCGTAACCAAAGCCAGCGTTTGAAGTAGCGATAATTACGGTATTCTTGAAGTTAACCGTATTTCCTTGACCATCTGTCAAACGACCATCATCCAAGACTTGAAGGAGAAGGGTGATCACTTGAGGATCCGCCTTTTCAATCTCGTCCAAAAGGACGATTGAGTATGGATTGCGACGGACGCGTTCTGTCAAGGTATTGTTGTTATCATCGTAACCAACATAACCAGCAGTTGTACCAATCAATTTAGAAACAGCTGTACGATCGCTGTATTCTGACATGTCCAAACGGATGATGGCATCTTTCGTTCCGAACATATCGAGGGCCAATTGTTTAGCCAACTCAGTCTTACCAACACCAGTAGGACCTACAAAGAGGAAGCTACCGATTGGACGGTTCCCTTCGTCAAAGCCTGCACGGTTCCGACGGATCGCTTTGGCAACGGCTTCAACCGCCTTGTCTTGACCGATAACTTTCGTTTGCAAACGGTGACCCATATCTTTCAAGCGTTCGATATCGGTCGCACCCATTTGTGATACTGGGATTCCAGTCATCCGTTCGACAGACTCAGCTACATCATTTACAGTAGCAGTCACCTTGTGATCCTCTGTATGGTTAGCAATTTGTTTTTCGAGTTCTTCGATACGAATTTTTGCATTTAAGGCTGCTTCATAGTCTTCTTTAGCGGCAGCTTCTTCTTGTTTTGTTTTTTCCGCTTGGATTTCGTGCTCAACCGCATGTACATCTGTCACTGGGTGTTGTGCTGCCAAATGAGCAGCTGTCACATCGACCAAGTCAATCGCCTTATCTGGCAAGCTGCGTTGTGGAATGTATTGGACAGAATAATCAACTGCTGCTTTCAAGACTTCATCTGGCAAGACAACATTGTGGTGTTTTTCGTAAAGATCACGGATCCCTTGAAGAATCTTGAACGTATCTTCAGCTGATGGAGCATTAACCTTGACTTCGTTAAAACGACGAGCAAGGGCCGCATTCTTCAAGATGGTGTTGCGGTATTCATCTTGAGTGGTTGCCCCAATCACGGTCAATTCACCACGAGAAAGAGCTGGTTTCAAGATATCCGCAAGACCTTTAGATCCTTGCCCATCCCCTGTGCTACCTGCACCAAGGATTTGGTGGATTTCATCAAAGAAGAGGATGACATTACCCATCGCTTTGACTTCTTGAATCATATTTTGGATATTTTCTTCGAAGCTACCACGGTATTGCGTACCAGCTTCAAGACCAGAAATATCAATCGAGATGATTTCTTTATTCTTGATAGCTGCTGGAACATCTCCGTTCACGATAGCTTGGGCCAAGCCTTCTACAACCGCTGTTTTACCAACACCTGCATCCCCTACAAGGACAGGGTTGTTCTTGGTACGACGAGACAGGATTTCAGCCGTTTCTTGAATTTCTTTGTTGCGTCCGATGACCGGATCCAATTTTCCTTCACGGGCTTCTTCGGTCAAGTTACGGCCCAGTTTCGCAAGGATTCCATCTTGTTTCATTCCTTTGCCTTGCTGGTGTTGCACTTGCTCACTTCCTTCATTTGGAAGTTGACCCGTTTGGCGGTAAATGGCGAATTCTTCCGGTGTCACTTCACGACCATTGATCATGTAGCGACGGCTTTCCGAGCGAAAACCACCCATGTTTCCCATTAGTTGATTGAAAAGATCATCCATATTGTTAAAGTTGTTGTTCATATTCGTTACCTCTGTTTTACATAATTTTAATTCGTTCTTGAAAATGAGTAGCCAAATTGGCTACTTAAGGTTTGTTTACATAATTTTATTTTTTCTTTTAAATTAATAGCCTCAAGGGCTAAGATCTTATATTCCTTCTTTTATCAATTAGTTTTCTATATTTTGGAAATAGCATCTCACCATCTCCTTTCCACTATTGATCCTGTAAACTCTTGAGATTTCCCAACCTCTTTTTGTTTACATAAATTATTATAAACCAGACTGATTTTTTTGTCAACAGTTTTTTACATAATTTTTTGCATTTTTTTAAAAAAATTTTCCGAAGCAAAAAAACACACCCTTACCAGGGTGTGCCTCTTATCAAATCATGTATTCGACGCTGTAGGTGGCGTCGGATAGAATCCGTGAAAGGAATTGTTTGGTTCGTTCTTCTTTTGGACTGTTAAAGAATTCATGGGGTTCGTTTTCTTCGATGATGTGTCCACCATCCATAAAGATGACGTGGTTGGCTACATCACGCGCAAAGCTCATCTCATGGGTTACCACAACCATGGTCACTCCTTCTTGGGCTAGTTGCTTCATAACAGCTAGTACATCCCCGACCAACTCTGGGTCCAGCGCTGATGTTGGCTCATCCAGCAAGATCACATCTGGCTTGACTGCGATGGCACGTGCGATTCCGATCCGTTGCTGCTGGCCACCTGATAGTTGAGCAGGATAGTAATCCTTATAAGCGAGGAGGCCGACCTTTTCAAGGGCTGATTCTGCCCGTTGAAGAGCTTCTTCTTTTGGAATCTTGCGGGCTACAATCAGGCCTTCCAAGATATTTTCAAGGGCTGTTTTATTGGCAAAGAGATTGTAATGCTGGAAGACAAAGGCTGTCTTTTGGCGGATTTCTAAAATTTCCTTTTTGCTGAGTTTTGCAAGGTCATATTCTTTTCCACCTAGAGTTAGGTGGCCTGTATCTGCCTTTTCCAAGTGGTTGAGGCAACGTAGGAAGGTTGTTTTTCCTGATCCAGATGGGCCTAAAATAACCACGACATCCCCTTGGTTGACCTTGAGATTAACATCTACCAGGACTTGGTGGTCCTTAAATTTTTTCGATACGTGTTCTACTTCTAACATCTTTTCATTTCTCCTTCTTCTATGCGAGTGTCAGGCGTTTTTCCAAGCAATTGAAGCCCCACTGAATCACCCCACAAATGACAATATAAAGAATAAAAATCACGAGATAGGATTCAAAATATTGATAGCCATAAGAGGCTTCGACCTTGGCAATGGCAGTGATATCCTTGATGGTCATGACAAAGACAAGGGAGGTGCCTTTGACCAAGTTGATGACCAGGTTACACAAATTGGGCAGGGCTGCACGTAGGGCTTGTGGAAAAACAATGCGGACATAGGCTTGGCGATTGGTCAAACCGATGGCTTGCGCTGCTTCTAGTTGACCCTTATCCACCGTCAGAATAGCTGACCGGAGAATTTCAGCCAGACTTCCTGTTGTCATCAAGCTAAAGATAATAAAGGCATAGTAAATGGGATTGATCTCAAAGACATTAAAGTGACTGCCCATGCTCTTAAAAAAGCTATTTAAGAGACTAGGAAAGAGACTATAAAAGAAGAGAATCAAGAGAATCGGAGGCGTCGCCCGGATAAAGGCCAAGTAAACCACTGAGAAACTGCGAACCCCTTTGACCTTGTAAATCTGACCGAGCGCCAAAAAGAGGGCTGGAAAAAAACTCAAGAGAATGGATACGACCATGATCAGAAGGGTTACTGGAACGCCACCTAAGGTGGCTAGAAACGTTTTACTAATAAAATTGAAATCCATAAGCTACCTTTCTGTTACACTGAGTCGTTTCTCAAGAAGTTGAGCGGAGAAGGAGATCACAAGGGCAATTGCCCAGTAGATCACTGCTACGGCTGTATACGTCTCGAGGGAATAATTCCCAAGATTGCGACTGATCAAGTTGTTTCCTGCTCCCATGATATCGATAAAGCCAATGGTATAAGCCAAAGCGGCATCGCGCATGAGGTTTAAGATGGCAGTCGTCATATTGGGAAGAGCCACGCGAAAGGCTTGGGGAAGGACAATGCGCCAAATGGTTTGAGCTGGTGTCAAGCCGATACTCAAGCCTGCTTCCATTTGACCTTTTGGGATGGCCAAATAGGCTGCCTTGAAGACCTCAGAGATCATAGCCGCAAAGAGAAGAAACATGGCCACAAGGACAAAGACAAACTTGGACCAGTGATCAATGTCAATGCCCAACCACCAGTTCAAAAATTGTGGCAGCCCATAAAAGACCAAGAAGAGCAAGACAATCGGAGGGGTACAACGCAAAGTAAAGACGTAGCCTTTGGCAAGACCAGCTCCCACCTTCTCTTCTGATACTTGTGCCCAGGTCAAAACCAAGCCAAATGCCGAACCGAGAAGCGTCGTTAAAACCATCAAAGCTAGGGTCGCTGGCAGGGCTTGGACCAAGGTTGGAAGAAATAACCAGACCTTGGAAATGTCGTATGAGACCATGTTTTTTTCCTTTCTGTATCCGGATAGAAATAAGGAAGCTGGGGCTATACGCACCCAGTTTCATCTTATTTTTCTTTATCTACATAACTGAAGACATCTTCACCGAAATATTTTTCGGATAGTTTGGCAAGCGTTCCATCTTCTTCCAATTCTTTGATGGCCTTGCTGTAGGCTTCCGCAAATTTTTCGTTTTTCTTATCCTTATGAATCAATGGGTAAGTTGGAATTCCTTTGTAGGCAAACCAGCTGAGTTTGTCTGCATATTGGTGGTAAGAGCCATCTTTATCTGTGACAGCTTTTTCAAAGGAAAGTTTGATGTCAAAGAAGGCATCGTAACGTCCTTCCAGAACCCATGCATAGGCATCTGCAACTTTGAACGATTCTGCAGCTGTTAATTCGATTGGTTGGTCCTTATGCTTGTCATTGTATTCTTTGATAACATTCCATTGGGCATTTTGTGGTGAAATTGGAACCAATTTTCCTTTTTCTTTAGCGAAATCATCGATGTTCTTGTATTTATCCGCATCTTCTTTTCGTACCGTAAATCCGATGATACTTGCTCCGATTGGTTCTTTTGGAATAATAAATTTCTTGGCGCGTTCTTCGGTATACCAAGCTCCTTTGGTTCCGATATCGTACTTACCAGATTCTAGACCGATCAAGAGGTCGTCGTCACTCGTTCCAGTATACTCAAACTTGTAGTCTGGAAGTTTTTCGTCAATGGCTTTGAGCACGGCTACTTCATAACCATCTGATTCTCCTTTTTCATCGACGAAATCGTACGGCACATAGTTTTGAGTGTGGGCCACTTTCAAGGTTGTTACTTTATTAGATCCTGTTGATCCTTTGCTGTCATTTGCGTGATTCAGGCTTCGACCAATAATCGTTGCACCTGCAAGGGCAAGAACGGCTACCCCACCGATAATCCATGTTTTTTTACTCATACTCTCTTTTCTCTCTTTCTATTTTCCTTATTCTGCTGCAGCTTCACGAACCCATTCGATTCGTTCTTCATCAATGTCACTTGGAATGGTACAATCCGCACCGATGACCAAGCCTGTAGTTCCTGTCTCTGCGATGATACGTTTGGTTTCTGCTTGAATCGCAGCCTTGTCTCCTGTGTAGAGAAGACCATTTTTGCCATTTTCAAAGCCACCAAGAACCGTGCGTCCACCGAAGATTTCGCGTCCTTCTGCCAGGCTGATGCCTTCTGGTCCGACTGCCCAGTTAATGACTGGAGCTGGGTAGTCTGTGAAGAGATGGATATCATTGCGAGCTCCTTCATAGCCACAGATATGAAGGATATTTACCCCACCGGCTTCCTTAGCTGTCTCTAAGACATGGAGTTCACTCGGCGCGATGACTTGTTTGTAAACTTCCTGACTGACACGCGCATCTTGGATGCTTTGAACACTGAGGTAGATTCCGTCTGCTCCTGCTTCTTTGATGATTCGTTGGCTCAAACTTGCGATATCTTGGCCAATAGTATCCAATACTTTTTTAAGAGTTGCTGCATCTTGATCGATAAAGTTTGCGATCAAGTCATCTCCACCTGACACTTCTCCGACCAACCATTTGAAGTAGGTCACTGGAGCAAAGATGTTGTAGATGGCTACAATGTCCTCTTCAAAACCAGCGCGAATTTTTTTGACCAATTCTACCTGCTCTGTGATCCATGGATGATCGGCTCCGAGGGGTTCAATCCCTGCTAAATCCGAGATATTTTCAAGTCCTTTGTGAATGGATGGGTTTGGATAAGCAAAGTAGCCATCACTCATGAGTTTGACAAAGTCTGGTTTGACCTTGTGTAGGAAGTTTTTATGACCATTGAGGTTCTTTTCGATAATTTCTGGATTGGAAAATCCTTTCAACCATTCATCTTCCCTTGTAAAATGATGCCAAAAGCCAACTGGCACACGATCAACCGCTTCCCCTCTGAAAGCTTTTAAGACTAATTCTCTTTTTGTAGACATGTTCTTACCTCGTTCTGTTCTTTTCTTGCTAGTTATCTTAACACTTGGACTTTTATTTGACTAATATATATTTTTTATCAAGCCCTTCATCTTTTTTTATCACTGATCTTCTAGGAGCAAGACACTCGCTAGATCAGACGGGCGAATGAGGGAGAGACTGTGGGCTGGAATTTTCTCCAGCCTTGCCATATCCGGATCCTTTTTGCTTTCCTCTTGACTGCTAGCGGCTGCAACTTTTGCGAGCCCTAGGACTAAGAATAAAGCTACCAGCACTATACACCAGACATTGATTTTTTTCATCTCCCTCTCCTTTCTTCTTACAAGATGGCCGCCTGACGCACCCAGTCTAAGCGTTCCAATTGGAAATCGTCTGGCACGGTGCAGTCTGCTCCAAGGATCAAACCACGACTTCCTGCTTCTGCCACCAAGCGACGGGTTTCTTGCTCGATAGCGTCTCGTTCCCCTTGGTAGAGCAAGCCTTTCTTGCCATTGACAAAACCACCTAAAACAGCGCGATCGCCAAAGAGCTTGCGACCTGCTGCTAGACTCAGACCTTCATGATGGGTCGCCCAGTTAATGACTTGGGCTGGATAATCCTTGAAGAGTTCCACTTCATTGCTAGCCCCTTCAAAGCCACAGATATGAAGGATATTGATCCCACCCGCTTCATTAGCCGCTTCTAGGACAGCGATACTGCTCGGCTCAATGAACTTGCGGTATTCTTCCTCTGTCACGCGCTCATCTTGAACCTGCTGGGTTGAGAAGTAAATGCCTTTCACTCCTGCTTCTTGGATCAAGCGGCGACTAAGAATGGCGATATCTCCTGCGATCACATCAAGGATATGGGCCAAGGTTTCTGGATCTTCTTTGAGAAAGGCCGCAATCACTTGGTCTCCACGGGATTGATCCGTCCGGAACCAGCGTTTCAAATAAGAAATGGGTGAGAAGATATTGTAGAATGAAGCAATCTCCTCATGGAAATGGGAACGAATTTCCTTGACCACTTCAATTTGTTTTTCAATCCAAGGATGATGCTCCCCAATTGGTTGGATGTCCTTCAATTCTTGGATCGATGTAATCTCTCTCGAATAAAGGGCACTCGGATAGCGGAAGAAGCCATCGCTCATAATCTTGACAAAATCAGGGGATATTTCTTCAACATAGTGTTGGTGTCCTTTAATACTTTTTTCAAGTACTACTGGATTGTCGAGACCCAATTCTTTTTCTTCTTGAGTCACATAATGGAGCCAAAATCCTACAGGGATTCGCTCAACTTTTTCACCTCGAATGGCACGAAGCACCAACTCTTTTTTACTCATACTGTGAAACCTCCTCAATATCTTCTCCAAAAGGAAGACTGACTGACCGCTTCCTTTCTGAAATTTGTAACCATGATATCACCTCAAAAAGTAGCTGACTAATATATTTTCCCTATCAAGGCCTTAAAATTTCTTTATTGAGGCAGGTATCAAAAAAAGCGCAAGTCCTTGAAAATAAAGCCTTGCGCGCATTCTTATCTATTATTTTATTTTTGAAGAAAGGGACCTACTTTGAAAATTACTTGACCCCGTTATAAGAATCAACTATACCTCTCCTTTTCATTCTCCTAAAATATGGTATACTAAAGAAAAAGGAGGTGCCTATGTCTTCCATTCGTTTAATTGTCAGTGATATTGACGGAACCATTCTGGACCAGCATCATCAGGTCGATCCCGCCCTTATCAAACTCATTCCCCAGCTCCAAGAAAAAAAGATTCCTTTTATCTTGGCATCGGCTCGCTCTCCTATCGGGATTGCTCCTATCGCAAGAAGTTTGGGCGTCCATCAGGAACCTATCGCTTGCTACAATGGGGCTCTCATCGTCAAGGGAGCAGAGATTTTATTTGAACACAGCCTGGACAAAGATGAGATCCGCACCTTCCTCCATCGTGTGGACGAACTAGATCCCAGCATTTCGATTAATTGTTATAGCGGGGCAGTCTGGTTCAACTCCAGAGAGGACCAGTGGACCCAAGTTGAGGCGGCTATTACGGGTGAAACTCCCCAGATACAACCACTTTCTCAGACCCTCTCTGATGATACTCTCCATCTACATAAATTGCTCTTGATTGGAGAGACTCAGAATATTCAAGAACTCTATCAGAAGCTGGATCCGCAAGAATTTCCACAGACTGCTTTTTATCTTTCAAAGGAAAACTACCTAGAAGTCACTGCCAAAGCCGTCTCAAAAAGAGATGCTGTCCTTGAACTGGCTACTTACTACCAAGTCCCCTTAGAACAGGTCATGACTATCGGAGACCACTTCAACGACCTCCCCATGATTCGTCTGGCTGGACTTGGAGTTGCCATGGGAAATGCTCCTGAAGCTGTCCAGAAGGAAGCTCAAGTTGTCACTACCAGCAACCAAGAACACGGTGTAGCGCAAGCTATCCAAGAGTATGTCTTACCACCATCAAACAAATAGCCCATGGAGCTCCTGCTTTCATGGGTTTTCTAACCCTTTCTTTTCTAACTCACTGTTTTTTAACCCGTTCTCTAATAAAAGAAAAAGAAGCTAGGACAAAAGTCCTAGCCTCTCAATTATCTTTGGATTGTCGAGCAAGACGCAGTGGTTGAGTGGGCTCTACTACGCTGATTTCATCAGCTTTTACAGCCCTACTCAACTGTGCGGAGGTGGGACGACGAAATCGAATTCTAACGAATTACCAATTTCTGTCCCACTCTCTTTTCATTTTTATTCTACTGTTACAGACTTAGCAAGGTTCCGTGGTTTGTCCACATCGAGGCCACGGTGGAGGGTTGCAAAGTAAGCGATCAATTGTGTTGGCACGACCATTGAGATTGGTGAGAGGTAAGGGTGTACGGTCGTAAGAACGATATCGTCTGTATCTTTGGCAACATTTTCTTCTGCGATGGTAAGAACCTTAGCGCCACGCGCTGCCACTTCTTGGATATTTCCACGAGTGTGGTTGGCAAGGACTGAGTCTGACAAGAGGGCTAAAACAGGTGTTCCATCCTCAATCAAAGCAATGGTTCCATGTTTAAGTTCTCCAGCCGCAAAACCTTCACATTGGATGTAAGAAATCTCTTTGAGCTTGAGACTGGCTTCCATGGCTACGTAGTAATCTTGACCGCGTCCGATGTAAAAGGCGTTGCGTGTTGTTTCAAGAAGGTCACGAACCTTGCTATCAATCAATTCTTTCTCTGAAAGGGTTGATTCGATAGACTGAGCCACGATAGACAACTCATGAACCAAGTCAAAGGCTTGCGCTTTAGCATTCCCATTTGCTTCACCAACCGCTTTTGCCAAGAAGGCAAGGGCTGCGATTTGGGCCGTATAAGCCTTGGTTGATGCTACAGCAATTTCAGGTCCTGCATGAAGAAGCATAGTATGATTGGCTTCACGAGAAAGAGTTGAACCTGGAACATTTGTCACTGTCAAGCTTGGGATTCCCATTTCATTAGCCTTAACCAAAACCTGACGGCTATCAGCTGTTTCACCAGACTGACTGATAAAGATGAAGAGTGGTTTCTGGCTGAGAAGTGGCATACCGTAACCCCACTCAGAGGAGATACCAAGTTCAACTGGTGTATCTGTCAATTCTTCCAACATCTTCTTAGAAGCAAACCCTGCGTGGTAAGAAGTTCCAGCCGCAAGAATGTAGATACGGTCAGCATCTTGAACAGCCTTGATGATGGCTGGGTCTACCACTACTTGACCAGCCTCATCTGTGTAAGCTTGGATCAACTTACGCATCACCGTTGGTTGCTCATCGATTTCCTTGAGCATGTAGTAAGGATAAGTTCCCTTACCGATATCTGATAAGTCAAGTTCAGCAGTATAGCTAGCACGCTCACGACGATTGCCATCATAGTCTTGAACTTGGACGCTATCAGCTTTCACAATTACCAACTCTTGGTCATGGATTTCCATATATTGGTTGGTTTCACGAATCATAGCCATAGCATCTGAGCAGACCATGTTGTAGCCATCTCCAAGACCAATCAAGAGTGGTGATTTATTCTTAGCTACATAGATGACATCTGGATTTTCAGAGTCAATCAAGGCAAAGGCATAAGAACCACGGATGATATGAAGGGCTTTTTTGAAGGCTTCAAGCACTGATAAGCCGTCTTCTTCCGCAAATTTTCCAATCAAATGTACGGCGATTTCTGTATCCGTTTGTCCTTTGAAATGGTGACCTGCAAGGTATTCTTCCTTAATTTCAAGATAGTTTTCAATCACCCCATTGTGGACCAAGACAAAACGTCCTGTCTCAGAGCGATGCGGGTGAGCATTGTCTTCTGTTGGTTTTCCGTGAGTCGCCCAACGAGTATGTCCAATCCCAGTTGCCCCCTCAACACCAGCAGTTTTAGCAGACAATTCTGCAATACGACCAACTGCTTTCACCAAATGGCTTTCAGCGCCACCTAGGACAAAAATCCCCGCAGAATCATAACCACGGTATTCGAGCTTTTCAAGTCCTTGAATCAAAATATCCGTTGCATTTGTATTTCCAACAACACCAACAATTCCACACATAGTTTTTACGACACAGACAAGCTGTGCTTTCTCCTTCTATAAAAATGAAAGAAAATAGGTATCCATTCTTGAGTTCCCTTATTTTCTTAGCCAATTTATAAAATTGGTCTAGTCTGATTTGATAGAAAAATCATCAGCGGAGTCAGTATACAATGCTTTTTTCTGTTTGTCAACCTTTAAAATCCCAGAAATTGGTCTAGTTAAGGAAGGCTTAAGAAAAAACCTATCAACATCTTGGTTGATAGGTTAGGATGATTGGCTTATTTTAAGATCGTCATTGATTCCAACTTATCTAAATGCGTATCCAATAATTTCATAAGCTTCACTTCATTTTTATTATTAAATGCATAACCACATATATAATTTTCCAAAGTGAAATAGTTAATATCATTGATTTTAGGTTGCTTATATTTGATTTCTTTTTCTAACCATTTTTGATAAAAACAATCTTTCAAGTTTTCTTTCTCCTCATTGGTTATTTTCAAGAATTTTCGATAAGTACTCTCAGGTCTATCTAAGCAGACTTCAATATCTACTCCAGTAACATCACAAATCGAGTATGTCAACACATGATAATCACCTGAATTTGAATAGCTGATATTACCTTCTGGCAACTCAATCAAATAACAACTTTTTTCAGAAAATGCCTTCTGAGAAATTTCCTCCGAATAGCCCAACAGCTTTAAACATCTGTAAACAAAGTAACTCCCTGATAACAACTTTATCTTTGTTTCACCCCTACTTGCCTGATGATATCTTGCAAGTCTGTCTCCAGATAAGATATTTTTGAGATTGAAATTTTTGTTTTTGTAAACAATGACATAATTATAGTTCTCTGTTTCTAACAAATTCCTCAATTTCAGCCTCCGCTTTCTTCAATGACCCTTCTGACTCACATTTAATATTACGACTTAATTCTACTATATTATCTTTGAACATGGAATAGTGCTGTTCAAAATAGTTCATAACTTCTTGAATATTTACACTATTTGGATCTTTAACTAAGTAAGCACAATTCTTTTCACTAAACTTCTTGAGATTCCAAAATTGTTCGTTGAAGAATGGAATACCAATAAAAGGAATACCCTGTGAAGCCATCGCATAGACTGTTCCTTGTCCTCCATGAATTATTGCGAAATAAATATCGTTTTCTAATGTTTCAAAATCAACAAAATTAACTACTTCAATATGAGGGCCTGGTAACTTAAGTTCTACTCCACAAGTTGTCAAAATATACTCATATTGTGTTGGTAAAGTCTCCAAAAATTTTTCTACCCACGATGGCTTAAAAGAGGTTCCAAAACTAAGTAGTATTTTTTTATTACCTAATCTAGAATAACTATAAAAATTAACTTTATCTATCAATATAGGTCCAACTGTCTTATAATTAGAATCTTCTTCAAAGTCATAGAACTCAGAATAATCAGCAACTAAATTTAGATCTCCAGTAAACATTTCAAAAGCATTTTTAAATGGGGTTCCACCATGCTTTTTAATATAATTATTCCATGTCTTAACGTTAGCAGAATAAGAAGTAATCATTTTCTTAACCGTTTTTTCCGACATTTGGCGATTTCCCAACTTTAATGTCCCTTTAGGTAAAATTACTTCTGCATTTTTAACAATTTCATTAATATGTGTAGCACCCGAAATAATCCAAATCAAAGGCGTATCTTCCAGACGACAACTAGTTATAATTGTTAATCGATATCCTGTTAGAACTGCATCAAAATGTTCTTCTTGTAATAGCTTTCTTTCAATTGAACAAATGTCCTCAATTTCTTCTTTTGATAAAAAGTTAAAATCTGTAGAAAGCGAGAAAAATGATTCATAACGTTCCCTATTATATATTGCTTCATCACCCAAACAATGATGGACAATATAAGAACCATTATCAAATAAAAATGGGTAATGACGTTCTCCAATAATATGAATTTCATGGCCTTGCTTAAACAAATGGTTAGCTAATTTAGATAGTCTTTGACTCTCTCCCAAATTTAGCATAAAAGGGGCAAATAGATATTTACTCGTAGTATCACCTATTTTTTAATCACTGCAAAGGAAATGCCACCAAACTTAGAATAGGAAATGGCTACATAATATCCTGATGATACATTGCTATTCACAATAAAATCTAATTCTTCTCCTGCCCCATTTGAAGAAAAATCAAATTGATTTTGACCAAGATTTGGTATTTGGTAACGTTCATATAATTGTTTCAAAAATTCGTAATTTAAACTATTCATTTTCTTACGTTCATTCCAAACACATCCTTTAATATCTTCTGGTGTTAACTTTAATTCTGACAAAAGTTGTTGAAATGACTGATTAAAAATAGAGGAAATCTCTGCAAGATTTTTGTCTTTATACTTAAGCTGTTTACTTCCTAGAATAATCGGATGCTTCTCCGTTGGCTGACAGGAAAGCACTTGAACTGAACAGTAATCCGCACCAATATATTCAGTGCTATCATAGCCAAATTGTTCCAAGCACATGAACCCCATATCTATCCATTGATTGGCAGAGACCAATAAAACATATTCTAACTGATTATTGCGCATCATTTCTTTAGCATATTGAATCCCATCAATTGCACCATTATTTGTAGAAATCACAGATAATGGTCCCTTAATCTTAAACATAATAGACAACATGCCGGCAGCAGCATTCATAACAGTAAAAGGAAATCTTGAAGCCGACACATAAGCATAACCATCTGTTGTAATTTGCTTTTCAATTCCTTCCACAACTTCCACAGGTCCAGATGGTGTCGTAAATAGTATTCCCACTTTACTTGTATCCAGCTTTTTAATGTTTAAACCACTATCCTCCAAAGCCTGAGCTGTCACAACCGAAACCAATTTAGAAAAGTTATCTAGTTTTCTATATTGAGCTGGGTTAATAGTTTTTGGTGGAGTTGCTCCTTTGAAGCGTAAAGATTTGAAATTATTAAAGGTACTGGATATCTCTTCATATTCTACTAGTGATTCTTTATCTCGTTGAATAGAACCGACGGATGATAAAATAGACATCTCTACATCATTCTCGGTTGGAAAAGTCTGTAATGGAGAATCTAATGAGGATAACAAAACCCCGCTATTATTCCCACCAAAAGCAAATGAGAAGTTTAATACATTTTTAATTCTATGTTTTCTCTTTTGATTGTAAACAAAATTTTCAGGAAAATCAGCGGTTCCAATTTCGTTCTTGGTAGCCGGGACTGTTTGTTCTTCAATTGCTGCAAGACAGTTAATTAATTCAATAATTCCAGCCGCGCCTAAAGTGTGACCCGTCTGTCCTTTGGTACTACTAATCAAAGTTGTAGGAGGGAACAGTTTAGTATACATATTCTTTTCCATCTTGTCATTAGCCTGAGTACCAGTCCCATGACCATTGATATAATCAATATCTTTGAAATCAATTCCAGCTTTTTCAACTAATTGCTTAGCGATTTGTGCCGCACCTTCTCCTGTTGGTTTAGGTGCTGTGATATGATAGGCATCTGACGTAATCATTCCTCCAATGATTTTACCATATTTAGCCTTCTCTTTATCTTTTACAAGTACAATAAATCCCGCTCCTTCTCCCAGGCTAATCCCCTTACCAGAAGAATACGGTTGACAAGACATATCAGTATTAATAGCTCCCAAAGACGTAAAACCTGCCAAAGAAATATCACTTAGTTCATCACATCCTCCGCAGATTGCTAGGTCGCAATCCCCATCCTGTAATAATTGAGTCCCTAAGATAACTGCGTTATTACTTGCAGAACATGCTGTTGAAATTACATATGATGAACCCACAATATTATGGTAAGCCATTAACTCATCCGCAATATGATGGACTGTCGTCTTTTCTAAGAGTTCCGATTCAACTTGATAATCCCCCGCTTCAAACCTATATAGTGCTTTTTGATCTGCAACTTTACCTCCAAGGGACGTACCTAAGCAGACCGCAATATTTTTATATTCATTTAGAGCTACACCTGAAGAGGCAAGCGCCTCCTCAAATGCTTTAAATGCAAATTTAAAGTTGCGCGTTTCATCTTCATATTGACTTGGAACCTCAAGTTCATATTGAACTTTTCCCGTATATGAATCTAAAACGAAACCATGATTTTCATAGGAATTTTTAGTGATTCCTTTTTCTAATTTAAAGAGATTTGTTTTATGTTCCTGGTAATTTTTTCCAAGAGCCGATACAACTCCTACTCCACTAACATATACACTCATTATTTATTCCAACTTTCTGGGATTTGATATGGACTAGATAGGGTCTGCAACACAACCTCATTATCCGTTACAAATGAGACTCCTGCATGGGCAAAGTTTTTATCAACAATCATTAATCCTAGATAAGAATCTAACGAACCTTTTTGATCTGCTGTCCAGCATACTTTACCTACAATTTCATCATCAAATATTACTGATGCCCCAGGTACGACTTTATCACTGGTTTTAAATCCAACGCTCTTTAAGTTTGTCAATTCAATACTGCTTAATAGGGCTTCGCGACCTTTAAACTCATCTTTTGTAAAGTCTAAATTCCAAGAATAACCTAACTCATAAAGTGAATAATCTTCCTGTTGATAAATTACTTCAATGGGTTGCCCAACTTCAAACCGTAGATAATTGTCCAATTCATTACTATATTCAGAAATTCCATCCAACATTTCTTTTTCAAATTGTTGCATCGCATGTTCAGGCAAAAAGAATTGATATCCAAACTCTCCTGTGAAGCCAAAGCGTGCAAGATAACCTTCCTGACCTTCATAGGACATTTCAACGATCCCTCGGAAATTAAGCGTGGAAATGTCATACTCATAAAATTGTTGAGCAATTTCTCCAGCCTGTTTTCCTTCTAGTTGCAGCATTTTATACTGAGAAGAAATTTCTGTCAAAGTAAAATTGTATTCAGAACCTTCAAGATACGTTTCGAGTTCTTTGTGACTTGCAAGCCAATATTTATCATCAAACTTATAGAATGAAACTTCATCATAGACTGTACCATCTTCGTTCAGCAAGAAAGTATAACCACATGTATCTGTATCCATAAATACGATATTTTTTGGTAGAACAGTATCTAACACTTCTTCATACTCTTCACCCGCAACCTCATAAAGGAATCCTTCATAAAGTTTATACGCCTTATCTGTTCGCAATGTATTATAAATTGTATTCATTTTTTTCACTCTTTCTATATTCTGTAATACTCACATTACTTGTGTGAGATGACTTCGTAGTAAAAATACACCTTATTTTTAATTTATTATTTTCTTTATAAGAATAAAATATACCATCTTCTGCTTCAAATCGTAGGTATCTATCTTGTTTTATATCGTACACCAGTAAGCTTTGTCTATTCTCCAAGACATATGACTTATTTTCATAGGTCATTCTCCCAATAGATCGAACTTGTTCTATTTCTCCTTGAACCTTATAATCAAACGAGATAGAATGTAAATCACTGTCCGCTAAAAAATTTCGATCCGGTATTACAATTTGATTACAGGATAAAATTAAATTGTTCGTTGAGTATTTTTTTCGATTCGCAATAGAACGCTTTAAACCATAATTATGCTCTTCTTCTATACGAATATCGTAGATTTGCTTCAATAAGTCATTTGTCGTCATTTTATAAATAGGATCTTCATGTAGATTGTACTTTAAACCTAAGCTATCTTTTTCAAAACAAACATGTGAAATTGAAAATTGATAGGTCAAATTATTCAGATCATCTTTTTCCAATAACGACAAAGGCCTGAACTGCATTTGATTACTCGCTTTTCCTATCGGAGTATATTGGACTTTTTTTCTCTCATCTGGAACATAGTAATTAAATATCTTATTTTTAAAATCCTCTGCTCTAACAAAATCATCATGTTCTACAGGATAGCTACCTGGTTTATATGGCAGATAATTCTCTCCGTCCTTAATTAAGTATTCTTGGCAATGGATTTTAAATCCTTGTTTGATAAGATTTGGAAATAGTCTTTGTGCTTTTCTATTAAAATCATACGAACAAATCACTTTTTCATTACTTACAATAGCAATGTTCTTCTGGATAGAGGCACCTTTATAGAGGAGAGTGATTATAATTTTGTCTTTCTCTTCTTTTACTAATATATGAGCCTCTGATGGTCTACTAAATAGTAAAAAGCTATCCTCAAAAATTTTTCGCCCTTGTTTGCTAAAAATTAAGTTACCTTCAGAAGAAACGGATAAATCATATCCTTGAAAAGTCTGAGAAAGAGGTACATTATCAGGTGAAACATCGATATCTGTCCTCTCCAATTGCACATCAATATTTCCATTTGTAGTAACAACAACAGCTTGTACTCTGCTTTTATTATCTTTTTTCAACCGAATACTTGAATTCTCTTTGGTTAAAGTTGAAAATCTAAATTTTCCAAGCTTCACTCGTACTTTCTTCACTTCATCTGACAGAAACTTCACTTGTAAAATATGGTGTCCATCTATTTCTACAATTTCAATTTGAAATAAATCTAACTTTAAAGAATAGGGCAGATTTGCATTATCTTGTACTTTATAAATGATTTCTTCTTCCGAAATTGTTGTCCTAATTCGTGTTTCTTTTTTTTGGGTATCTTCAAGCTCTTCCAATATTCGAAAAGTTGATAAATCATAGTCTTTTCCATGATAGTCTGATATCCTAAATGTATTCATAATCTTAGGCAAATTACTTCTTAAAGAACGATAATGCAACATATCCTCATAAGTACCATGATACTCTGTAAAACCATTCAACTTTGATAAAGCTAAAGAAGGTTTATTATACTTACTAATTTCTGTATATAGATTTGCAAAACCCAAATGTGTCATTGTCTCTAAAATTGTTTTATACAGATAAGTTATTGCCTGACCACTACGATTTTCAGAATCAATTAGAAGATATCCACTAAAGCTACTATCTTGATTTAAACATCCATGAGTAATAAATTTAAAAAAACCTATTGTTCCAATGAGTTTATTATTTTCCTTTAATAAAAATAAATTTGTGACTTCCTTAATTTTCATGGTTAAATCTAAGTCTAATGGGGTTAATGGAATCTTATTTGAGAACTGGTAAACTTGATTTTTATTAAACAAACCAATTACTTCCTGATAATCCTCAGGAGCTACTTCAGAAATCATTAATTTATTATTATCTTTCATTTTTTTACCTTTTTAATAATAAAATGAACTCCTAGTAAAACAACTATGATGATAGAAATATAGGCAAACATGAACTGATTCGATAAATGTTCACCACTAGGATTCTGCAAGATTACTCCATAAGACTCTTTGTAATTAGTTACTATTGAAGTTGGTGCTTTATCAAAGACTTTATTGATTGAATCTTTCATCAAAATCTGTTTTAGTAGTGCATTTACCTGTGTTAGAGGGAACCAGGTCATGACCTGTTGCAAGCTTTCTCCTACAGAACCAATAGAAAGATAAACACCTGAAATGAATCCAATAAAGGTTCCAACAATTGTACTCAAAGTTGTAAATGCTGAACTGGTTCGAATAAAAGCTAAAATTGGAAGAATAATTGTTGCAGCTAGTACAGTTCCCATTGAGACAATTCCCAAAATAGATAAGTAGTCCGTCGTTGAAAAGTCAAGAAGAGAACTGAATCCATTAAAAATACCAATTGCAAAGATACAAGAGAACATGGTCATAATAATCCCAAATAAAATCGCAAAGATCGCATACGATAGTTCAATTTTAAAGTTAGAAACTGGGCTGACTTTAAAATCCTCGCTCAATTTCTTTTCTTTATCTAATACCATCACTCCAAATGCACCAAGAGTACTCGTCATTGAAATAATGGTCGTTAAACCTGAGATTAACCAATAATTGACCATCTGGATGGTATCCGTAGATGCGGTATCACTATTTAAAGCCTCTTTAATAGCATCAATCTGAATTTGTCCTAAGAAGATTTGATAGACTAAGATTAAGATAATCACCGATAAAAAGGACATAAAGAAAGCTAATCGATCTCGTGTATAGACTTTCCGATTTCTAGAAATTAATTCAAGCATTCACTTCTCCTCCTTTAGATTTTAGTAAGTTCAAATAAGCTGCTTCTAAATTTGAATATTCTACATTAAATGTTTCAATAATTGATTTTCCTTGATTTTCTGCAATAATTTCCATCATCTCTTCAACTGAAACATCCTTAAATACGACTTCTGCCTCAGAAAGGATCTGACACTTATTAACAAACTTAGAGACAGACAATGATTTCAGTGATGTTCCTGGTTTTAAAGTGAGATTCAGGTTAGTGGTTGAATGCTGTTTAATAAAATTGGCAATATCTCCTGAATAATACAGGTTCCCTTCAATTAAAACATTTAAAATATCACAAGCAGCCATCTCTTCTAAATAATGTGTAATAAGAACGACTGTCATATTATCTTTTTTGTTCAACTGATTGATTGCTTCCCATAAATCATGACGAGATTGTGGATCTAAACCAGTTGTTGGCTCATCTAGCAACAGCAAAGACGGTTGTGGCAATAAAGCTCGGGCAATATCTACTTTCCGTTTTTGGCCCCCTGATAAACTACCATATTTTTTCTTTTTAAGAGTGGCAACATCCAAATAGGATTGCAAATCTGTAATACGCTTTTGTACTTGTGATTTTGATAATCCATACAAGGCTCCTCGAGAAATCAAGTTTTCCTCTACCGTTAAGTTATCATCTAAACGATTACTTTGAAATACAATACCGATATGTCGATAAAAATCTTTAGTTGATATTTTTTTTCCATTTACGTCCCAAGAAATTTCTCCTGAACTTGGCTTAAAATTTTTAATTAATAAATTAAAAAGCGTTGTTTTTCCAGCTCCATTTGGTCCAAGGAGTCCATAAAATTTACCTTCCTCAAGAACTAAATCAATTCCTTTCAAAGCCTCAAAGGAACCATAGCTTTTCTTTACATTGTGTAATCTAATTTCCATTTTCTGACACCAACATCCTTCCTGAAGCCACTTCTTTATTTTTCTCATTTCGAATAACCACATGGATTTCTAAAAGTTGTCCTAGTTTTGATTGCGACTTGCAAATAATTTTTAACTGATCACCTGGGGTAACTATTTGTTTAAACTTAAAATTTTTCACACTTGCTAAATATCCAACTTTTTCAGCGATATTTTCCGATGTAAATAATTCAGAAGTCATAACTTCACTTCCTAATGAATCAAGAATATAAAGTAAAGCTGCAGACTGTGCCGCCATCTCAATCATTAATACTCCCGGAACAATTGGTCGGCCCGGAAAATGCCCCTGGAAATATGGTTCATTAATTGTGATATTTTTACGACATTCAATCAAGCCTTTCTTGTAACTTTGTACTCCATCTACCAATAAAAATGGATATCGATGAGGCAACATTTTAATAATATCTTCAATTTTAATCTTCATTGATAAATTCCTCACTATTCTCAATCACAAAGTCTGCTAGTTTGTTGACAGACGACAACACTGCCATATCATCATCATTTAATTCCACGCCAAACGTTGTTGAAATACCAATAGAAAGTTCTAAAGCATCAATAGAATCTAATTCTAATCCTCGTCCAAACAAAGGCTGATCATTCATAATCAATTCTTTATCAATATCTAACATTAAAGAATCAATCAAAATTTCTTTAATCTCATTTACTACTTCTTGGCGTGTTTTAATCACCTTACGTTCTTCGTTCCAATTAATCATTAATCATTCCTCCATCAATTACAATATTTTTTCCTGTGATATAATTTGCTTTATCGCTAGCTAAAAATGCTACTAACCATCCTACTTCCTCAGGTCGACCAAATCTCTTCAAAGGGATCACATGCTCTTTGATTTCCTCTTTATTTCGCAATTCACTAGTCATATCAGTTTCAATAAAACCAGGGCTTACACAATTAATATTAATTTGATCTTGTGCAAACTCTTTTGCCAAAGTTTTTGTCACCGCAACAATAGCTCCTTTTGTTGCTGAATAATTAGCCTGTCCAACTTGTCCAGCAACTCCACTTGTCGAAGAGATATTAATAATTTTTCCATGGATATGCTTTGCTTTCATAATTTTAAGAACTGCTTTACTCATGTTAACCAATCCCATTAGATTAATATTTACAACATCCATCCATTTTTCTTCTGACATCATCAGGAAATAACCATCTCGAATAATTCCAGCATTATTTACTAAACAATCAATTCGACCATAGGTACGGTATATTTTGCTCACCATTCGTTGAACAGCTTTTGAATCTGAAATGTCACACTTACAGACATCTAAACCGGGTAACTGTTGAGTTAATTCAAGCGCTTTAGCATCATTACTATTATATACAGCTATTACTTGATATCCTTCATTATATAGTTCCTCAGTTATTGACTTTCCAATACCCCGAGTCCCTCCAGTAACAATTGCAACTTTCATCCAAATTCCTTCTCTCTTTTTCTCAATTTTTGCATCTGTTTTGTAATAAATTTATTTGGTGATACGTCTTTAATTTCTTTGCTTTTTCTTGAAATTTTCTCCATAATTCCTTTCCAATTGAAAGTATTATTCCATTGATACAAAAGTTCTTCATTCAGATTTTCACAATGAAAAATATATTCATAAGAATCATTTTGTACGATATTTAATTCCTCTACTAACTTTGCATATTGATCAAGGAATGGATTTAAAAATTCCGTATGATATGGTGCTTTTACACCTAATTTTCTTAGTTTATAAAATTGTTTTTCCGAAGTAGCAATACTCTCCAAAAGATCACTATCTTCCTCATTCATTGCAATCACACCTGAGTTCTCATCAGTCATAATAGCCAATTTTACTTTTTTATAACACTGATCTAGTACTTTTTGGTAAAAATCATCTAAATTTTCAGTCATTAATAACCAAAGTTCTTCCTTACATTGTAAATCTTTAATCAGTTGAGCCCGTTTCTTGATAAAATACACAATATCTGGAAAACTTGCACTTCCACTAGCTAATAATACATTAAAAATACCTGCACTATGAGCAGAAAATATAGTACCTGGTACTAATTCTTCATAATTTGTTGACCATTCATTATAAAGAAAGTTCGCAAGCATCGATGCATGAACATCATTTAGTTCTACTGTTTTACTTAAAATTCCCTGCATCAACATATAGGAATCTTCATCATTTTTTTTCAAGCTCAATAAGATTTTCTGACCTTTTTCTGTTTTTATCATCTGATATAGATGCTTCAACTGGACATTTCCTTGCCCACCATATATAACTACTGAAGTCATATCTCCATCCTTTCCATCAATAATATCGGTTTATTGTAATCGACAATGCTTCCATTTTTGCAATAGGTTTTTACAACTCTCACATCTCCAAAGCAACTATATTCATACGAGATCCCTAAAAATAAAACCTTCAACAAGATATCACCTTTATGGTAGACTCCTCCTTCAACAAGTTCATCAGAATACTCTATTCTTCCGACTAAATACGTTGACAATAAATTTCGATTTTTAATTCGCGTATCGTACAAACCATACTGTTCATCAGAAAGCTTCTCGTTTTTGCATAAAATATTTGATTGTACCATATACATGCCTCAAGATTTTATTGTTGTTCTTTTATCACTATTTGTGCATTTTCATGAATCGTTCCCAATAAAATCTGCTTTTCACTTTTACTACTAATCATTGTTAATGTTATTAATCCCCCATCTACCCATACAGATACCAATCGATCCTTCTCGGTTGGATTTTTTAAAGTGAGATAAGAGACTTGTTCTGATTTTTTTTCAATACTACTTTCAATCACCTTATCCACCACCTAAAAAACTTATTTTTGACATTGCTTCTTCCTTTCTCCTACTGTGTTAGCAGCATAACTTATTTCTAGACTTTAGCGTGAGGACATTTATGTCCAAATTATTATTTCCAAAATGTGAATAAACTGAGAAAATAAAACATTGTTTCTTCCTTTCTTCTGCTGTATTAGCAGTATATCTAATTTCTATAACTTAGCGTGAGGACATTCATGTCTAAAAATCTATTTCCAAAATGTGAATAAACTGAGAAAATAAAACATTGTTTCTTCCTTTCTTCTACTGTGTTAGCAGTATATCTAATTTCTATAACTTAGCGTGAGGACATTCATGTCTAAAAATCTATTTCCAAAATGTGAATAAACTGAGAAAATAAAACATTGTTTCTTCCTTTCTTCTACTGTGTTAGCAGTATATCTAATTTCTATAACTTAGCGTGAGGACATTCATGTCTAAAAATCTATTTTCAAAAAATGAATAAGCTTAGAAAATAAAAACATATTTCTTCCTTTCCTCCACTGTGTTAGCAGTATATCTAATTTCCATAACTTAGCGTGAGGACATTCATGTCTAAAAATCTATTTCCAAAATGTGAATAAACTTAGAAAATAAATCATTGTTTCTTCCTTTCTTCTACTGTGTTAGCAGTATATCTAATTTCTATAACTTAGCGTGAGGACATTCATGTCCAAGTCAAACTATTATTTTAAACAACAAAAAAACTCTGTGAAGTATATCACAGAGTTTTTTTTGTGAAAGAGATTCGAACTAAAATTAATCACTCTTTTTAAACATCAGTAAAATTAATTCCCTTTTTCCCGAGATCTTCTAGCCATTCTTCTTTCATATTTCTCATCACTAAATCCTCAGATAATAAATCTGCCATCAAACATACTTTTTGATAATCATTTTTTGCTTTTTCTAGGTCATCTTCTATAAATAAAGCAACTTTCCAATTTAAAGCATAAACAAAAATATTATCCTGAAAATCATGTCTCTTTGTCATAATATCATTTAAGGCTTTAACAATGTCAGGCAACATCTCATATATCCCATAATGAGCTAACACACCTGCAGCCGAAATAATAGTATTTTGTACCTTTTCAAGTTCTGACAAAGGAAAATAACCTGCAGCTAACATTACTTTACCCAGTAAATCAATAAACTCTTCCTGATTAAATTCTCCTAACGCTAAGGAAAGCAAGCGCAATTGAATAATCTCCACATCATTGAGACTTAATTCTTTTTTCTTCATTGCCTGCTCTAAATATTCATCTAACAAACCTTGATCAAAAGAAGGATCTTTAGCCCCGATCATGTCAACAGTGGCCTGAGCAACCTGAACAGATAGCTGTTCCTCTTCTGGCAAACTTTCAAAATAGTTTTCATAAATTTCCTCAATAATTTCTTCATGCAAATGAAGACGATCTTGATCTCCATAATGGTATAAAGTTCGTAATTGATATTTCAGATTAATATATTCAGAAGGTAATTCCAAACTATTATTATTAGCTAGGACATCTAGAGACACATCTAGCTTATCAGCAATGTACTTTGCTGTTGCAATCGTAGGCAAAGACTGACCTTTCTCAATCCTCTGAAGTTGGCGAGTTGTCAACACATCTTCCAAGTCACAGATTGCTTGTCTACTTAACCCCTTGCTTTCACGGAGAGTTTGAATTCTTTGTCCCAATTCTGTCTTGAAATCCACTTTTCAATCTCCTTCTTTCAGAAATATTGGTGCTATTATAGCATATTTTGAGATTCAAAGTTTAATCTTTAAAAAATGTTACCGAAACGTAACAAGACCTTCATATTACAGTAATGATATTTATCGATTCAATTCATAACAGTAAACCTACCAACATTTTTGTTGATAGGTCTACTTACTTACTCTTCAAATCCATTCTGCTGGCTCAACTCACGGAACCAATGGCCTGATTTCTTCAGGCGTCTTTCTTGAGTGGCTAGGTCTAATTCGACAAGACCGTAGCGGTTTTTATATCCGTTGAGCCAAGACCAGCAGTCAATAAAGGTCCACATGAGGTAACCCTTACAGTTGGCCCCTTCTTGGATAGCCCGATGCAACTCACGCAGGTGGTCTTTGACGAAGTCAATCCGGTAGTCATCTTGGATTTCCCCGTTTTGGCGGAATTTTTCTTCCCCTTCAACTCCCATTCCATTCTCTGTTAGGAGCCACTCGATGTTGCCGTAATTTTCCTTGATATTTTGAGCGATGTCATACAAGCCCTGCTCATAGATTTCCCAGCCTCTATGTGGATTGATCTTTCTTCCTGGCATGACATAGGGTTCGTAGAATTGCTCAACCAGCATAGGAGACTCTGGGTTTGGCGCATATCGAGGCGCAGAGACCCGCATGGGTTGGTAATAGTTGACTCCTAGGAAGTCAACTGTATGTTCTTTGATCAGCTCTAAGTCACTTGGGTCTACCTCTGGTAAAAGATTTCGCTCCCGCAAAATCTCTACCAACTCTGGTGGGTAGGTTCCAAGCACAGACGGATCGAGAAAAGACTTGGCTTGGAAGAGTTCAGCAATTCGTGCCGCCTTGACATCTGCTGGATGTTGACTCCGCGGATAGGCTGGTGTCAAGTTCAATACCACTCCGATTCGGTAGCTTGGATCCACCTCATGGCAGACCTGAACCGCAAGGCTGCTTGCCAACTGGGTGTGGTAGGCGACTTTGACGGCTGCAGCGGCATCCACCTTATGTGGGTAATGAGCATCATAAAAATAACCAAATTCTACAGGGACAATGGGTTCATTAAAGGTGATCCACTGATCGACTAAGTCCCCATAGGTTTCAAAGCAGAAACGAGCATAGTCGCGATAGGCGTAGACCGTCTCCTTGTTCTCCCACCCGTCTCCTTGCTCTTGCAAGGCAAAAGGAAGGTCAAAGTGATAGAGGTTGACCATCAAATGAATGCCCTTGGACTTGATACGCTCAAATACTTGGCGGTAAAAGGCCACACCTGCTGGATTGGCTTCTCCACGACCCTCAGGGAAAATCCGAGACCATTGGATAGAAGTCCGAAAGGCAGTATGCCCGGTCTCGACTAGAAGCTCAATGTCTTCTTCCCAATTTTCATAGAAGGTCGACGTTAAGCCAGGTCCTTCTTGGAAACGAAAGCGATGAGGCTCTACTTGATACCAGTAGTCCCAGAGGTTGTCACCCTTGCCATCTCCGGCAAAGCGCCCTTCTGTCTGTGGGCCAGATGTCGATGTCCCCCATAAAAAATCGTGTGGAAAGTTAATCATGTGTTTATCCTCTCTCATTGTCTTCCTCTCTATTATACTCCCTTTCAGCCCTCTTCCTAGAGACTATTTTCAGTCATTTTTACGCAGATTATAGAAAAAACACGCTAGCCCGATTTCTAACGTGTTTTGTTTCTATCATAGTTGGTTGACAACATAATCAAAGAGAGCCTTGTCTCCTTCACTTATCTGATAACGCAGTTCTGGATGCCACTGCACCCCTAGAAAGGCTGTCCCGTGGGATGATTGCACCGCTTCGATGATCTGATCTTCAGGGCTAAGAGCAATCACTTCTAGATGAGGGGCTAAATCCTTGATACTCTGATGGTGGTAGGAATTGATCTGACCAACTTCCCCGAACAGGTCTCGCAAAACGGTCCCTTTAACAGTTTCGATCGTATGACTAGCTTCGCTGGCAGGATTTTCTTGCCAGTGGTGGTCGATATCTTGGTAAAGTGTCCCCCCCATAGCTACATTGTAGAGTTGCATGCCTCGGCAAACCGTAAAGATGGGCTTCTTAGCGGCTACTGCTTCCTTGATCAAGGCCAATTCAAAAAGGTCGCGCTCAAGCAAGTAATCGTCACTAACAATTTCCTTTTCTGCTCCATAAAACTGAGGAGAGACATGCTGACCACCTGTGATAATCAACTTATCAATCAAGGAAATATAGTGCCCAGCCGTTACCGGGTCTCCAATCGGAAGGATCAGAGGGATGCCCCCTGCTTCTTGAACCCCTTGGACAAAGCCTGTCGGTGTGTAACTGAGGTACATTCCTTCCTCTTCACGAAAAGGGCGTTGGTTGCCCGTTATCCCAATCACTGGTTTCTTCATCGCTCATTCTCCAATCTCTTCATAGCTAATATAGTTCCTTATTTTATCACACTCCGAAGGTGACTTTCAACTTTTTTCATGATTTTTCAAATAAGGAGAAGTTTTCTAGAATTTTTACGAATAGTATAGATGAAGAAGAAATTTTCTTCAAAGAAAGGATAAGATAGATGAACACAATTTCTATTCATTCTGATGACATCCTATCAGATCATGAACTAGCCACTATTCAAGGTGGATTTATCCCAGCTGTAATCGCAGGGGTAGCTACATGGAAAATTGCCACAGCTGCTGTCGGTAGTGTAGGACTCGTTTTTGCTGCTGGAGCAGGCCTAGGATATCTAGCCAACCGTCCTTAGGTAAGAACGATGAAAAATAAACGCATATTCCACATCATCACGATATCTACTGTACTTTTGTCTAGAATCTTTTTAGCAGTTCTACAAATCCTACACGACCTTCACTATCTCACACTCCCTTTTGAAACTTACGGAGTGAGTGACTTACTTTCTGGGATTCTTGTTATTTGGATCCTCATCATTGCATATCGGGGAATCAGAAAGGAGAAAAGCAATGAACAATTTACAACTTTTAACAACTGAAGAATTAGAAAACACCAAGGGCGGTGCTGCCCTAGCTGAAATCGTTGCGATTTCAGGAGTTGCAAACTTTTTTGTATCCGTCTTTAATGCAGGATATAAATTCGGAGCTAACTTGGCCCGACGCTATTAATATAAAAAAAACAGTTGAAAAAAATTTCAACTGTTTTTTTATTTGACCTCGTGCTTTTCTTTTATTTTCAGATCGATCATCGATTGAAAAGGGCTAATCCTCGTTTGCTCTTACTTCACATCTTTGAGCGAGCAGCCATTGTCGACTCCTCTTTTTATGGCTGGCAATAGATCGAAATGGCTTTGGCGACAAAGGCTGCTGTCCCAGTGCCACCTGCCTGATCAATAAAACTTGTAAAGCGATTATCCTCTGTGTACATCTGCCCTAATCCCGCAAGAATCGTTCGATTGCACGGATAAAAGTGTTCGCTAATATAGTCCTGCAAGACCTTGACTTGATCTTGAGCTTCTTGCACACTCGCTTCTCCATGGCGCAACGCTCCAAAAGCTTGCATGATTTCAGTCATTTCCTTTGTAACAGCAGGAAAACCAGTTTCTCCCTTAGCCTCAAAAGTCTGATAAGCCTCTGTCTGCCCCCATCTAGCCTGGGCTTCCTGCTGGAATTCTTCCAAGGTTTTTTGATCGAATGCTTCAAATGACATTTCTTCTTCCTCCATTTGTAAGGCTTTGGCATGAGAAATGATTGCCTCTAGGCGGGACTTTTTCAACTCCAAGAGCTGAATCTGGTCCTTCAATGCCTGGGCTTTATCATATCCATCCTGACTTACAAGTTCCTTAATTTGTTTTAGAGGGAAGTCCAACTCACGATAGAGCAAAATTTCCTGCAAACGGATGATCGCATCGCGATTATAGTAACGATAGCCGTTTTCAGCAACCATTGACGGCTTCAGCAAATCAATCTCATCATAATAATGAAGGGTGCGCACACTGACCCCGGACAACTGGCTGACTTCTTTTACAGATTTCATTGGAACTCCTCTCTGATAAACAGTATAAGCTATGACGTGACGTGAGAGTCAAGGGAGAAAATCAACTTTTTTCAAGAAATAGCTAAAAAGTCTTCAAGGGAACACCTTGAAGAACTTTTTAACTTTATTTCGTTACGATATTTACAAGCTTATTTGGTACACTAATCACTTTCACGATGTCTTTGCCATCAATTTCTGCTTTGACTTTTTCGTCAGCCAGAGCAACTTCTTGCAATTCTTCGCGTGATAGATCTTTTGCGACCATGAGTTTAGCACGGACTTTTCCTTTGATTTGGACGACAATTTCGATTTCGTCTTCAACCAATTTGCTTTCGTCCCAAGTTGGCCAAGCCACGTAAGAGATAGACTCGCCAGTTGCTGCGACTGTTTGCCAGAGTTCTTCTGCCAAGTGAGGGGCAAATGGAGCGATCAATTGGATAAAGCCTTTGGCGTAGTCCACATAGAGTTTGTCTTCTTTGTTAGCAGCATTAACAAAGACCATAAGTTGGGCAATGGCTGTGTTGAACTTCATCGACTCGATTTGCTCTGTGACAGCCTTAACGGTTTCGTTGTAAACCTTGTCTAGAGCGCCATTATTTTCCGCATCGATTTCTTTACTTGTGATCAAACGGTAAACACGGTCAAGGAATTTACGGCTTCCTTCCAAGCCTTCTTCAGACCAAGCGATAGAAGCATCGAGTGGTCCCATGAACATTTCATAGACACGAAGGGTATCGGCACCGTATTGTTCCACCACATCGTCTGGGTTCACCACGTTCTTGAGGGATTTAGACATCTTGGCTGGTGCTTGCTCCAATTCTTCTCCTGTTTCCACATGGAAGAAGGAACCGTCACGTTTTTCAACCTTGTCAGTCGCTACAAGAGCACCACGGTGGTCACGGTAGCTAGTTCCCAGGATCATTCCTTGGTTAAAGAGTTTTTGGAACGGTTCTTTGGTTGGAACAACACCGATATCATAGAGGAATTTATGCCAGAAACGAGCGTAAAGCAAGTGAAGCACGGCGTGTTCTGCACCACCCACGTAGATATCTACTGGCAACCATTGTTTGAGGAGGTCCTCATCAGCCAATTTTTCTGTGTTGTGTGGGTCGATATAGCGGAGGTAGTACCAGCTTGAACCTGCCCATTGTGGCATGGTGTTGGTCTCACGACGACCTTTGACGCCATCTTCACGAGTCACTTCCAGCCAGTCGGTCAAGTTAGCCAATGGGCTTTCACCAGTACCTGAAGGGCGAATGTCCTTAGTAACTGGCAAGACAAGTGGCAATTCATTTTCAGGAACAGCTGTTGAAG
This sequence comes from Streptococcus rubneri, assembly GCF_004785935.1. Taxonomy (GTDB): domain Bacteria; phylum Bacillota; class Bacilli; order Lactobacillales; family Streptococcaceae; genus Streptococcus; species Streptococcus rubneri. The sequence goes on along the minus strand of NZ_SRRP01000002.1, from coordinate 130,432 downwards.
TCCCATCTTCCCAATGAATGATTGGGATTGGTTCACCCCAGTAACGTTGACGGCTAAAGAGCCAGTCGCGGAGACGGTAAGTTACTTTCTCCTGACCACAGCCTGCTTCTTCTAACCAAGCGACAATCTTGGCAATCGCTTCTTCTTTGTTAAGACCGTTCAAGAAGTCTGAGTTGACGTGAAGGCCATCCTCTGTGTAAGCAGCCTCTTCAACGTTTCCACCTTCCAGCACTTCTACGATTGGAAGACCAAACTGGTTAGCAAATTCCCAGTCACGTTGGTCGTGGGCAGGTACAGCCATAACAGCACCTGTACCATAGCTAGACAAAACGTAGTCAGCAATCCAGATTGGGATTTCTTTACCATTGACAGGGTTGATCGCATAAGCACCGGTCCAAACCCCTGTTTTTTCCTTAGCAAGGTCAGTACGAGCTAAGTCTGATTTAAGGCTGGCTTGGTGTTTGTAGTCAGCCACAGCTTGAGCCTGCTCTGGGCTTGTGATGGCATCTACCAAGTCATGCTCAGGAGCTAAGACAGTGAAAGTCGCACCAAAAAGGGTGTCTGGACGTGTCGTAAAGACGGTGAATTCCTTGTCAGTTCCTTTGACTTTAAAGGTGACATTGGCACCAGTTGATTTACCAATCCAGTTACGTTGCATGTCCTTGATAGACTCTGGCCAATCTAGGTCATCCAAGTCAGTCAGCAAGCGCTCTGCATAGGCCGTGATTTTAAGCATCCATTGGCGCATTGGTTTGCGGACAACTGGATAACCTCCACGCTCAGAAGTTCCGTCAGGAAGGACTTCTTCGTTGGCGATGGCTGTTCCGAGTTCCTCAACCCAGTTCACTGGTACTTCCGCTTCATAGGCCAAGCCTTTTTCGTACAGCTTAGTGAAAATCCATTGCGTCCACTTGTAGTAGTTTGGATCTGTCGTGTTTACTTCACGGTCCCAGTCGTAAGAGAAGCCAAGGGCGTTGATTTGGCGTTTGAAGTTGGCAATGTTTTCCGCTGTAAAGTCAGCTGGATCATTACCAGTATCCATAGCATATTGCTCTGCTGGCAAACCAAAAGCATCCCACCCCATTGGATGAAGGACGTTATAGCCTTGGGCACGTTTGAAACGGCTAAGGATATCTGTCGCTGTATAGCCTTCTGGGTGCCCTACGTGCAGACCCGCTCCAGATGGGTAAGGGAACATATCAAGCGCATAAAACTTTGGTTTTGAGGCATCTGTTCCTGTCTTAAAGGTATGATGGTCAGCCCAGTATTTTTGCCACTTAGGCTCGATTTCTTTATGATTGTAAAAACTCATGCTGTCTCTCCAATTTTCGTGATGCTCCTATTATACCATTTTTAGGGGATTTTTAAAGGTTCTATCCACCAAAAAGAGGCTGGGACAAAAGCCCTAGCCTCTAAATTGTCTTTGGATTATCGAGCAAGACGCAGTGGTTGAGTAGACTCTACTAGGCTGATTTCATCAGCTTATACAGCCCTACTCAACTGTGCAGAGGTGGGACGACGAAATCGAAGTCTAACGAATGACCGATTTCTGTCCCACTCTCTTCCCTGTTCAGTATACAATCGCTCTTAAAGCTCCTAGTCCTCTACGTGACTTTCTAGTTCTTTTTGAGCTTTCTTATTAGATTCTTCTTTTTCTTTCTTCCATTGTTCACGCGCTTCATCGTACTCCTTGCTTGTCAAGACTTTGTCTTGCAATTCCAAGTACTTGTAGTTGAAGGTTTGACCCTTGTGTCCTGTCCACGCAAAGGCAGCTGTGTATGGAACTGTCTTACGAACACCTGGTGATGCACCATCTGAATGAATCGGAATCAAGAGGGCACTATCTGTCAACCAAGCCTGAGCCTTGGCATATTTTGCATAGCGGTCGTTGATATCTTTGGTTTCATTGTGCGCGTCTTCGATCAATTGATCGTATTCATCAAAACCAGCTTCTTTAGCAGCTGCGTTATTCGTTCCCGCATCAAATCCAAAGTAGGAATTGGCATTTTCACCATTCTTAGAGCTTGTGATATCTAAGTAAGAAGATGGATCGGTATAGTCTGGTCCCCAACCTAAGTTGTTGTTCAAATCCCAGTCTTGTTGGGAGGCATTTTCAGCAAAGTAGGTCACTCGATTAAGATCGTCCTCAGATACCATGTTCAAGTCGATGACGACATTTTCTGCTCCTAGGGTAGATTCGATCGACTGTTTAAAGGATTGAGCTTGCTTGACTCCTTCTGTATAGGTTGATGAAACAGGGAGGTCCAAATGAATCGGGAACTCAACCCCTTGGCCTTGAAGGGCTTCTTTAGCTTTGGCAAACTCTTCCTTGGCCTTGGTTGGATTGTAAAGGGTATCTTTTCCATCTTCGACAGAAACACCTTTCCATTCGTCACCATATTCTTCTAAGTTTTTCTCTACAGACTCACCGAAATCTTTGCCATCGATTTGAACAAAGTTTGGAGGAGTGAAGGTGTTGCGGATGACCTTGTCTGCAGATGCTTCCCCGTTGGCTTGCGCTACATAGGCCTTGCGGTTGAAGGCAAACATAATGGCTTGACGGAAGTCTTTATTCAAGATTGCTTTCTTGGTTGAGCTCTTTTGAGCATCTGTCGTTTTCGTCGTAATCTCATAAGCTTGACGGTCAATGTTGAAGGACAAGTTGTAAGTAGAGGATCCTTGGTCACTGAAGACAATGTCATCTTTGTGTTTCTTCTCTACACTCTTATAGTTAGAGCCATTTGGGAAGACACGGGCAATGGTATAGTCTCCGTTATCAAATCCACGGATCAAAGATTCTGAATCTTGTCCATCATAATAGGTCAGCTTAACCTTAGAAATTTTTACATTATCAGCATCCCAATAGGTTGGGTTCTTTTCAAGCGTCACAACAGATTTAGATGTGATGGCTTTAATCAAATAAGGACCACAATAAAGAATACTAGAAGGGTTCGTACCTTGACCGTAGTCATCTCCCTTAGAATCTAAGAATTCTTTATTGACTGGCATCAAAATGCCCATGGTCGTTTTTGAATTCCAGAAACTTTCTGGTTGGTTCAAGGTGTATTGAACAGTATAGTCATCGACAGCTTTGACACCAACTGTTGAGAAGTCTTTGGTTTTCCCTGAGACATAATCATCCAACCCTTTGATAGATTGTTGGACGAGATAGAGGGCCGAAGATTTCTTGTCCGCTGCGTGCTGAAGCCCCGTCACAAAGTCTTGGGCCTTAACTTCTCCGAATTCTTCCCCTTCAGCAGTCAGCCATTTGACCCCTTTACGAAGTTTATAGGTATAGGTCAGACCATCTTTTGAAACAGTCCAATCCTTAGCAAGAGATGGGATTAAGTTGCCGTATTTGTCAACTTCTAACAAGCCATCCACAGCATTACCTGTAAATTCTGAGGTCGACTTCTTATTAGAGAGTGAATAATCCAAAGTATCCGGATCTTGAGTATAGACATAACTAAAGACCTGGTTGTCCGAACTTGAAGATTTCCCTCCTTGTGAGCAGGCTACCAGTGCGCTTACAGACAAGAGTAGAGCGCCGGTGGCTAAGAGTAGCTTCCCTTTTTTCATATGGATCACCTCTGTTAAAAATTATTGCTATCATAATAAATTATAGCACTTTTTAGAAAAATGTAAACGCTTAACTGTATAATATTTCAAAACTTAGGACATAATCATGATTTTTGACTGGATACAAAAAAGCAGTGCCTACTGCTTTTTTGTGATGATGGATCATTAGCCCTGCTGTGACCTCCTCTTACTTAAATCCCACTGACCAGGAGGGATAAGAGGGTAAGGAAGCTATTCCAAGAGGCGTGCTGTAAGATGGACCAGTAAATCGATTTGGTATAGCGCAGGACCGCACAAAATAGCAAGCCCGGTACCAAGTAGACGATAAAGCTTGGCAAATCCCAGCCATATTGCCAAACATGAGAGAGACTAAATAAGGAGGCCGAAACAAGCATATCCAGCTTATACTTCTGATAAGGTGCCAAAGCCGTCATGACCAAATCACGAAAAACTAGCTCTTCCACAATGGGAGCCAGCAAGCAGGCATAGACATAACGTACCAACACCAAGGCCCAGCCTGACAAATCACTAGATATTTCTGCAAGGGCTATGGAATTCTTAGTGGGCGGAAATACCGCTGCAGAAAACAGTTCCCATAAAAAGTGAGCAAGAAAAACAAGCACAAAAACCGCAAAATAAGAAGCTTTAAAAGTAAATTTCCCGTACAAGTCCCAACGACGACTCTTTACCAAGAGCGTCACGGCTAACCCCCCAATCAATCCAATCAACAAGAGGAGCAAGCCATAGTAAGAGGCATCCGATAGGTGGCCCACTAAATCCGTTGGGAGCCCCTCGTTAAAAAGCGCAAAATTGATGCAGAGAATCCCTAGTGTCGCGAGTTGAAACGGTCTGTCTGTCTTTCTCATTGCATTCACCTTTCTATCTTACTTTCTTTTTCTACTAAATATTGGGGCAATTTGCATCAGCCAGCTAAAGCTGCCACCCGAAGGAGACATTCCTTGATTTCCCCAGCCCGGGTAAATTCCAGAGGTTCCCCAGCCACCGCCACCATATGTGAGTTCAGGACTTCTGGTCGGACGGATCATCCCTCCAACGGTTTGTTCAAGTTCATTTGTCGTCAATTCTGTTTCTGCATAGATTTTCATTTTTTCTCCTATTCTTTCTATCTAGATTTCAAAACACCATGATCAAGGTCGCTATCATGTCTTAAATACGAGCGAGCGGTGGTCGCTTCACAAAGCCAGGACGACCAATCTCAATCTTATCTGACTGACCCGAGCTAAGACTCGGGCGAGAACCCCCACCTCCTACAATCTGTGCCAATTCGTTTTGACTACATTCTGTCATTTCATCTCCTCCAATTTGTATTTGTAACGCTACCTCCTGAGTCTATCAAAGATTGGAGCCTTTGCCTTTTTATTCTTCTATACGGTTGCATTTTTCAGCTATGTGGGAGGGAAACACTATCCGAATGACAAAATCCTTTAAAAGCACTTCAAAGTCTCTAACTCATAAATAGGATATTCTAAACAGTTAGTTCATTTGGACCCTCGCAAAAATGACACAGAAATCCTTGAAAAAGAGAGCCTATTTCATGATATAATACTGATAGATATCAATTCTAGGAGTAGGATATGCCTATTGAAGATAAAGATGCCGCATTAAAATTGAAAATCGGTAACAATATTCGAGGAGCTCGTCTGAACCAACATATGACTCAAGCAGATGTTTGTGGAGATGAATCTGAATTAACTATTCGTCAACTTGCTCGTATTGAAAACGGTCAAGTATTAGTATCTCTTTCTAAATTAATGTTTTTATCTCAGAGATTAAATTGTCCAATAGAGGACATCATAGATGTAGACAAAATAGAAATACCCAAGCGGTATCTGGAATTAAAAAATAAATTAGTACGAGCTCATAGTTATGGTGACGAAAAACGTATTGGCATTTTAGAAGAAATGTTTGATGAAATATATGAGAATTTTTATGACAATCTACCAGAAGAAGAACAACTACTAATTGAAGTTTTACAAGTTCAATTAGATGTTTTTAGCAGTCGAGATGTTACGTATGGTTTGACATTGCTAGAGGAATATTTGCATCAAATTTTAAAGAAAAAAAAGTATAGTTATAATGATCTTCTAATAATCAATCTGTATTTCCTTTGTTGTGCTATTGGCTTAGAAGATAAAACTTATTTTGAAGAATTATCTAAAAAAGTTTTATTATATATTGATTATAGTGATAATGATCGTATCTATATACTTGAAAGAATATTGATAGGAATTTTAATACAAGTAAAAACAGAGGATTACTTAATTTATACCAAAGTTTTTCGAGAGATAACTGAGAGTACAAATAATTTTCAACATAAACCTGCTATATATGCTTTTGAAGCTAAATATTATTTGGAAGTAGAAAAAAATCATCATAAAGCAGAACAGTCCTATAATAAAGCCATTGAGTTTGCTAAGATGCTGAATGACCAGGTTCTAGTGAATAACTTGACCAAAGAGAAAGAACGAGATTTAGGTAGGAATGAATCAACTATATAAGCAAAGAGAAGTTTACGAACTTCTTTTTTTATTTTGTCCACTCGACTTATAAGTAAACAGACTTGACTCTGTCTATAACCCAGCCAATAGCTAACCTGACCTAGATGTCATGTTCTTTTTGTTTTCTTTGAACTACAATAGAAGCATCAAAAGAGAGCACACAAAGAAAGGAAAAATCTGATGACATTTGCTAACACATTAAATCTATTTTGTGATGGGATGATGTATCTATGAATAAAGATTTAACATACGAGATATCTTCTCATTTTATCGAACAAAAAAAGATTACCATCACAAACCAATCAAAAACAAGACGTCTCTGTAAGGTGATGGTCAATCATATACTTTTTAAAATTCTATTATTAGCTCCTAATGAAAAAGAGACATTGGTCTATGAAAAACCGGGAGGCATTGAAATAATTGAAATGACTGATTTAACAGAAAGCGAGGAAAACGAATGACTTCAATGGTTGTTGCAAGAAATATCGTGAAAACATTTGGCAGGAAGAGAGCCTTAAATTCTATTAACTTTGAGATTAGAGAGGGAGAGATTTTCGGATTTCTGGGACCATCCGGATCTGGAAAAACAACGATGATCAATATTCTTACTGGGCAACTACTACCAGACAGTGGAATTACTCAATTGTTAGGAAAAGATTCTCAGGATCTACATCCGACAGATTTAGAAAAAATTGGGATCGTTAGTGACCAAAGTGGGTTCTATGAAAAACTATCCTTAGAAAAAAATCTCCTTCTATATGCAAAGCTCTATGGCGTTAATTTGAATAGAGTAGATGAGTTACTTGATAAGGTAGGACTGTTAGCTAGCAAAAAGGTATTAGCAGAGCAATTATCTACTGGAATGAAACAACGGATGTTACTAGCTCGTGCTTTAATCAATCAACCTAAAATTCTATTTTTGGATGAGCCAACAAGTGGTTTGGACCCAACAACTTCAAAATCGATTCATGAGTTGTTAGTTCAATTAAAAGAAAGTGGGGCTACAATCTTTCTAACCACTCATGATATGAATGAAGCTACTTTATTATGTGATCATTTGGCCTTATTAAATAAAGGAAAACTCATTGAACAAGGTAGCCCAGCAGATATCATTCAAAAATATAACACAAATAAACGGATAAAAGTTATTTATAAAAATCGTGAAGAAAGAATCTTTGATTTTTCAGAATTATCGACATTAGCTACAAATGATCTTATTTCTATCCACTCATGTGAGCCAACTTTGGAAGAAATCTTTATAAGATTAACGGGGGAAAAATTAAATGTTTAATCGAATTAAAGCATTGGTATGGTTAAGAAACCAAACTATTATCGCAAATAAAAATTTACTGGTACAAGTGTTGATGCCCTACGGGTTACTAGTTCTCTATAAAAATTTCATGAATTTAGGGGAAGACAAAGGCCTTGACTTAATGTTCCTCTGCTTATCCACAGCAATTGCCATGTCTGTCGGCAGTACAGTTTCTACTATCATTGCTGAAGAAAAGGAAAAGAAGAATCTTAAAACGCTTTTACTAAGTGGTGTACGACCATATGAATATCTCATCTCAGTTTTAATACACCCAGCCATCATTACTATTTTGAATATGGTTTTGTTCCCTATTATTGCAGGTGCCGATCTTTCTAGAATTTATTTAGAGTATGGTTTGGTAGTCATGTTGACAGCTATGGCTGTTATTCTCATCAATCTATGTATTGCTGCAATTTCTTCGACACAATCAAAAGCTCAAATGAATGGTTTACCTATTATGTTGATTGTTGCAATGGGACCGAACTTGTCTCAAATGAATCCTGATATTGCCAATTTTATTAAATATACTTTTCTTGGAGCTTATACTGAATTATTCACAAAAACAGAGTTTAGTTTAACGAGTCATTCTTTTCAAGTATTAGTCGCTTGGATGATTGGTTTGTTCATTCTTACATCCTTGTCATTCAAGTTTCATAAACATTCAAAACCTCGAAATACCTTACTCAAAGAGCGTACTGTAAAAACGGAATGTGTTTAAACACAAAGAAAATTCCTATTTTACATACACCTTCTAAAATGACGATCGGATCCAACTTGTACTTCATTTAAACTATCTTATGACAGCTAAGCTCGATTTATCTCCCGAACTCTTAAATATTCGGATCACAGAAAACAAACAACCATCAAAAAAACCATCGCCAACAGACGATGGTTTCTATATTTCTTTGATTAGCCTAAGGACTTGACATAAGCATCAACTGCTACAATGGCTTGAGCAATATCAGATGCTTGGACCTTGAATGGCATTTGATGGATGGTTTCTCCTTCAATGGTTGCTTGTTGGCCAACCTTGAGAAGATCTTCGTAGCTTGCATTTTCAAGATGCATTTCTTTCAGAGTCGTTGGCATACCAATTTGTTGATAGAAACGAATGTATTTGTTCAATTCTTCTTTTGGTCGGTTTTCCAAGAACAATTGAACCAAGGTTCCATAGGCTACTTTTTCACCGTGAGTCAAATGATGGATGTCCCCAGTGAGGGCCGTAAAGCCATTATGGATGGCGTGAGCTGCTGCCAAGCCACCACTTTCAAACCCAATCCCACTGAGAAGGGTATTGGCTTCGATGATGTTTTCAAGAGCAGGCGTTACCACTTTAGCTTCACAAGCAGCCATGGCTTGGAGACCGTCTGCAAATAAGATTTCTTCACAACGTTGCGCAATCGCGACACCAGCTAGAGTTTGGTGTTTGCCTAGCATGGTTTTTCCGTTGGCTTGCATTACTGCACGCGCTTCAACCCAAGTCGCTAAGCCATCTGCGATACCAGAAGCAAGCAAACGTTTTGGTGCTTGAGAGATGACTTTACTATCTACCAAGACCAATTCTGGGTTTTTAGAATAGAAGATATAGCGAGCAAAGGCACCTTCATCCGTATAAATAACAGACAAGGCTGAAACCGGAGCATCCGTAGAGGCAATGGTTGGAGCAATGACGACTGGTGATTTTAAAAGATCAGCAATGGCTTTTGCACTGTCGATGGTCTTTCCTCCACCAAGTCCGATGACTAAGTCACAGCCATTTTCTTCTGCCAGACTGACCACACGATTGATTTCATTATCAGAAGCTTCACCGTTGAAGAACACTGGCAAGACTGTAAAGCCATACCGAAGGAGATACTTTTCAAAACGTTCCCCGACGATATCATAGACTACTGAATCACAGAGTAAAACGGGATGACTCCCCAGTTCTAAAATAGGTTTTGCATTTTCAAATAAAGCATTTTCACCTTGAATGTAACGGGATGGGCTTGCAAAATTTCTCATACACTCCTCCTTTATCAAATTGTATTCTTATGATGAACGGCTGACCAATCTGCCTCGAAGTCATCTACTGCTTTTGCAATAGAAGGCATTCCAAAAGCTGCTTCAAAGACATCTGCCCCTGCCGTAATTGCTTGTGTTCCTTCTTTAAATGCTCGATTAACTTGAGCCACATTTTTAAAGGAAGCTGCTAGAATTTTGCTTGATGAATGATTACGCTCTATGGCACTCGCTAACTGAGAAATAACCTGAGCTGAATCAATGTTTAAGTTTTCCATACGATTGTAATAAGGTGCTAAATAGTCGGCTCCTGCTTCAATAGCTAACAGTCCTTGAAAAACAGTATAGATTGCTGTTGCAGTAATTTTGTAACCCTCTGCTTTTAACACTTTAATTGCAGCAAGTCCTTCAGGTGTTACTGGAACTTTAATATAGGTATTTTCATCGCATTGTTCTCGAATTTCGGCCGCATCTTTTAAAATTCCTTCATAATCTTTTGCGACAACTTGAACATGGATGGAAGGAGATCCTCCGATGATTTCCCGCACCTTATGGATACGATCAAAAAAATCAATGTTCCCTTCTTTTTTAGCAATTGTTGGGTTCGAAGTTACCCCAGCAAGGGGTAACACTCGTGCCCATTTTTTTATCTCATCTAAATTTAAAGTATCAAGCATAAATTCCATATACATACCTCTTTACTATAGAGTATGCTCTGTCCGTCCAATAATATCATCTTGTGTTGCTCTTGATAGTACATTGAAGAAGGCTGAGTAGCCAGCAACACGTACAATTAAGTCACGGTGTTTTTCCGGATGTTTTTGAGCATCTAACAACGTTTCTCTAGAAACCACATTGTATTGAATATGGTATCCATGTAGACGATTAAAGAACGTACGGAGTAAAGCAATAAGTTTTAATTTATCTTCTTCTTTGGCTAAAGTTTGTGGGTTTACTTTTTGGTTCAGTAAAACACCACCAACAATTTCATCTGTTGGCAATTTAGAGACAGATTTTAGAACAGATGTTGGGCCATGTTGATCCATATTGTGGGATGGAGAACATCCTTCTGCAAGTGGAGTCCCGGCATTACGACCGTCCGGAGTAGCTAATGTTCCACGACCTTGTCCTACATTGGCTGAAATAGAAGATGTACCTGAGTAACGAATTCCTCCGATTGGCCCACGTCCATATCGAGTATTTGGATATTTAGCAATTTCATCCACATAAATATCGTATGCTTCTCGAACTAAGCTGTCCGCATAGTCATCATCGTTTCCATACTTCGGTGCATCATGGATAAGCATCTCTTGGATTTCTTTTCCACGTTCGCCCTCGTAATCGGTTTCCAGAGCATGCCATAGCTCTTGTGGCGTTAAGCGTCCTTCTTCGAATACCAGTTTCTTGATTGCTGCAAGTGAATCGGATAAGTTTGCAATACCCACTTGTAAACCAGAAATATAATCGTAGACAGCTCCACCTTCTTTTAGGTGTTTTCCACGTCCAATACAGTCATCTGTCAAAGCTGAACAGAGGATATCTGGCACTTCTCTTTCAAGAGATAGGTCGATAGAGTTTTCTACGATCACACTCATGCGGGTTAAGTGGCGCAAAGTCTTGTCCCAAGCAGTTTGCAATTCATCGAAGCTCTTCATGTCTTTAAAATGACCAAAGCTTGGTGCAAAGCGCTTGCCAGAAGCAGGATCGATTCCGTCATTCATCGTAATGAGCAAAACTTTAGGGAAGTTCATATAACTCATACCTGTACAGCGATATCCCCATTTACCTGGAACAGCTGTTTCTACACAACCAATTGCACTGTAATCATAAGCATCTTCTTCAAGAACACCTTTTGAAATAAAGGATGGAATAATAATCTCATCATTATTGAAAGCAGGCATACCAAATCCGAGCCTCATAACTTCAATACATTCGTTCATGAAGCGGGCATCCAGACCAGCATGATAACGAACAGTTAAGTTTGGTTGAGGAAGGTGAGTTTGAGCAACTGACTTCAACACCAAATAAGACAATAGGTTGACGGCATCTTTCTTATCACGTGTTTGACCACCAATCGTAACGTTTTGATAAAGCGGACTACCTGCAGATGAGAAGGTATGTGCTTGACTACGTACTTTGTTAATTGTAATAGTCTTGATCCAAAGGTTGGTCAAGCGTTCAACAATACTCTCTTCAGTTTCCCGTCCACTTTCCAAATCAGCTTTAACGTATGGATACATATATTGGTCAAAACGTCCATATGAAAGTGAGTGACCATTTGATTCAATTTGAAGAATACATTGGATAAACCAAACAGACTGAACAGCCTCTGCAAATGTACTTGCAGGCTCATATGGAACTTTTGAGCAAATCTCTGCAATTTCAAGCAATTCCTTCTTGCGTTCAGGAGTTGCTGTTTCAGCAAGTTGTTTAGCTAATTCTACAAATCGTTGGGCATAAGACTTCACTGCATCAACTACGATAAAGATAGAATCGTAAAAATGGTACTTATCAATGCTAGCTGGATCCGTTAGATCTAGGGCTGCTTTAGCTTGGCGAGCTCTTTCTTCAAAACCTTTCAAGCCATATTGCAATAATTTTTGATAATTGACTGCTAAGTGAGCATCTCCTGAATTCATCTTCCCTTCCATACCGAAGAATCCTGTTTCCATATAGACAGATACTTCTTCAGGTAGAAGAGCTCCAGCTCTTGCACGTAAGTTATTATTTTCCCAGAACGGTGCTATACTACGGAGCTGTTCTTTCGTTTCTTCCGTAATATAGAAGACATCACCATCCCGCTTTTCAAAAAGATCCAATTCCTTCAGAACGAACTCTAAAGTATATTCTGGGAAAATTGGAGCATCTTTATTAGAGGATGCTTGGTTTCCAGCAATCATGGATTCATCCTCAATATAGATTGTCATATTTTCAAGAATCTCTTTCAACATATAGGCACGTTTAAGAACATTTGGTTGTTCCTTATAACGATCATATGCCTTAGTTGCAAGAACAGCACGTTCAGCATCGATGTAAGGCTTCTTGTTTAAGACATCTTCACGATACTTATTCATGCGTTCAGTGAGGCTTCCAAAATATTCTGTTTTAATGCTTGTACTTGCTACTTCTACTTGTTTCATTTTTTCAAAACCTTTCTTTTGAAATTATTTTGTTTTCTTTCGTAACTATAGTAGCATTAAATTTTACGAATTTCAATGAATTATGGATTATACATATAAATTCTATTCTAGTCGCACATCTGTGCATACCTAATAAACGCACTATTTTTCAGCTTGTAATTCATTGTTATAGGCAAGATTATCTTGGAATTTAAAGAATGGGAAGTATACAACTGTCGAGGTCACAAGAACAAGTACTTGAACTACTGCTCCTTGCCAACCTCCAACCATAAATCCAGATATAATGGCTGGTGTACTCCAAGGAAGAGTCACACCTGAGAATGGATGCATAAATCCAATAGCAATTGATGCATAAACAATTATTGCAGCCAAAATTGGAACCAAAATAAATGGAAGGAACATAACTGGGTTCATTACGATTGGAAATCCAAATACGACGGGTTCATTGACATTAAAGATTGCAGGAAATGCTGCAACTTTCCCCAAAGCTTTATACTGTTTTGACTTAGCAGCAAATAGCATGGCAACAACCAACCCAAAGGTTATACCTGATCCGGACAAAATAAGGAAGCTATCTAAAAATTGTTGGGTAACAATGTGGGCACCATTTTCAACAGATAAATTCCCAGCCGCTAACATTGATTTATTTGCATCTAGGTTAGAAAGTAGCAAGGCTGTTACTACACCGTTGACAACTGATTGGCCATGAACACCAAACCACCACAAGAATGAAATAAAGAAAGCAATCCCAATCGCTCCGTAAAGTGATCCTGTGAGACCTTGTAGAGGAACCTGAATGACATCATAAATCATTTCAATAAAGGTACCGCCACTTGTCACTACTTTTGATACGATATAGACAATCATTGATAGTAAGAAAATCACGAAAGCAGGAATCATCGCTTCAAATTGTTTGGCAATGGCTTGAGGTACTTGTTCTGGCATTTTTATAACAATGTGTCTTTGGATAAACACAGTATAAATTGCACCAACTACCAGACCAATAATAATGGCCCCGATAATCCCTTGACCACCAAACCATACTTTTGCAATGGCATCGCCAATCGGTTCTCCCTTAGCTGGTACATAAGAAGATTTTAACAAGATAAAGAATGAAGACAGGGACAAAACTCCCGCTGGCAAGGGTTCTACTCCACTGTTCTTAGCGTAAGAATAACCAATGGAGAAGCAAGAAATTAGCCCCATGATAGCGAATGTTCCAGAATACACCTGCATAAAAGGTTCGATCCAATTATCCCCAAACACACTAGCAATGGCTTGATTAAGCCCTTCAAATGGTAATTGCCCAATAATTAAGAACAAACTACCAACTACTGTTAGTGGCAGTATTGCTAACATCCCATCTTTAAGAGCAATGATTCCTTTCATGTTTACAAATCGCATGATTGGAGCGATAATTTTCTGAGAATTAAAATTAGACATGAGAAGCCTCCTTATTTTTCTCCTAGCAATTCTAGGGCTAGGTTTAATACTTTCTTACCATCTAGCATTCCATAATCTGCCATAGGAATGACAGCAATAGGAATATGGTTTGCTTCACAAATTGCTTTTGATTTATCCAAAGTATAAGCTACTTGTGGCCCTAACAAAGCGACATCTATTTCTGGAGCAAAATCTGCTAATTTCGCTTGAGAATATGCTTCAATTTCAGCGTCAATGCCTAATTCCTGAGCTGCCACCTTCATATTATTTACCAACATCCCTGTTGAAAATCCTGCTGCACAAAACAATCCAATTTTCATTTTCTTTTTCCTCCTTATTGTTTCGCTGAAAGTTCTTTACGTAAGTCAATCATTTCTTTAATCAAGTTGATCTCTGTGATTGAAGTCATTAAGTGATCTTGTGAGTGCACAAACAAAGCTGTAATCTCTGTCTTTGTCCCACCTGCTTCTTGGGCTAAAAATTTTGTTTGCAAGTTATGCGCTTCTAGCAATGCTGCATCTGCTTTTGCAATTTCGCCTTCAGAAGATGTAAAATCACCCTCCTTAGCATATGATAAAGCTTGGTAAATATGCTGTTTAGCATCACCCGCATTTAAAATTAAGCCCATAATAATTTGGTCTGCAACAATTATTTCCATGTGCACTACACTCCTTTGTAAATCTAATGAAAGCGCTTTTTCTATTGTCAATATACCATTTATATTTTTGCCGGTCAATAAAAACTACAACATTTGATTATTGTTTTTGGTTTTTGCACATTTGTGCTGTTCAACTCAAAAAAATAAGGACTGCATCCTTGCTGTCCTATTTTTTAGTAAATTGCTGATCACCATCTAATTCTAAAACTTTTAAGATTGTCGCTTCATCTGTGACTAAATGATTGATATAGTTGGCTTTTAAAACCGATAAAATTGCTTTTGCTTTTTGATCACCGTAGGCTAACGAGATGGTATTCGGAACCTTTCTCAATTCCTCCAATGTGATAGATATTGTTCTTTCCTGTAATTCAGGATAAACAGGGATACCTTCTTGATCAAAGAAACGACAGCAGACTTCTCCTACAGCATGTTCCGACTCCAATTTCTTAAAATCATTTGTTGTTAGCATATCAAACCACTGAGGATTCTTGCTATCTGCATAGCCACCAATCCCTACAGCCGCAACATCCAAACAACGCCAACTAGCTTTCAAGTCCTCGAAATACTTAGAAGATAAGATGCCTTCCGTTACCTCAGAATTTTCTTGAATGACACTCGCGTTTATAAAATGACATTCTCCATGAAATTTACTCGCCATACTGTAGATTAGAGTATTGACATGGTAGCGGGCATGGATATGACTTGGACCTCCAGCTAGGGGATAAAATTGAACACCATCCAAACGCTTAGTTCCAACTTGTTCCACCATTAATCTGAGAGACTTGCCCCATGAAAAACCAACTGTCATTCCATCTTCAATCAAATTTCGAAGCATGACAGCACTTGCTTGCGCTAGCCGCTTTTCAAGGCTTTCTCGTGGCTCATCAACTAGATTTGGGATAATCTCGATAGCTTTCAAGCCATATTTTTGTTTGATATAATTTTCTAAATGGAAGAGGCGAGTATCAAAATTTTCAATTTCAATTTTTACAACTCCCTCTTTTTTAGCCTCCGCTAACATTCTGCTGACAGTTGTACGGTAGATTCCAGTTTCTGCCGCGATCTGCGACTGACTTTTGTCTTCAACATAGTATAAATAGGCTAATTTTGCAAGTAACTTTTTCCGTTCATCTTTCAATTGGCGTCTCCTCCCTATACTAATGTCAAAATTGTTTGTGAGTTCTCCAGTTTTTCTTTTGCTTCTTGAGATAAGTTCTTATCCGTAATGACTCTAGAAACTTGTGAAAGTGCAAATCGTCTGACAGTCCCACATTTCTCAAATTTACTTGAATCTGTCAAGACAATCACTTCTTTAGAAACATCGGACATAGCTTGAACAACTTCACTTCTCATCATATCTTTCCCAGTAAAGCCAAGTTCATCATCATATCCGTCAACCCCTACAAAAGCAAAGGGAACTCTAAACGAGCGAATTAATTCTTTCAAAAGCGGACCTACAGTCACTCTCGATTCTTTTTGAAACTCACCACCCAGTAATATGATTTTACAGGAATCATATTCCTGAATATAATCTGCAATAAAATAAGAATTTGTCACAATCTTGACATTCTTTTTTGTTTGGCAAATTTCTTCCGCTAGTAGGGCACACGTAGAGCCTGATTCAATCAGAATAGTGTCGTTATCCTTAATTAATTTAGCGGCCTCCCGGGCTATTCTTTTCTTGGTATCATATTGAAAGGACAATCGAACATTGATATCATCTCCACTATTTAAAACTGCATAGCCATGCTCCCTATGCAATAATCCTTTTGATTCCAGCTTATCCAAATCCTTTCGAATAGTCACCTTAGAGACTTGTAATTTCTCCGACAAGCTATTAACATCAATCTTTTCAAACTCCGATACTAATTTCAATATTTCATCTAAACGTTGCATTGTTTTTACCTCTTCTCTATTTTAGCAAATTTTCGAGTGAATTCAAAACAAAATAAACTTTCGTTCGTAATTGAATTAGTTTCTTAAATAATGTATAATAGACTTACTAGATTGATAGGAGAGCAAAATATGGAACAAAATCGTGGCATTATCTTTAACATCCAACACTTTAGTATCCATGATGGCCCTGGCATCCGAACTACTGTATTTCTAAAAGGATGTCCCCTGCGTTGTCCATGGTGCTCCAATCCTGAATCCCAGCGTGCAAATCCTGAAAAAATGTTAGATGCTGTTACTAAAAAGGAAACTATCACGGGAGAAGAAAAAACAGTCACAGAAATCATAGATGATGTCTTAAAAGACGTTGACTTCTATGAAGAATCTGGTGGTGGCCTTACCCTGTCTGGTGGAGAAATCTTTGCTCAATTTGAATTTGCCAAATCTATCTTAAAAGCTGCGAAAGAAGTTGGACTTCATACTGCAATCGAAACGACAGCTTTTGTTGAACATGAAAAATTTGTCGATCTCATTCAGTATGTCGATTTTATTTATACAGACCTTAAACATTACAATACACTTAAACATAAGAGGGTTGTCGGAGTCAACAATCATCTGATTATTAAAAATATTCATTATGCCTTTGCTCAAAACAAAACAATCGTTTTACGTATTCCAGTCATCCCTAATTTCAATGACTCTTTAAACGATGCTGAAGAATTTGCTTCTCTTTTTAATTCTTTAAACATTGATGAAGTACAGCTTCTCCCATTTCACCAGTTTGGAGAAAACAAATACAAGCTTTTAGGACGTCGCTATGAAATGGAAGGAATAAAGGCTCTGCATCCAGAAGATTTATATGACTACCAGCAAGTTTTTTTAGATCATGACATTCACTGTTATTTCTAATCCACTCAAAAATCCCCAAAGCTAGTTTCAGTCAGTTGAAACATGGCTTCGGGGATTTTTAGTTTTTTTCACGAGCGATCAAGAAAATCAATCAATTGCTTAACTGAAGTTGAGACTACTTCCTTTGGAAAAAGATAAATCAATTGGCATTCATGGAATGCGGCATTGATTTCCTATTTTTCTGCAGGAAGTTTCGGTAAACAGAATCGTCTCTCCTATCTTAGTTTACCAAATAATTACACGATCTTCTGGTTTTCTCCACATGCCATCTCCTTCTTTGACATCAAAGGTTTCAAAGAATTCGTCAAAGTTTGGCAATTGGACATTGGTACGGAGTTTTCCTGGTGCATGGACATCGACACTTGCGAGGAGTTGCATGTACTCTGTCCGAGCTTTCATGCGCCAGATGCGAGCAAAGTTGGTGAAGAATTCTTCTGCGGAGAAGTCTGCTTCTTTCTTAGCGGCTTCAAGGGCTGCAGCGATTCCTCCTAGGTCTGCCACGTTTTCAGAAACGGTCAATTTCCCGTTAATCTTAGCACCGTAAGAGTCTTGACCTTCAAACTGATCGATAACCTTTTGGATCCGAGCGGTAAAGGCTTCGTAATCTTCTGGCTTCCACCAGTCTTTCAAACTACCGTGCTCGTCAAAGGAAGCGCCATTGGTATCAAAGGCGTGGGAGATTTCATGGGCGATGACTGCACCGATTCCACCGTAGTTAGCTGATGACGATTGGTGAAGGTCGTAGAAAGGCGCCTGTAAGATCGCTGCTGGGAAGACGATTTGGTTTTGTTGCGGATCATAGTAGGCATTGACCATATTAGCTGGCATGTGCCATTCGCTCCGATCGACTGGTTGGTTCCACTTGCTCCAAGTATGGGCAATGGAAATTTCGTAAAGGGCTTGAGCATTTTCCACCAAGGTCTTGCTCTCGTCGATGATCTTCTTGGCGTATGTTTCTGGTAATTTTTCAGGGTAGCCGATATGCGGTGTGATGACATTGAGCTTGACAATAGCTTTTTCGCGAGTTTCAGGAGCGAGCCAGTCTGCTTTTTCCAGACGATCCTTGTAGACCTCAATCATGGTCGCTACTTTATGCTCTACGTCTGCTTTCGCTTCTGGTGAGAATTTTTCGCCTGCATACCAGAGTCCAAGCGCTTGGCTATAAGGTACTTCTGCTAATGACAAGGCCGCCTTTTCTTTTGGACGAGGTTCTGGAATACCTGCAATCGTACGACCATATTCACCAGCCAAGACACGGATTTCTTCGGTCAAGAATAAAGTCCAATCTACGGCTGCACTGAGTTTCAATCTTGCATGAATGGTTTCCCAGTTGGCTGCTGAATAGTATTTTGGTGCAAATTCCTTCCAGAAACGCTCTTCTGGCACGATGATTTTATCCGGAGTTTGTCCGATCACTTCTGTAAAGAAGGTATCGAGTGGCAATTCTGGAACCAAGGCCTTGAAATCTGCCCACTCATAAGGATGGTAGAGTTTGTTGTACTCGGATCTTTCTTCATTTGACAAGACATATTTGGCCAATTCTGCATCCGCCGCGATGACTTTATCCAGGATATCTTTGATTTCTTTCTCTGAGAAATCAAATTTTGGTAAGAGTTTTTCCATCATTTGGCGCCAGATAGCTAGTAATTCTGGACCTTTTTCGTTACCTTCTTCATAGTAGGTCGTATCTGGCAAGATATGAGCCGGTGCTTCTCCCCACAAAACATTCATTTGGGCATTCATATAGTCTGGTGACACGCTAAATGGCATGAGATTTGGTTTGCCAGCTAGTTCATAGGCTCCCAGCTTGCTGGTATAGTCTTCAAAAGAAGTCAGAGCCTTGATTTCATTGATTAAGGGCATAGCTGGAGCCACACCAGTTGCTTCTCGCGCATCAAAATCTGCCACCATTTTATGGTATTTGACGAAGTTTTGCAGAATGCTGTCTTCAGGCAATTCTTCTCCTTGTTGCCATTTCCCAGTGATATCCAACATCAAGTTTTCGATATCTTGGACCAAGTCCATAAAACCACCGGTTGACGGTTTGTCATCTGGAATCACAGCTGTCTCAGCCCATTTCCCATTGACGTAATCATAAAAATCATCTTGTAAACGTACCATGATCTTCTCACTTTCATTCTTTTCTATTAACCTTATCAAAAATAGGTCTATTTTTCAATGATTACAAGCGAGTTAATCTAAATTATTTCAAAAATTAACTTGACTTAATTTTTTCATTCATGTATATTAATGTTAAAGGAGTAAAATCATGATTCAAATTCAACATCTAAGTGTTGCTTACCAGCAAACACTGGCCTTGGAGGATCTTTCCCTCACCATCCAGGGTCCAACCATCCTAGGCATTCTTGGACCCAACGGAGCTGGAAAATCAACCCTGATCAAGGCCATGCTAGGACTTCTCCCTCATTCGGGAAAGGTCCTGCTCGATCAAAAAGATCTCGGCCAAGCTCTTCAACGGGTGGCCTACGTCGAACAAAAGACCGCTATTGATTTCCACTTCCCCATCACGGTGCGGGAGTGTGTCTCGCTTGGACTCTACCCCCATCTTTCGATCTTCAAGCGAAAAAGCAAAGAGGATCTGAAAAAAGTGGAAAATGCCTTGAAACTTGTCAATCTTCTTGATCTAGCGGATCGCCAGATTGGCCAACTTTCAGGAGGGCAATTCCAACGGGTCCTAATCGCCCGCTGCTTGGTCCAAGAAGCAGATGTCATCTTTTTGGATGAGCCCTTTGCTGGGATTGACTCTGTCAGCGAAGACATCATCATGCAGACACTCCAAACCTTGAAAAAGGAAGGCAAGACCATCCTGATCGTCCATCACGATCTGAGCAAGGTCCCAGCTTATTTTGACCAGATCCTGCTCCTTCATCGCAAACTGATTGCTTTTGGGAAAACAGAAGAAACCTTTACCAAAGAGAATCTTCACGCAGCCTACGGTCATGAACTTTTTATAGGAGGTGAAATCAGATGATTGCAGAATTTATCGATGGATTACAACAATTTCATTTCCTCCAAAATGCTCTCATTACAGCTATTGCCATCGGGATCGTCGCTGGTGCAGTCGGATGTTTCATCATTTTGCGAGGCATGTCTCTCATGGGAGATGCCATCTCACACGCGGTCCTTCCAGGTGTGGCCCTTTCCTTTATCCTGGGCATCAATTTCTTTATTGGCGCCATTGCCTTCGGGCTTTTAGCTTCCATCCTGATCACCTATATCAAGAGCAACTCCATCATCAAGAGCGACACTGCGATTGGGATTACCTTTTCTTCTTTCCTCGCCTTAGGAGTCATTCTGATCGGAGTCGCTAAAAGTTCCACCGACCTCTTCCACATCCTCTTTGGGAATATCTTGGCCGTACAAGACCAGGATATGTGGATAACCATCGGTGTTGGGGTGGCGGTCTTGCTGGTGATTTGCCTGCTCTTTCGACCCTTACTGCTCACATCTTTTGATCCTGTTCTGGCTCAATCCATGGGCGTCCGGGTCAAGATCTATCACTACCTCCTCATGGTGCTCTTGACCTTGGTTTCTGTCACTGCTATGCAGAGTGTCGGGACCATTCTCATCGTCGCCATGCTCATCACACCCGCTGCGACAGCCTATCTCTATGCTAATAGCCTCTGGTCCATGATGCTCCTTTCATCGGGATTAGGTGCTCTTGCATCCATCCTGGGACTCTTTATTGGCTATAGCTTCAACATCGCCGTCGGGTCTTGTATTGTCCTCACTTCTGCAATATTCTTTCTCATCAGCTTCTTTATCGCTCCTAAGCAGAGAAAGAACAAGCACGCTCTTTCGCCTCATTAAAGGAGAAACACATGAAAAAAATCACTTCTGTCCTCGCCCTCTTTGTGGCACTCTTATTTGGTCTTATGGCCTGTAGCAAAGACTCTTCTTCCAAGTCCTCATCCGATAAATTGAAGGTGGTTACCACCAACTCCATCCTTGCCGATATCACCAAAAATATCGCGGGGGATAAAATCGAGCTACACAGTATTGTTCCTGTCGGTCAAGATCCCCACGAGTACGAACCACTCCCAGAAGATGTCAAAAAAACTTCACAAGCAGACCTGATCTTCTACAATGGGATCAACCTCGAAACCGGTGGCAATGCTTGGTTTACTAAATTGGTCAAAAATGCCAATAAAGTAGAAAACAAGGACTATTTCGCTGCCAGCGATGGCGTAGAGGTCATCTACCTAGAAGGCCAAAACCAAGCTGGAAAAGAAGACCCTCACGCTTGGCTCAATCTCGAAAATGGAATCATCTACGCTAAAAACATTGCCAAACAATTGATCGCCAAAGATCCAAAAAACAAGGACTTCTACGAAAAAAATCTAGCAGCCTATACTGAAAAACTCAGTAAGCTAGACCAAGAAGCCAAGCAAGCATTCAAGAACATCCCAGAGGATAAGAAGATGATCGTGACCAGCGAAGGCTGCTTCAAGTACTTCTCCAAAGCCTACGGCGTCCCATCTGCCTATATCTGGGAAATCAATACGGAAGAAGAAGGGACACCCGAACAAATCAAAACGCTGGTAGAGAAATTGCGTCAAACCAAAGTACCGTCCCTCTTTGTCGAATCCAGTGTCGATGAACGACCTATGAAAACTGTGTCTAAGGATACCAATATCCCTATCTTTGCAAAAATCTTCACTGACTCGATTGCCAAAGAAGGGGAAGAAGGCGACAGCTACTACAGCATGATGAAATGGAATTTAGAGAAAATCGCAGAAGGTTTGAACAAATAAGGTTCCTGGCTCGAAATGATTTTCCAGTCAAATGAGTGGCCCTCCCTCTTTCATTGATGTACAATGAAAAGAAAAAAGGAGTCTTTACTATGACAACATTTTTAGGAAACCCTGTTACCTTTACCGGCTCTCAACTTCAAGTTGGCGATACTGCTCACGACTTTTCACTGACCACCCCTAACTTGGAGAAAAAATCTTTGGCTGATTTTGCTGGCAAGAAAAAAGTCCTCAGCGTGATCCCATCCATTGACACAGGTATCTGTTCCACTCAAACACGTCACTTCAACCAAGCCTTATCTGACCTGGAAGATACTGTGGTCTTAACCGTCTCTGTCGATCTTCCTTTCGCCCAAGGCAAATGGTGTGCTGCAGAAGGGATCGAAAATGCCATCATGCTTTCAGACTACTTCGACCATTCCTTCGGAAAATCCTACGGCCTCTTGATCAATGAATGGCACTTGCTCGCGCGCGCTGTCTTGGTCTTAGATGCGGATAACAAGGTCACTTACGTTGAATACCTCGACAACATCAACAGTGAGCCCAATTACGAGGCTGCAATCGAAGCCGTCAAAGCACTTGATTAAACGAAAAAGAGGTCTGTGACCTCTTTTCTATATCTACAAAATCTGTTCAGAGACTTTCCTTAGGTGAGCTTCTAAGAGGCCTTTGTCTTCAATCCGAAAGAGGACTACTATAAAATCCGATGGAGTCCATTCTGGAGGAGGACTCGCCAACGTAAGCGTGGGATGCCTCTGAGGAAACTCCGCACGCGCCGTGCTACCTGTTGCTTGTAGCTCTTGCCTCCTTGTGCAAAGGTTCCCTTCCGACTCCAATAGCCCTGCTCTCCGCGGTCATTCTTCGGGGCTAGATAGCGAACACCTTGCTGATAGAGAACCTTCTTGCGAAAAGCTGGATCCCACGGTTTGACGGGATCGATATCCAAGTCCTTATGGGCATGGCCTCTGGCTAAGCCATAGTTGAAACTGGCTCCATTGACAATGCCATTTTCAGAAATCTGATTCGGATCCACTTCGTTGAGAAACTGGCCACCCTGATCCAGGATATACTCTGTATGAAAGTTGAGTAAGATCTTAAAATTCAACTGGGCCTGAGCACGAGATGGGAAGGCGAGTTGGCCGTCTTGATCTACATAGACCTTATTATGGAGACGAGCTGCCGCATAAGCATCGATTTTGATCCCTTTTGTCTCCTGCAAGTAAGCTTGTAGCGCCTCTTCATCAGTCTGCCCCGCTCTGGCATAATTCTCCCGAATCCACTGGGCCTGGTAGGCAGAGAGCAGGTATCGGAACTGGTGGATCTGGCGTTTTAAGAGCTGGTCTCCCTCTTTGCTAGCTAATGGTTCCTGAGCAAAAGCTACTTGGACCACTCTTGAAAAAGAGGACCAAAAAGATGAATGAGGGGGGCAATCTGGCCAGAACCGCTTCAATAAGAAGGCAGCCTCCTCACAGGTCCCCGATAAATCCCGTGGCATGAGACAGAGGTGCATGATCCCTCTTAAGAGGGCCTGGGCACGACCTGCCGTCAACCCTTGCAGTTCTCTCTGCCACATCTCTTGGAAAAGAGGGCTGGCAAAGACAAAGACAGAGCGGTAACAGTCTTGCCTTCTTGCTTCATCTTCGCAAGACTGCAGTCGTTTTTCTAAGTAGCTGAGACCTCTGGTCGTCCAACCCAGTTTTTCCAATTCCTGTCGCTGCATTTGCACCCTCCTTTCCACATTGCTCTTGGTTTATGCTTCTATACTATCATCTTTCTCCCTCCCAGACAATTCCTATCCACTGGCCAAGCCATTTTACGCTTTTTTTGATATACTAGATGAAGCGAAGAAAAGAGGACCCTATGACACCAAATAAAGAAGATTACCTCAAGTGCATCTATGAAATCGGCACGCAACATGAAAAAATTAGTAACAAAGAGATTGCGGCCCGGATGCAGGTTTCGCCTCCAGCCGTGACTGAGATGGTCAAACGCATGATCTCGGAGAATCTCCTCATCAAGGACAAGACCCACGGCTATCTGCTTACCGAGCTCGGCCTCCAAACGGTTTCTGATCTCTTTCGCAAGCACCGCTTGATCGAAGTGTTCTTGCTCAAAAAACTGGGCTATACGACCGAAGAAGTCCATGAAGAAGCTGAAGTGCTCGAACATACTGTCTCCGACCGCTTTATCGATAAACTTGACCAGATGTTAGACAATCCTAAGACCTGCCCCCACGGAGGAACCATTCCACCGAAAGGAAAACTTCTCATCGAGGCTTACCAGGACCGTTTGAGTGATGTCAGCGAACCGGGAATCTTTCGTTTGCGAAGAGTCCAGGATAGCTTTGAATTGCTGAATTTTTTAGACCAGATCCAGCTGACCATTGGAGATGACATTCTCTTCAAAGGCTACGACGATTACACTGGCCTCTATCAGCTCCAGATCAAAGACCAAGACATCCAGATCAATCACCTGATTGCCCAACAACTTTACATAGAAAAACATGCCCTTTGATGAAGAGCATGTTTTTCTATGGATTTTTCGTATCGAGGATGATGGTCACTGGCCCATCATTGATGAGTTCGATTGCCATATCTGCAGCGAAGACCCCTCGTTTGACAGGGACTTCCGTTTCCAACAAATCATTAAAATCATCATAGAGCTGGCTGGCCATCTCTGGATTGGCCGCCCCAATAAAGGCTGGACGATTGCCTTTTTTTGTCTGGGCAAAGAGGGTAAATTGAGATATCGAGAGGATTTCTCCTTGAATATCCTTAACAGATAAATTCATCTTCCCATCTTCATCCGAGAAAATTCGCATTTGCGTGACCTTTCGTACTGCGTATTCCAAATCCTTCTGGTCATCCTCAGGACCCACTCCCACCAAGAGAAGAAGTCCTTCTTGAATCTGACTATAAACTTGACCGTCAATAGAAACCGAGGCCCTTTTGACCCGTTGAATTACTAATTTCATCTTATTATCCTATTTATACAATCTATTGGGCTCACCACTAAGCTTCAAAGAACATCGACATCAGACAAGGCAGTGAGACGCAGGCAGACTATCCGAAAATCAAAGGCTGTTCAGTTGCTTTTAGGGCAAGGCAGCGAGACGAAGACAGTACTGAAGTACGGCGAGGCGAGCTAACGAAGCAATAAAAGAGTTCTGACCACGCTCCTCAATCTTCAAAGAAAATCGACATCAGACAAGGCAGTGAGACTCAGACAGACTATCCGAAAACCAAAGGCTGTTCAGTTGCTTTTAGGGCAAGGCAGCGAGACGAAGACAGTACTGAAGTACGGCGAGGCGAGCTAACGAAGCAATAAAAGATAACTGAGCAGCCGATTAGCCGTTGGTACGCTTAACAGAGTACACCTCCGGCACACTCTTAATCTTATCCACAACCGTTGTCAACATAGACAGGTTTGGAATCCCGAAGGAAATGTGGATATTGGCAAATTTCATATCTTTGGTTGGTTGGGCATTGACAGTTGAGATCATCTTAGCCGTGTTGGAGAGGACTTGAAGGACATCATTGAGAAGGCCTGCACGGTTGAGGCCGTAGATATCGATATGGGCGATGTAATCCTTGGTCGTGTTATTGTCTTCCCACTCGACGTCGATCAAGCGTTGCTCGTAGTTGTCTTGAGCCCGCAGGTTCATACAGTCTTGACGGTGAATGGCAACCCCACGTCCTTTGGTAATGTAACCGACAATTGTATCTCCTGGGACGGGATTGCAACACTTAGCAATCCGGATCAAGAGACCAGAAGCCCCTTGGATGACCACGCCACCTTCATGGCGGACCTTGAGGGTGTCTTTTTTGTTTTCAACCTTGACTTCGCCACCTTTGACCAGCTCCTCAGCTTCTGCACGCGCCTTGGCCTTTTCCTCTTCTCGACGCTCTTCCTCCGTCAAACGATTAAAGACAGAGATGGCTCCGATTTCTCCAAAACCGATGGCCGCAAACAAGGCCTCTTCGGTCTTGTAGCTGGTCTTTTGCAAGACCTTGTCCATGTGCTTCTTATCCATGAACTTGTTGGCAATCATATCATGCTCATGGAATTGGGCCATGAGCAACTCTCGTCCACGGTTGATCGAGAGTTCCTTGTCTTGGTTCTTAAAGAATTGGCGGATCTTATTGCGGGCCTTGCTGGTCTTGACGATATTGAGCCAGTCACGACTTGGTCCAAATGAATTTGGATTGGTGATGATTTCAACCTGGTCACCCGTTTTCAGCTTGGTAGTCAAAGGAACCATACGGCCATTAACCTTGGCACCAGTCGCTTTTTCCCCGATCTTGGTATGAATCTCATAGGCAAAGTCAATCGGTCCAGAATCCTTTGGAAGAGAACGAACCGCTCCATCTGGGGTAAAGACATAAATCTCTTCGGCTAGATAGTTTTCTTTGACAGTATCAACAAATTCCTTGGCATCATCCGCCTGGTCTTGGAGTTCCATCATCTCCTTGATCCAGTTCATCCCAATAGCCGATTCTTTGCTGTTGACTTGGCCCTTGATTCCTTTCTTATAAGCCCAGTGTGCCGCAACCCCGTACTCAGCAACCTCGTGCATTTCCTTGGTACGGATCTGGAACTCGATGGGACCTTTTGGACCGTAAACAGTGGTATGGATGGACTGGTAACCATTGGCCTTCCGATTGGCGATGTAGTCCTTGAAACGGCCTGGCATAGGCTTCCACAACTCGTGGATATAGCCCAGCATGGCGTAGACATCGCTCGGTGATTCCAGGATACAGCGAATGGCAATCAAATCATAGATTTCATCAAAGCGTTTCTTCTTATCCTGCATCTTGCGGTAGATGGAGTAGATATGCTTAGGACGACCATAGATTTTCCCATAGAGGTGGCGTTCTGCCGCATAGGACTCGATCTTTTGGACAACTTCTTCTACCAAGGCTTCCCGCTCGCGACGCTTCTCCTTCATCATATGGGAAATTTTATAGAACTCGACTTCATTCAGATAACGGAAGGATAGATCTTCCAATTCCCACTTGACGCTGGAAATCCCGAGACGGTGGGCTAGCGGTGCATAGATTTCCATGGTTTCCTGGGAAATCCGTTCTTGCTTGTCCTTGCGTAAATGCTTCAAAGTCCGCATGTTGTGCAAGCGGTCTGCTAGCTTGACCAAGATGACACGGATATCCTGAGACATGGCCATGAGCATCTTGCGGTGGTTCTCTGCCAACTGCTCTTCATGGGACTTGTATTTGACCTTCCCGAGCTTGGTCACTCCATCAACAATCACTCGGACATCATGCCCAAATTCACGTTCTAAATCATCTAGGGTCGCGTTTGTATCCTCGACAACGTCGTGCAAAAAACCACAGGCAACCGTCACAGCATCCAACTTCAATTTTGCCAAAATGCCGGCAACTTGAATAGGGTGGATGATATAGGGTTCACCTGATTTACGGAATTGCCCACTATGGCAGTCGACTGCATAAAGGAGAGCTTTTTCTACAAATGCAACATCCTCTCCCGACAAGTATTTTTTTGTAAGGGCAATAACCTGGCCCCCTGTTAAAGGTTCTTCTTTCGGCATCTAGTTTTCTCCACTTTCTTGCCTTCTATTCTATCACTTTTAGCTCTATATGAAAACTAGTCCGATTGACTTTCATGCTATTTGAGGAGCTTTCCAGCACTATCAGCCAGAAATCCCGAACGTAGGCTCCCTTTTTATACAAATACTCCATTTTTTATAAAATATTTATTAATTTGTAATATATAAAAAATAAGAAAACGAATAAATTCTGAATAAAATAAGATATAAAAGAAACGCGTGAAGATCTACCTTCACGCGTTTTTCATTAATTCTGTAACAACACTCACTGTGCTAAGTGCATAGAGTGGGGCGGTTTCTGCACGGAGAATCCGAGGGCCAAGGCCTGCAAGGACTGCTCCTTTAGCTTCAAAACTTTCAATTTCAGCAGGTGAGAGACCTCCTTCTGGACCAAAGATAAAGAGAACCTTGCTCCCTTTTTCAAGACCACTTACAGCTTGTACAAGAGCAGCGCTTTCGCCTTCTTTGGCTGACTCTTCATAGGCCACCACGATGCGGTCAAACTGGTCGAACTGAGCTAGAAAGTCTGCTTTTTTTTCAAAGAGGGTAATGCTCGGGACATGATTCCGCTTGCTTTGTTCTGCTGCTCCAAGGGCAATTTTTTCTAGTTTTTCGACCTTTTTACCCAGTTTCTTGCCATCCCACTTGGCAACGGACCAGTCTGCAGGGAAGGCCAAAATCTGACTGGCACCCAGTTCGGTTACTTTTTGAGTGATAAACTCCAGCTTGTCTCCCTTAGGAAAGCCGGATGCGATGGTCACTTGGACCGGCAGTTCCACATTATCAGCTAATTCTTTGATTAGCTCCAACTGACGAGCCTCCACATTGACCACGCGCGCCAAACGCTTGATCCCATCATCAAAAACTAAGGTAACCTCGTCCTCTTCTTTCAAACGCATGACCTGAAACATGTGCTTGCTGGTTTCCTTGTCCTCGATGGTGACAGGAGAGATTGCACTCCCCTTGACAAAATACTGCTGCATGCTAGCCTCCAATCACACCAGAAATATCCTTGGTCTTCTTGAAGACACAAGCATTCCACTCCCCTTGGATCATGTGGGTTTCAAGGAAAAATCCAGCTGCTTCTGCTGACTCACGCACCATGTTCCACTTGTCCTTGATAATGCCACTCATGATCAGGTAACCTTCATCCTTGACCAAGCGGTAAGCATCCTCTGTCAGATGAATGAGGATATCCGCCAAGATGTTGGCCACGATGACGTCTGCCTCAATCTCCACGCCTTTAAGCAAATCGCCTGGCGCCACATGGATATTTTCCATGCCAGGATTGAGCTCAATATTTTCCTGAGCGACCCGAACCGCTACATCATCCAGGTCATAGGCGAAGATTTCCTTAGCACCTAGAAGCGAGCTAGCAATGGAAAGAACCCCTGAACCTGTCCCCACATCTAGTACTGTTTCGCCACCACGAAGAACCTGCTCCAAGGCAAAGAGACTCATCTTGGTCGTCGGGTGGGTTCCTGTTCCAAAGGCCATGCCAGGGTCCAGCTTGATAATCTTTTCTCCCGCTGTTGCTTCATAGTCCGTCCATGATGGCACAATGGTCAAGTCATGAGTAATGCGAGCTGGTTCATAGTATTTCTTCCAGTTGTCGGCCCAGTCTTCCTCAGCCAAGGCAGACGTCCCCATCTTGACCTCTCCCAGATCCATAAAGTCTGTCAATTCTGTCAGACGAGCCTGTAAGTCCGCTTCAACCGTTGCTACATCAACCGTTTCCGGATAGTAGGCTGTCACCACAATTTCTTCTTGTTGCTCGACCTCTGGGAAAATCTCACCAAAGCGATCGACGTTGCCCACATAGTCCATACTGTCTTCAATCGCAACACCCTGGGCACCTAACTCAATCAAGAGATTGGAGACCAACTCCTCTCCCTCACGCTTCACTGTAACTTTTAACTCTTGCCATGTTTCCATTATTAAGATACCAAGCCCGTAAAACACAAAGCCAAAATAGGAAACTCTCTGAAGACACTTGTGTCTAAGAGAAGTTTATCTTTTTGGCACCGTGTTTAGGGCGGGTTCAGTTTAGAAATTTAACCGAACCATCCTTTCTATTTCTCTATCAATTTTTTCATGTAGACCATATCCATACCTTCTTTTTCAGGCTCGATATGGGTTTGATGGTAGCCATTCTTCTCGTAGAACGCGACCATGCCTGCATCTTGTAACACCGTACACAAATCCCATTGTCTAACGGTTGAAAATTCCTCTTCTAGCAAGCGTAATCCTTCAGATCCATACCCTTTTCCCTGATACGGAGGCAGAATCGCTGCGGTCCCCAACCAAGCTTCCGTTAACTCTTCATTGGTATGAATTCGTAAAAAACCAATCTTCTCTTCGTTTTCTTTCACAAAGTAGTAATAGCTATAGGGTCGCTCAACTAATTTCCATTTAATTCGCTCGCGATCTTCTAGATAGGGATCATATTCATCTTTGTATTTGTCATAGACTGCCTTAAAACTGGCTCTTTGAATGGCAATAATGGTTTCTAAATCCTCTGCTCCTGCTTTCTCAAGTCTTATCATAAACTTTCCTCCACATAATCGCGCACTCGTTCTTGTAATTGGGGAACGACCCGATCTGACGCCAAAAACTCTTCAAGTCTCACTAACTTATAGCCCTGTCCCTCGTCTCCAAAGACAATACTATTAAACTGTTCCTGTGTCAATTTCCCAACTAAAAAGACGGAGTTTTTGTTCTCATCTAACATGCTGGGGTAGATCCAAGACCAAACTATGTCATCTTTCAATAGTTGGATGCTCAATTCCTCATAAACTTCACGCGCTACACACTCAAAAGGACTCTCGTCCCCTTCGCGGCCACCTCCTGGTAACTCCCACAGATTAGGCCAAGGAAGAGTTGGTTTATCATCGCGTAAGATGGTCAAAATTCGCCCATCACAAATCAAAGCAATCTTACAACCCGTAAAATCCAAGTGTTTATCCAATAATTCCATGATGATGACCTTTTCTTATCATAACCTAGCTAGCCTTCTTCAATCACCTTTTGGCACTCTGCATCCCAGTATGCCTGCCATCTACCATGTTTTTTAGCAAAATAAACGGTAAATTCATCATTCACATAATCTGCAACATAGCGAAGATTAGGCGGATTTTCCTCAAAACTTAATACCCAAGGATGGAAGTAAAAAGTTTTCTCCCACCTCTTCTGAGTATAGCCCAAATCCTTGGCAAACTGAGGGATGGGTTGTTGCATCTCACTTTCCAAACAAGACTGAATGGCATTGTCAATACTATTTAAACGAGCTAATAGTTGTTGAAACTGCTCTTCTTCCTCCGTCTTAAAACCAACTAGAAATTCAAATTCCGCAAAATCTTCAGGAAATTCAAGTTCTGTGATTTTACCATCCTCTGCGTAGCGTCCCTCCTCATTAACGAGGCGACGAGTTCCAAACTTCAATATTCGCTCGAAATCTAGATCCGCAAAGCGATTTCGAGGAAGGATCGACTCACGCTCTTGAGATTTTTGGGATTTTTTACTAAATAACTGCTTAAATATCTGAAGCATCGTACAGCTCTCTTTCCTTTTCTCAGCTCAGCTGAGTCTCTTCTTCCTGTATTGCTTGTTCTAACTCATCTAACCACTGCTGGTAATAGGCTTTCTCATCCCGCAACATGCGACTTACATCCATCTTCTGTCTAGCAAGCTTGATCGCCTTGTGGGTCTGGGCCAAATCCTTCTTGACGGTAAATTGATACCAGGCTTGGACCGCCTGTATATTGGTCAATTTCATCGACAAAAAAGACTTGACTCGTCGAATGGTCGCGTATTCCTCTGCTTTTTCATGATCTCCTTCCAACAAGGCGATATGCAACAGAGATAACTGAACGGCCGTTTGAATCATCGGATTATCTGCCCTCTCCAGTAAAGACTGAAACTGCTCTTTAGCCGCCTCGCGATTGCCCTCTAGAATCAAGACTTCTCCTTGAAGGGCTAAGACACCCTCCACAAAGCCTCCTTGCGCCTCCTCAGGAACAGGTCTAACAAAATCTTTTAGATCGTAATCTTCTGGTGCTAACAGGGTCTGAGCAGAATGGCGCAATCCTAGATAAGCATAGGGTACATTTTCAGGATGGCGCATCAATTCTAAAATTTTAGCTCCATCTGTAATCCCAAAGGGGAGAGCATTGGCCAAAATGAAGGAGATATTGAGACAAATCCAAGTGCCTGCAAAATACCAACTCTGTGTCAGAACTCCAAAAAGGATGGATACGATAAGTAAAGTCAAATGAACCAATATCCCACCGGAAAGCATCAAGATCATTCGTTGGTCACTTTCATCCTCTTTTAGTCCAATATACTGGGCACCGACATTTTTCAGAACGGCCGTGCGGCTAAGACGAAACTTCCCTGCTTTTTTAGTCAGGAGAAAACTTCCCAAGCCTAAAGCGACGAGCCGATAGCCCGTCAGATAGCCACAAAAAGCATGCCCCAGTTCATGGAGAATGAAAATGAGATACATGCTAGAAAAAGTGAAGAGATACCCCGGTACAAAAACTAGTTGAAAACCTAACTCCGTAAAGGCGATCGTCCCCAAGGCAAAAGCCCCTATCAAGAGAAGAAAGGACAGGCTGTAAACCAGGTAGGTCCCAAGTTTTTTCATCAACTCTCCCACTCGTTTCTAATATCTCGGATAAGGGTAAAAGGTGCTTTCTTCTAGACCAACTTTGCCTTCTTCAAAAACTTCTTGGTTCCAGACGATCTCAAAGCTCTCTGCTTCTTCGTCTGCTAAGAAATCCATGAGGTCATCCAAGGCCAGCTCGGCTGTATCCTTTAGGAAGGTCGCAAAATAAGCTAGAAACTCCCGAGACAAGCCTTTTTTCGGTTCATAAGGAATCGCTGTTAAATAGGCATCTTCCTCCATATGAGACTTGGCTGGATTGTAGAAGATAACAGCTTCTTCAAAGAAGATATCCTCGTCAGACTCTTCGCCCGACTCATCGACCAAAGCAACCCCTCCTGTGTTTTGTACTTCTAAGAGAAAAGCCACTTCTACTGCATGATTCTTCTTATCCCAATTGATCTCAAAGTCAAAGGGAAAGACCTTTTCCATTTCCTCTTCTAAAACATCCAAAAATCCATATTTAGACATCGTGTCCTCTTTCTAATTTCCCACTCTTAGAGCGGAATATGATACAATAGTTACTACAATCTTACCATAAAAACTGCCTCTTTTAAAGGAGACAAAGCTAGAAAGGAGACCCTCATGCCGGACAATCTCGCCCTGCGCATGCGCCCAAAAACCATCGACCAGGTCATCGGCCAAGAGCACCTGGTCGGTCCAGGGAAAATCATCCGCCGCATGGTGGAGGCCAATCGTCTCTCGTCCATGATTCTCTTTGGCCCACCAGGGATTGGCAAGACCAGTATTGCTTCTGCCATCGCGGGCACAACCAAGTATGCCTTTCGGACCTTCAATGCAACCGTCGACAGCAAAAAACGCCTGCAAGAGATCGCAGAGGAAGCTAAGTTTTCAGGTGGCTTGGTCCTGCTTTTGGATGAGATCCATCGCCTCGATAAAACCAAGCAAGATTTTCTCCTGCCTTTGCTCGAAAGCGGTCTGGTCATCATGATCGGCGCTACGACCGAAAATCCTTTCTTCTCCGTGACGCCTGCCATTCGCAGTCGGGTACAGATTTTTGAGTTGGAACCCTTGACCAATGAGCAGGTCAAAGAGGCTATCCAGTTGGCGCTGGGGGACTCTGAGCGGGGCTTTGACTTTCCTGTTACCCTCGACGAGGAGGCCTTGGATTTCATCGCCACTTCGACCAATGGGGACCTGCGTTCTGCCTATAACTCTCTCGATTTAGCCGTCCTCTCTACCAAGGAAGGGGAGGATGGCGTTCGTCACATCAGTCTCGAGATCATGGAAAACAGCCTCCAGCGCAGCTACATCACCATGGACAAAGATGGAGACGGCCACTACGACGTCCTCTCTGCTCTTCAAAAATCCATCCGCGGATCCGATGTCGATGCTAGTCTCCACTATGCCGCTCGTTTGATCGAAGCTGGAGATCTGCCCAGCTTAGCTCGTCGCTTGACAGTCATTGCCTACGAAGATATCGGTCTGGCTAATCCAGATGCGCAGATCCATACGGTGACAGCCCTTCAGGCAGCGGAGCGCATCGGCTTCCCCGAAGCCCGCATCCTCATCGCCAACATCGTCATCGACCTGGCCCTTTCGCCTAAGTCCAACTCGGCCTACGTCGCCATGGACAAGGCTTTGTCTGACCTCCGTAAGTCGGGCAACCTTCCTATCCCCCGCCATTTACGGGATGGCCACTATGCTGGAAGCAAGACCTTGGGGAATGCCCAAGACTACAAATACCCCCACAATTATCCTGGTAATTGGGTCCAACAGGACTACCTACCAGACAAGCTGAAGGGTACCTCCTATTTCACTCCTAATGAGAATGGCAAATACGAGCGAGCCCTAGGGACGACAAAAGAGAAGATTGATCAACTCAAGAAAAGGTGACATCGGTTCCAAAAAATTGAGATTTTCCCTTGAAATTTTTTTGAAATATGGTATCATATACATATAGAAACGCTGTGGTGTACGACTTCACACTTAAGTGTTGACCGACTATTTTTTGTATTATTAGGGAAACAAAGGACTTCTAACAGCATGCAGGCCGTATCACGCGGAAGCAGCTTCAGTTAGAGCAAGTTGCCCACCTGCTTAATTGCGCGGGTTCAATACAAACCGTGAAGTTTCGGCACCAATACAGCTTTTTTTGCCTCCTTAGCTCAGTTGGTAGAGCAGTAGACTCTTAATCTATGGGTCGCAGGTTCGAGCCCTGCAGGGGGCATCTAAATCAACAGGAAAAAGCCTTGATTTATAAGGCTTTTTTGCTTGTCTATAACTGATTTGCCCCATCATTTGCCCCACATTTTTTTATGAGCAATCTTTCCAAACATCTCTAATTTGATTAAATTCTTCAAAAATTTTCTCTTCTAAAGTGTGTCCATATACTTCTACTAACATTGAAATATCTCTATGCCCTAGAATTTTTGCAATAACTCCAAGGTCAAATCCTTTGTGCCAGAGGTAGCTTCCATAGGTATGACGTGCTCCTTTTGTCGTGATAATTGGATAAATATCTAATTCATTTAAAAGAACACTCAAAGCTTTATTGACACTTGCAATATCTGGTACCAAGTGAATATATCCATAATGCTGAAAAATCATTTTATACCTATTCTTGATTCCTAGCTCTTTATTAGCCTTCTCCTGTTCAATTTTTAGGACTTGTAATATCTTAATACATTCTTCGTCTATCGGTACCATCCGAATAGACGTTTTATTTTTTGGAGGGACAAATTTATGAGAAAGGGTATTAAACCTCCTATATGTTTTTAGCAGTCCTCTGTCAAAGTCAACTTCATTCCAAGTTAACGCTATTAACTCTCCAAACCTCATGCCTGTTTTTAATAGAAAATAGACAATATAAGGAACAATTGAACGTTGGTAATCAAATTTTCTCTTTACTGCTAAAAGTAAATCCAGATAGTCCTTTTCTGTATGTAAATATTTCTCTTCTGTCATCTGTTGTTCTTTGGATGAAAATAACTCGACATGTTGTGTAAAATCATCTATTAGAACTTTGTCGGCAATTGCCATTTGGATGCTCTGATGAATCCCAGTATTCAATCTACCAAGAAAATTTCTACCAACTGTTTGTCCATACTTATTCATAATTCTTTGGTATTCACTCGCACGAATTTGAGTGACTTTTTTATTTCCAAATAATCTTTCAATTGTGTTTTTACGGAGAAGATATTTTTTCTTTGTCTCTTCCGACCTACTACTCGGTATAATTTTTAGTTCAAGCCATTCTTGATATAGATCGACAAGAGAAATATCTCTAGAAATTCTTTTTCCTAAACGAAGTTCTTGCAGAATCGGTTCAGCTTCTGACTCTGCAAGTTTTTTTGTTTTAAAACCGCTATTATGAACAACAGTTTTCCCTTCGTTACGAATTTCATAGGTCCATAAATTACTATCTCCTCGCTTTCGGTAACGAACACTTGCCATATTACGCCACCTCTGTTCCTAGAATCTCATTTACAACACTTTTTGGAACAACCATCAAACGTTTGCGATTATAAAATGTATAGCCTCGTGATACAAGTAATTCTCTTGCCTGATGAATGATATCATTCGCTGTATGAGGGCGATAGCCCATTTCAATTAATTCTTTGTTACTAATTAAATTATTATCCATAGTTATCCTCCTTATTGATTTTCTAAATTCAGAAACTCACCTACAAGTAATTGTAATTCTGTATTTAATTTAGGGAGATTCTGTATTAATACTTCTTTTAATTCTTCCGCAAATTGGTTTGTTTCTTCTCTCAATAGTTTGCGGACTCTTGTTTTTTTCTTTTTGATGCTGTCTGATTTTAAATTTGGAAAAGCCAATGATAACAGTTCAGGATTGTTGAGAAAGATAATTGTAAATGCTCTTTGCTCCACTCGAATATGTTCTAGCTTATAAAATCCGAAATTATCAAGTCGATTCATAATATCTTGGACCATCTCCTCACCAATCGCTTTGGTTCTAAGTTGGAACTCCAGTCTCCACCAAAACGGATTTACAGCCAAATCTAGCTTCTCTTCGCGCTTATGAGCAATGATTTCTTTATTCTTATCATATAACCTAACTTGTACATTACTACCGCTAGAACCCCAATATTTCGTCTCTAATTCACCCCCTCGACCATAGAAGACCTTATGGGTAACACCACCTTTAATATGTTGCAAATTAACGATCTCAGGCCTGTTGAAAATGTCAAATGCCAAATCAAAACGAGACAAACGTACTGTCAATGAATTCAATCTAGCAAAGTACATTAATTGCCTCCATACTTTCATTCCATCAAATTCTTTTAAAGTATTAGGATTGAAATCAATTCGAATCAATTGTTCATTTCCATAAGTGGATAATTGAAAAAATATAATATTGATTGAATCATACTCATTAAAATCTTTAGCTAAAGTAAATACATCATCTCGTACGTTATCATGTATTTCAAATGAATCAACTCTTGTACTTATTGCCTGTTTCAGATTTTTAAAAATTTGTCTTAGGGAACCAATGTCTGTATCCCAGATAACCGTTAATCTATCAATACTGACATCTAACCGCTGTACTAATTCTCCTACATCACATCGTTCTTGAATACTTCTTAAATCTTGTATAGAAACCAACAAAATTGTCCCCCCTTCTTTTAGATTTTTTAGGTTTCAGAAACACCGTCAAATCAACGATTGCTCGTTCCGTCGTTCTTTGGGCGTTGCCCTAAGTGTCCCTTTTTGCTGGCTGTTAGAATAGCCAGCTTTTGCTTGGCTAGAAATTGTCTGGACGGCAGTCTTCGGGACTTCGCCTGACTTCCCGTCAGGCTCGCCCTTGTCCTTGTCCACACAATTTCTAGCTCTAAGGCTTCGAATAGTCATAAGTCATCGTCTTGTCCTCAACTTCTTCCCCACTCACCAATCCTAAACTTACGAGCTATTTTTTTGTATTATTTATAACTTATTTATAAGTTATAAATATATTTTATAAAAAATATTTTAAATAGTCAACTAAAAACTTGATTTGTAAGTTTATAGGTGATAAAATAAGTTAAAAATAAAAGAATAGGAGTTTTCCATGACCTTTATTATTCAAAATTTTGGACCCAATTTGGCACGCCTACGCATAGAAAAAGGAGTAAGTCAAACTCAACTAGCTGAAGATTTAGGAATTGGTAAACAGTCCATCTCTGATTACGAAAAACAAAAAAGCTATCCTACCTTTGCAAATTTGGATAAGATAGCAGAATATTTTAATGCAACTCCAACCCAACTATTTGGAACTAGTAAAGAGATTGAGTTAGAAAAGAGCGTTCTTGAATCTAATGAATACTCTGATAAAGTAAGTGAGATTTTAAAAGCTGTCAAATACATCGAAGATTTTCTAGAAACTGATGGACAGTACTTAGAGGATTTACTTTACTTAACAAGAGGCAACCAACTATACACAGAAGATGGAGATGAGTTGTATATTGATCCAACTTCTCAGAAAAGAACACTTCATAACCAATATGAACCTGGTTTTATTGTAGCAAGGGATAAATCTCCACTAGAACTCTTAATTGAAAATAAGGAATTGTTTGATAAATAGAAAAAGCGAGGATAACCTCGCTTCAGATTGAAGTTAAAATCTTTAGAAGACACTTTTATAAGGACTTTGTCTTCAATCTGTGAAAAGGAGTGAAAACTCCTTTTCTTTTTGTAAGTCAGACTGAAACTTCCAAATTGTTTATTTATTTTATTGACATTTTCTATAAAAATAAGTACAATAGTTTTATTAGCAAACTATACTATATAGGGGGTATTGAAATGAAATTTTCTAATCGTTTACTGCTATTCCTTGCAGGAGTTGTTTTTGTCCTTTTAGGACTTTTCCTATTTACAAACCCAGTAGCTAATCTTGTTGCTTACAGCTGGTGGATTGCATTTGATTTACTGGTTTCTTCTATAGCAGCTATTTTAGGCTATTTCTCTGCACCAAAAGAGCTTCGCTCACCTGTTTATCTTTTCCAAGGATTTGTTAGTCTTCTCTTAGCTCTTTACCTCGTTGCTTATGGCTTTTTGACCCTGCCGGTCGTCATTCCGACCATTGTAGGAATTTGGTTAATTGTAGAAGCCATTATTGCTTTCTTTAAAGGCAATCGTCTAGGATTGATTTTCCCTATTATTGGTAGCAATATCACGTGGGTAGCCTTGCTTGAATTTTTACTAGGTCTAGTGATTCTGTTCAATCCAGTGGCTACAGGTGTCTTTGTCGTTTATGTCATTGCCTTTGCATTTTTAGTTACTGGCTTCACCTACATTATTGAGGTCTTTCGTAAATAGTCTAGTTGCTATTTCTATCGCATTCAAAAAAGCTGGGAAATCATATTCTCAGCTTTTTTGTCTCTTTAATTATCACTTTTTCGCATTCCATTCTGCGTAGAATTGCTCCAAGTATTCTTCCAAAAAGTGATGGCATAGTGCTCTAGCATTCGATAAGTTGCAATAATAACCGGTCGAGAACGGGGCATCGACTCAATCATACCGAAAATAAAAGAGCGAATGTTATCTGCAAAAAGAAAGCTTAGATTCTTTGCGATTTCAACAAAAAAAGCACTGTTTGTACTGACCCCAAAAAGTTAGACAAGTAATTTAAGTGAAGGATTTAGTTCTGTATTTCACAGGACTAATGTAAGTGGCTCATTTGGACTATCCTCCTGTTTTGTTTTGTCACTTACAGTATAGTCCTTTTAGGCTTTTCAGAATTAAAACAGTTTGTTCAAACTGAAAATACAAAATTAGCTCAGGCTTCAATTGTAAAAGCTGAAAATGGTGTTGTTAACGTCAAAGATAGCTTTGATTTGATGAATTCCCTAGGAGATGATTATTTCGAAGGCGGATTAATTGGTAGTTTAATCGGAATTTTAGGTGGACCACTAGGTGTTCTCTTTGGTTTTGCTACTGGTGGAGCAATTGGCGCCTCCGTTGGTTCAGACAAAGAATTGATCAATTCGGCATTAATTACAACCGTTAGTAAAAAGTTGACTAATGGCGAAGTAGCTATTATTGCACTTGTACAAGAAAATGATGAATCTGTTTTAAATGCTATTTTTGAAAAGTATCAGGTTGACATTGCTAGATGGGATGTCGCTACTGTTGCGGCAGAGATAGAGTCAGCTCTCAAAATTCAAGAAGATTTAGAGCATCAAGCTAAAGCTCGCTTAATTGCGGATAAAAAAGAAGCTCGTCGTGAAAAATTTGATAAATTGAAAGCTAGTATTAAAGAGAAATTTTCGAAA
Source organism: Streptococcus rubneri (assembly GCF_004785935.1). GTDB lineage: Bacteria > Bacillota > Bacilli > Lactobacillales > Streptococcaceae > Streptococcus > Streptococcus rubneri. Next base: position 90,724 of record NZ_SRRP01000002.1, on the reverse strand, counting down.
AAAAATTAACAGACTGAAGAGACTGAGGTAATTAGGAATCGGTAAACAGTCCATCTCTGATTACGAAAAACAAAAAAGCTATCCTACCTTTGCAAATTTGGATAAGATAGCAGAATATTTTAATGCAACTCCAACCCAACTCTTTGGAACGAGTAAAGAGATTGAGTTAGAAAAGAGTGTTCTTGAATCTAATGAATACTCTGATAAAGTAAGTGAAATCTTAAAAGCTGTCAAATACATCGAGCATTTCCTACATACTGATGGACAGTACTTAGAGGATTTACTTTACCTAACAAGAGGCAACCAACTATACACAGAAGATGGAAAAGAGTTGTATATTGATCCAACTTCTCAGAAAAGAACACTTCATACCCAATATGAACCTGGTTTTATTGAAGCAAGAGATAAATCTCCACTAGAGCTCTTAATTGAAAATAAGGAGCTATTAGATTAAATAAAAAAAGCGAGGATATCCTCGCTTTTCTATTGTAAAATCTTATTCTTCATTATCAATCATCAAACACTCTGCCTGTGAGTTGGTACATGAGGTAAATGTGCTCCAAGGTTTTGACAATTCGCGTCACATGAAGTTATTTAAGCATCTCCTTTTCTCTCATTACCATTTTCTGTTATAATAAATTGTACTTCTAGAATAGAAAGGACTTAAGATGACAACTCTTATTAAACATAAACGTGTAGAATTTTCAGAACTTTTTTATGACCTAGTTTTTGTTTTTGCGATTTCAAAAGTAACTGCTTTAATTCACCATCTTCATAACGGTATTTTGACTTGGAATTCTTTGCTTGATTTTTTCATGTCTGTCTTGCTTCTCACTGATTCATGGATGATTCAAACCGTTTATACCAATCGCTATGGAAAGAACTCTTTATTTAACATGGTAATCATGTTTATCAAAATGGGACTTTTACTCTTTATATCCAATTTGATTAAAGATGATTGGCAACAATATTTTCATTATGTCTGTTGGGCTATTGGTACATTAACCCTTACCTTATTTTTTCAATATTTGGTTGAGTTTTTTAAAAAATCAACCGATAATGTTCATAGGGAAAGTATCAAAGGTTTTCTATGGATAACAGGTCTACGAAGTTTAGAAATCTATCTAGCAGCTCTTCTTCCTATTTACATTGGAGTCTATATCCTTTATGCTAGTATTCTGCTAACATTTATTACGCCAATTACCTCGATTAGTAAAGATGATCATTTCCAGATAGTTCTCCCCCATTTAATCGAGCGCATCTCCCTTCTTGTCATTATTACGTTTGGAGAGATGATTATGGAGCTAGCTAACTTCTTTACAATCGAGAATTTCTCGATTTATTCGGTTCTTTATTTCATTATTATGATTTCTCTGTTCTTGTTTTATTTTGGTCAATTCGACCATGCTATTGATGAAAAATCTAATCAAAAGGGGCTATTTCTAATTTACAGTCACTATCCTATTTTCATTGGGCTTATGATGATGACTGTATCGATGAGTTTTCTTCTGAATCCTGAAGCTAATCGTCTCTTTGCAACCAGCTTCTTTTATATCGGAATTGGCCTCTTCCAAGCTGCTGTCCTAGCAAATGGGCCCTATAACAAACACTATCTTCGCTATTCGAAAAGTTACTACTGTGTCCAAGCTACACTCTATCTGGCTGCCTTGATTCTCTCTTTAATCTTTGCTTCTAATCCTATAATAGTAGTAAGTATTACAACCATTTTAGCTCTAGCTATAGCTATTCATTCTATTTATTTTTATATGACACAGACTAAAAAACATTCCACACCTTACTGGGAGTTGTTTTAATGAGTTTATAAGATTAAAAAGCTTTGGGAACCAAGGCTTTTTTTTTCATTAATTTGTTTTTCCATTTTATCCTCCAATTTGATCTCGCACTGACATTTATTTATAACAAAACTATATATCTAGAATAGCATAATCATTAGGTATTATAGGTTTTCAAACCAAATACGAGTCATTCGTTTTTGCCCCACTTTTGCCCCATTTTTAAATCCTGACATTGAAAACACCTAAAAGTATTTCCCTAAAATCAGCTATATTTCAACATTTTTGTTTATTTTCAATATGAAAAGTTCTTACAAATTCATGCAGGGGGCATCTAATAATACAACAGGAAGCCTGATATATCAGGCTTTTTTGTTTGTCATTTTGTTTTTTGTACCAAAATTTGTATCAAATAATTTATATTCACCAAATTAGCGAGCCTCATCCAAAGACTCGCTATTTATCTAACACTCGTTTTCATCGAAAAAACCACCGCGAGGGTGGTTGTATTTACTATCAATCGTCAAACACTCCGCCTGTAAGCTGGTACATGAGATAAATATGTTCCAGGACTTTTACTTTATCCATATGATCCACATCTTTAAAGCCTCCCAAGGCTAGTAAAGGAACAAAACCGAAACACTGGTTATAAGACAGAGCACCATGTTTTGACACAGCTTGTCTATATAAATCAAGTTCAAATTTTTTTGTAATATATTCGTTATCTAAATATTGAACGAATAAATCCATCCCCTTACAAATAATATCCAAATCTTGAATATTGTATTGGACAATTCCCACATAGGCATTCTTTTCCCAAGTAACAATATCTCCAAATGCTGTTACGAACATAGGAAAAGCGATATCTCCTCTGAAATAACTATCTTGGAGAAGTTCCAGATAGTCATCTGGATTGATGACTTTGAGATAACCATCTAAGAAGGTTCCTAGACCATCCTCCTGCCAAATTTGAACCAACTCAGCTGGAACTTGATCCTTGTATTTTTCAATCACTTCTTGGGGCATATCTGCCACTTTTATAAAGTTTTCTAACATTTTATCCTCCAATTTATTTTCTATTCACGTTTCACTCTGCCTCTAGTATACCATAAACCATATGCACCAGCTTTGATCAAACCACAAGAAAACCACCTCGAAGGTGGTTTGTTCTTTAGATATAACTATTTGCCATTATGCTCTCTTTGAAAGGTTTCCATATCTGCCGTTGGAAAATTATTTATCATATTTTACCTATCTTTTTAAGAGGCATATTCAATAGCATCTGAAAGAAAACTTTCAAGTAAATCATCCAAAGAATTAAATTTCTCTACTACCTCCGCAGATGGCATATCTAATTCTAAATATTCATCGTTACTAGGATCATATACAAACCAACTAATATTGTTCTCTCCGATAAAAACAAACCGTTTATTTCCTTCAACTTCATGCCAAATTTTATTATACTCAAAGAAATCATAAACCTCAGCAGAACAATTATCATCTGTTTTTAAACCATAAAGTACACTCCCATTAAAATCAAGACCATTTACTTTTGTTAAAAATCGTGAATATTCTTGTTCTATAAATATTTTAACTTCGTTTATTTCATTTTTGCTGAGAGATTTAATTTTATCTAAATCAATTGGAGAATTTAACTTTTTCCCATAACCAGATTCAATTCTTTCTATTTTTTCTAAAAGTTCAAGCCACATTTAATTACCTCACTAATTATATATGTTTTTTCCAATGATTGGCCACAAAACTTCCTTACTGTCCCCGATTTTCATTGTTCTAGCAATACTGTTTTGATAATTGGTAATAACTTTATGGTAAGGTTCATTCTTTATCAAGACCAAAATGCTAAAGTCGTTGGTTCCACTATCATCAAGTGGCAATTCATGGTGCAGTTGATAACCTTTCGGCACCAATCCATCTTTCAACTTTTAACTACATCCGATGTTCTAATAATAGACTGATGATCTAGCATTTCCTGTATTTGTTTTTGAATCATTTCAGCCTCCCGGTTGTTACTTTCGTGCTTTTATTATATCGTATCAAAAGCACAAAAGTAACAATGATGATTATTCATAAAAAGATGTCGGACAAATACCTTCCGACATCACTTTCCTCATAGTATATTTCATCAAAAATATTATGTATCCGTTGATGCCTATAGTACTGAAAGTCACTGAAAGATAATAACAGAACTACTAGTAACGAATAGAATACAAATTTTCTCTTCTTCATCCGAATTTCATAATACACAGCTAAAAAAATTCTGCCTCTGCTTCCCAATCTTTATCTGTATTGGCACGAGTAAACTCTATTTTAAGACCTACTTTGGATTATTTTTATTCAAAAACTTTTCTACTATACGTTTATTCATCTAATCAATTAGATATCAATAGTTTCTCCAATAGATAAAACCGTATAGTTTGCGTCTTCGACTTCTTTATTTGTCGTATTGTAATGACTATAGCCTTCAATATGAATTGGATAAATATTTTTAGGTTGAAGTAGATCATTCATTTGGTTTAGCATTTTCAAATCCATTGTAAATGGTCCACCAAATGAATCAGATTTTACAGCACCTAAATTAGCAAAAATGGCATCTATATTTTTGGGAACACTTTTTATTAAATTTGAATAGAAAATAGTATCACCCGTAAAATAAATCACTTTAGTTTCTGATGAACTTGCAATTGATATTTGATAACCATTAACTTTACCAACTATTTTTTGCATAATGAAATTACTAGCATGATAGGCTGGTAAGGCTTTGATAGTAATAAGATAGTCACCGACAGAAAACTGCTTTTCTTCGCCCCATTTTAAAACAAAGTTATTTAAGCCAGATAACCCATTTAAGATTTTCTTATTAGGAGAAATTACAGTTTTACCCTTTAAATAATTTCTTCCTACATCATCTAAATGATCATGATGACCATGAGTTATTAGCCATACATCAACTTTATTAAGAAGAGACTTATCATTATTGACATCAGTTTGTTTCTCGGACACAAATCCTTTAAACTGAACTAAAGTTCCTTTGGGAGATAAATCAGGATCAATTCCTATATAAAATTTATTATCAATAGAAAGGACTCCACATGCAACTCCACAATAAGTAAACGAAATAGACATAATACCTCTTTTATTTTTTTATATAACGATATTTGTTCAATTTATAAGTTGAAATAAAATTAATTATCAGCTTAATCCACATAAAGAAAACAACAGCTACTACCATTGATCAAAAGTTCAAATTCACAACAAGACTAGTATACCACAAATCATATGTACCAGCTTTTATAAAGCCATAAGAAAACCACCTCGAGGGTGGTTCTTTTCTATCAATCGTCAAACACTCCGCCTGTGAGTTGGTACATGAGATAAATGTGTTCCAGGACTTTTACTTTATCCATGTGATCCACATCTTTAAAGCCTCCTAATGCCAAGAGCGGGACAAAACCGAAACATTCATCGTAGGCCAATTGCCCATGTTTGGCAACAGCTTTTTTGTAGAGTGGAATATCGAAATATCTTAAAACATATTCATCATCCAAAAAATTCAAAAAATGTGACAGACGCTTAATTATAATGTTACAATCTTGAATATTGTATTGGACAATCAATACATAGGCGTTCTCTTCCCAAGTAATAACATCACCAAAAGCTGTTACGAACATAGGAATAGCGATGTCACCTCTGAAATAACTATCTTGGAGAAGCTCAAGATAGTCATCTGGATTAATGACTTTTAGATAACCGTCTAAAAAGGTTCCCAAACCATCTTCTTGCCAAATTTGAACCAACTCAGCAGGGACTTGGTCCTTATACTTTTCAATGACTTCTTGGGGCATATCTGCCTCTTTGATAAAGTTTTCTAACATGTTATCCTCCGATTTGGTTTTTAGCATCGTTTCTCTATAATCCCAGTATACCACAAACCATATGTATCAGAGTCTACTTAACAAGAAGAATAACAATCTCATAGGCATTTAAGTATCTAAAAAGAATAATGTTTTTGAAACACTCTACCAAACACTAGCCCCCTATTATCCCCCCACTTGTGGTATGATGGTAGAGTGTGTTTAGGTGCCGAGCTACTCGAGCACCTCCGTGCTAAAAGGAGAACGAATATGAAAATCGCATGGAATGAAATTAAATACCAACCCAAGAAGTTTATCCTGATTGAACTCCTCATCACCATCCTCATGTTTATGGTGGTGTTCTTATCTGGTCTGACAAATGGACTGGGCCGTTCGGTATCGGCCCAAATCGATAACTATGGGGCCCTGCACTACATCCTTTCGACGGATTCAGAAGGGATTATCCCCTTTTCAACCATTACGGCGAAAGATTTAGATGAGGTCCAAAAGATAAAAGGGATAGACTATTCTGGCTTGTCCATCCAGCGGGCAACCGTCTCAAAAACAGAGGATTCCAACACTCTGGATATCACCTACTTCGCGACCGATCACAATGAAAAAGAAATCCTCAATCCAATCATGGAAGATACAGACATCAAGATCTCCGACTTACAGAAAAACGAGGTCATTCTGGACCATTCTTTCAAAGAGGATGAGGGAATCCAAATTGGCGATCAAGTGATCGACAAAACTTCTAAGCAAAAACTCAAGGTCGTGGCCTTTGCGAAAAATGCTAAATACGGCTATAGCGAGATTGGCTTTATCAGCTCGGAGACCTACACAGGCATGCGGCAAAAAACAGATCCAAGCTATCAATGGCAAGCCCAAACCCTTGTGACCAAGAAAAGCATCACTTCTAGCAATCTAGCCAGCAACTTAATGGTGGCGGATAAGAAGCAAGTGATCGATAAAATCCCTGGCTACAAGGCTCAAAACCTGACGCTACGGATGATCACGTGGGTGCTGCTACTCGCTTCCTCTGCTATCCTTGGGGTCTTCTTCTATATCCTGACCTTGCAAAAGTTGAAACAGTTCGGCGTCCTAAAGGCCATTGGCATGTCCATGAGCCAGATCACCTATGTCCAACTATCCCAGCTCACCATCATCTCCCTCATCGGAGTACTGCTTGGTCTTGGCTTGGCAACCATGATGGCGCCATTTTTACCCAATAGCGTCCCTTCCTTTATGACCCTGAAAGACAACCTCACCATCTCGGTTAGCTTTATCCTGACCTCTATTTTGTGTGGTGCCTTGTCCCTTATCAAAATCAAAAAAGTAGATCCAATCGAAGTCATTGGTGGAAATGGAGAATAAGATGGCCATTATCGCATTAGAAAATATCAGAAAATCCTACGCCGATGGCAGCCAGATGCACCATGTCCTTAACCAGCTGAATTTAAGCGTCGAATCCAACGAATTTGTTGCCATCTTGGGCCCTTCAGGATCTGGCAAATCCACCCTCTTAGCTATCACTGGTTTACTCTTATCAGCAGACGAGGGGCGGATTTCTATCGCTGGCCAAGACTTGACCGGCCTCAACCAAGGCCAGTGGACGCAAAAACGCCTGGAATTGCTCGGCTTTATCTTTCAAGATCACCAGCTCCTCTCCTATATGAAAATCGGTGATCAGTTAGAACTGGTGGCCAAATTGAAGGGGGAAAAGGACAAGAAAAAACGCCATGAGGAAGTCAAAGCCTTGTTGGCAGATCTTGGCATCGAAGCTTGTTACCACCAATACCCGAATCAGATGTCCGGTGGGCAAAAACAACGGGCAGCCATCGCGCGGGCCTTCATCGGAAATCCGCAGGTCATTTTAGCCGATGAACCAACGGCTAGCTTAGACCCAGATCGAGGGCAAGAAATCGCCCAGTTGATCCGGAAAGAAGTCAAATCCAAAAACAAGAGCGCCATCATGGTGACCCATGACCGCTCTATCCTGACCTATGTGGATACCATTTATGAATTAAAACACGGCCAATTGCTAAAGGTCGAAAAGCTTGATTAAATACAAACTAGCGAACAAGAGTCTCTCTTGTTCGCTAGTTTTTTATTCTTGCGGATCTTTGGGCAGTTCCATACGGAAGCGTAAGCCCATAGCCGTTTTGTCAAATTGGTAGGCCAGTTCCTCATGGTCTAGCAAGTGTTGGACCACAAAGAGCCCCAAGCCACCTTCCTTCTTCTGGCGGCTAGCGGTCATTGGCATCTCAGCGATCTCTACCATTTCTTGACTGGTATTTTCAACCGCCAAGTGCGTCCCTTCTTCTTCGAGACGGAGCTGGATCTCTCCACCGGCATCCGAATGCTTGACGGCATTACTGATGACATTTGAGAGGACCAATTTCAGAATGGCTGGGTCCATGTAAACTGCTTTGTCAGGGATTTGATTGTCAATCGTGAGCGAGCGGGATTGAGCCAAGACCTTGTACTGGTCGAGGATCTGCTCTAAGACCTGATCCAGCTGGATCCACTCCTTCTCTCCGGCCAGTTCTTGGACAGAGGACAGGGATAGGATTTCTAGGACGATCTGGTTCATCTCATCGACGATATCGAGGGAGACCGCCAGATAGCGGTCCCGGTCCTTGTAGCGGCCAATCTTATCCCTCATATTTTCTAGGATAATCTTCAAGCTGGCCAGAGGAGTCTTGAGCTCATGCGAAGCTCCCCGTAGGAATTCCACCTTCATCTGCTCCAGCTTCAGATTTTCCTGTTTCTGCTGCTCTAGATTGTCGATCACCTCTAGGAGATGGTGATAGAGATCGTTAATCTGTTGCTTGAGAACGCCAATCTCATCCTGCGAGTGAATGGGGAGATTGGCTGTCCGATCCAGCCGCTTCATCCGCTTGGTCATCTGCTTGATCTCAAGGATCGGAGCAGAAATCATGCGGGCATAGAGATAGGAGGCAATTAGCGACAGAACAAAGGAAGCAAGGAGACTATAGGGAAGAAAGCCCAGACTGATGTCCCGCGCTTCCTTTTGCGAATCGACGGTCGCTAAGAATTGCAAGGTTAAGTCTTTCCCTTCCTTGGTCTGAATCTTTCGCTCTTCAATGACCAGCGAATTATTCTGGCTATCAGGGTTCACGAGCAGGTCATCCTTGACCTCTAGGGCATTTTGTTTTTCCTTGCCCTTAATCGAGACCTTGATATCATTGGTCTTGGAATAAAGGTCGATGACCGACTCAATGGTCCCTTCTTCCTGGCCTTGGAAACTCTTGGCTAGGGCTTGCGATTTCTTCAAAATCGTCTGGCGCTGGGACTCGATATAGGTTGATGGAAAAATAAAGTAAACCGAAGCATGTAGAAGGATGACTAAGCCACTAAAAAGGGCAAAGGTGATCAGAAAGATTTTTGCAAAGATACTCCGTTTGGTCATGGTCTCTCCAATTTATAGCCGACATTGCGTACCGTAACGATACAGTCCAGCTCCAGTTTTTTTCGTAGTTCCTTGATATAGACATCGATCACCCGGTCAAAAGGAATCTCCTCCGTCTCCTTCCAGACGGCATCGAGAATCTGAGAGCGGGTCCGGGCCTTGCCCTCATGCTGGAGCAAGTATTCCAAGATTTCCAACTCCTTGGCATTCATGGAAATGGCTTGGCCTGCTATGCTGGCTGTGTAGCTCTCAAAATCCACTCGTGCCTCTCCATAGGTGAAGACCCGGGAAGGCTGGAGCTTTTTAAAAATAGCTTCGATACGGACCTTCAAGAGGGACAAGGAGAAGGGTTTTTCCAGATAGCCATCTGCCAACTCTCCAAAGGCTGTCAACTTATAGTCCTCGTCATGGAAGGCCGTCAGCATGAGGACAGGGACTGAGCTGGTCTTGCGAATGGTCTTGAGGACTTCCAAGCCATTGAGGATAGGAAGCTGGATGTCCAGCAAGACTAGATCCGGCGCTTCTCTGTGAAAGAGGTCCAGGGCCTCCTGCCCATTGCCTGCTTCAAAGACCTCATAGCCACATTCCATGAGATAGTCGCTCATCCCTTCTCGAATCAAGACTTCATCTTCTACGATTAGTATCTTCATACACTTTCCTTTTTATCTAAGAAACTTCTACCTCCTATTATACCCTATTTCTATTTTAGGAAACAATCTCTTATTCGACATCCACCAAGAGTTCCTTTGGTTTCTTATGCAAGAGCCATTGAGAAGAAAGGATGGATACAAGAATCAAGAGAAGCCCACCGACCAAAACAATCACGAGCAATTGGCTCGGTTGGATGTCCATATGGATATCTGTCAGGGTCTTACTGAAGCTTTCCGCCTCAGCTCCTCCACCAAGGTTGGCTGCAGAGGATTCTTGAGCCATTTGTTTGGCAATGCCACTGGTGACGTTTTTGAGCACCGTATCTCCCACTGCTTTGGCAAGAAGACCTGCGACTTCATAGGAGAGGAGGAAGGCTGGAATGGAAATCATGACCAATTCTGCCACAAATTGCCCTGCAATCTGCACTTTGGAAAGCCCTAGAGCCAGCAAGATACCCACTTCTCTGCGACGGGCATTGAGCCACAAGACAAGGAGAAGGGTGAGAAGCAAACTAGCAAAGATGAGGCTACCGATAAACAAGTAGTTCGCCACTTGGAACATGCTGCTGATAGATTTTTGCAAGGCTGGGTAGTTGGAAGAGCTCTTAACCAAGTCAAAGTAATTCCATGGGATATCCAAGGCTTTGATTTTTTCGATCAATTTATCCAGATCCTGATCCCCTTTTGCAAAGAAGGTCGCATCCTCATAGGTAGCTGTTTGAACGGTATTGCCATAGAGTTTGGCAGCTGTATCCAAGTCAGAGATCAGCGTATCTTCATACAATTCTTGGGCGTAAGTTAGAGGAGCTTGGTTTTTTCCTGAGAACAAGCCTTTAATGGTCACTTCGACGGTTTCATTAGCCCCTTTTTCATTGTCAGCATCATAGAGGTTAGACTTGAGGCGCACCTTATCGCCTACCTTGAGGCCATTCTTTTTCGCCAAATCTTCGTGCATGAGGATTTGGTTTTTGTCCTTATCAGTCAGGTGCTCCCCTTGGACCAGTTTGTAGGCCCCAGAGACAAACTTATCTTCTTTTGAAGAGTCATTGACCCCTGTCACCATCAAGGTATTCTTGAAGTGTTTAGCCCGCTCTGGAGATTGGTTTTGTAAGGTTTCTTCAGTCTCAATGATTTCGTGGTCTAGGATATCTGCGATGGCATTGATCCGCTTGATGGAGGAAGTGATCCCCTCTACCTGGCTGATTTTTTCGATATCTTCTCCTCTGAGATTCCCAGCTCCCCGAGGGGTTCCCGGATTGGTCCGGCGGTTGATCTGCATGGAGAAGCTATTGGTGATGGATCCCAGGCTTTCCGATGAAGCTTGTTGGGTCGCTCCCTTCATAGAGAGTCCGATCAAGCTCAAGGTCCCCATGAGGAGAATGATGGCAAAGAGCAAGAGAGACTTGGGCCATTTACGTGTGATATAAGCAAAAGCATTGCGTAACATAGCATTCCCTCCTTACTTGCTCTTCTCAACGAGGCTACGTCGACTCAATTCCAAGACCACATCGGAGGCCTCTGCCACTTCCTTACTGTGGGTGACGACGATGACACATTTTTGGCGTTCCTTGGCCAACTTCTTCAAAATAGCAATGATATCACCGGCTGTCTGTTCGTCTAAGTTTCCTGTCGGCTCATCTGCCAAGATGACAGGTGCTTCTGAGACGAGTGCACGCGCAATGGCCACCCGTTGCTGTTGCCCTCCAGACAATTGAAGAACATTGCGTTTGATTTGCGTTTCATCCAATCCCAATTCCAAGAGAATGTCTTTCCCAGCTTGTTTGTTGACCAGGCGGACATTTTCAAGTGGCGTCAAATAATCAATCAGATTGTAATTCTGAAAGACTAGGGAGACATGGTGCTTGCGGTGGTAGCTAGACCCTTTGGTCTGAATGTCCTCCCCATCAAAGAGAACCTGCCCCTTCTTGGGATTGTCCAGACCAGCCAAGAGAGAGAGGAGGGTAGATTTCCCAGTTCCTGACTGACCGATAATACTGTAAAATGTCCCATTTTCGAACTGATAGTTCACATTTGAGAGGATATCTTCACTATAGCTTTGGTAACTATAGGCTACATTCTTGAGTTCTAACATATGTGTCATTTCTCCTTAACTCATTTTTGTTAATATTTCTTTTGGGGTCTTGCGCCAGATCATGCTGGTAGTTACACCGAGCGACAGAAGGATCAAGCACAAGAGGCTAGCATAGGCGATTCCTAAGGAAAGGCCTTGAGGGATTTGGTTGAGCAAGTCTAGGGTCTGCTGTTGACCTGTCTGTCCGACAAACTGCTCTAAGAAACGATGGCTGACCATCCGTCCGATGAGAAAGGCTGGGATCACCGCTAGTAAGGATACCAGCACCACTTCCAAGAGGAACTGTCCAAAGATCCGTCCCTTGCTCTTCCCAATGGATAAGAGCACCCCGATTTCATGGATCCGCTCCCGTGTCCAGAGACTCAGTAAGAGCGATAGGGCACCGGCTCCAGTCACTAGGAGGACGATCATCATGATCCTTACTAGCCCTTCTAGTGTCTGAGAGGATTCCTTCATCTGGTCAAAGGCCTTGCGATCTTCGACCACGCGCAGAGATTGCCAATCCAGATCCAAGCTTTTAACTTGCTTCAAGAGGGCATCGATTTTCTCAGGATCTTTGACTCCAAAGGTGACCTGGGTCACTTCTTGCTGACTGAGACCAAGAAGCTTAGTCGCATCCTCATAAGGGAGGTAGACTTGATTCTCACTCAGATCAGAGGTCATTCCTGTGAATTTTTCCTGTTTCTTACCCGAAAAGATCCCAACGATTTTAAAGGTTTGCTCTTTGGCAGGAGTCTCTCCCATCTGAAAGCTGGATAAAGTCAAGGAATCTCCGACCTTTAGCTTGTTCTTCTTAGCCAACTCTTGGTGGATCAAGATCTGCCCGCGAGCCTTGTCGGATAAGTGTTTGCCTTGCATCAGTTGGAAACTACCACTGCGGAAATCCAGGTGCTGGTCTGTCTTCTGGGTGAATACAGCGCCTAGCGCTTGCTTGGCTTCCTGCCCCAAATCGTCTCGCTCCACCGACTGCTGTCCCGTCACCGCTTCTTTATCAAGAATGCGAACGGGACTTTCATATTGGGGGACCATGGATCCTACCCCAGCTAGTTGCTGCACTTTTTTAGCTTCCTTCAGAGCAAAGGGGGCAGTCCCCTGTTTACTGGTCAGAGCAAAACTGGTCCCAGCCGACTGCTTGATATGGTCCTCCAGTCTTCCTCCTACTTGCATCAGTGAAAAACAGAAATACAAGCAAGAGAGGATCAAGAGGAGAATCAGAAAGAGAACCAGATTCCTCGTTCTTTTTCGAGAAATATAAGCGATTGCCTGTTGCAAGAGAAACATCTCCTACCTCCATCTAAAAGAAAGACTCCCAGTTTATTGATAGAAACTGGACTCGCTTTCATCATTTGTTATAGTTATTATAGAAAAGAAATGTGAAATGTTTATGAAATAAAAAAACTCCCCCAGAAAATTCTGGAGGAGCTAATTGGCAAGGACAGGCAAAAATATTTTTTAATATGAAAAAGGTCGATAAAAGTTTTTAGGAACTCCTGAGAGACCCGCTTGTTCGATCAAGTTTTATTGTCTTAAGGCAAATATGTGGGAAGTAATCCTGTCCTTGCCCCGATGTAGATCTTTTATCTACTTCTATTAGTTTACACTAAAAATGTTACAAGACAAAGGATTTTGTATTGCATTTTAATAGCAAAGAGGAAGCAGAAGAATTACCAAGAGTAAAATAAACATAGTGTGAATGAGCTGTCTTTTTTAACACTTCTGATTGATATCAGATTAAAAAATAAAAGAAAAAGGCACAACTCATTTCGCTCGACAATAATATATCTATGTTGTTTTATCATTCCAATGTTTTGAAACACAAAAGAAAATAAGTAAAACAGAAACCTTTTTAAGATTGTGAAATTTTATGGAAACTCATTAAAATAAAGATGAAAAGAACACCTTTTCCTCCCTTTGAGTTCGTAAGATGATTAGAGGCGAAGCCTCAATCAAGCACACAGATTACGACAGAAAATAAAGAAGGCCGATAATGCCTTCTTTGTTTTCTTAGCAAGACACTTCGGTAAGGCACAATAGTGCTTGCCATTACATAGGTTACGACGTGAAAAGGGAGCGAGATAGAACGAATATTTTAATCATTCGTTCGTTGTCTCGCCCCCGCAAGGCTGATTAGGACTCTTCCAAGCTTGGAAAAGCGAAGGAAGAAACCAATCAGCTACTGCGTCAGACAGTTCATCCTATGATTGGTCGAAGATTGAAAAGATTCTACTAACCCCTTGAGTTAGTAAGACGTTTAGCCAAGCCACCTGATAGTGGTTGGCGTCAAATAATTAGAGGCGAAGCCTCAATCAAGCACACAGGTTACGACAGAAAATAAAGAAGGCCGATATTGCCTTCTTTGTTTTCTTAGTAAGACACTTCGGTAAGGCACCATGGTGCTTGCCGTAAACTACAAAGCCACCTAATAAATTGACCACGGGGTTACGACGTGAAAAGGGAGGAACGATACTTTCCTCCCTTTGAGCTAGTAAGACGTTTAGCCAAGCCACCTGATAGTGGTTGGCGTCAAATGATTAGAGGCAAAGCCTCAATCAAACACACAGGTTACGACAGAAAATAAAGAAGGCCGATAATGCCTTCTTTGTTTTCTTAGTAAGATGATTAGGTAGGCCGCAACATAGCGACTACCGTCCAATGATTCGGTGCTTTAGCACCAATCATTGGTATCAGATTACATCATCCCACCCATCATACCTGGATCCATAGCTGGTGCTGCTGGAGCTGGTTCTGGTTTGTTGGCTACCACTGCTTCGGTCGTCAAGATAAGGCTCGCTACGGAAGCCGCATTCTGAAGGGCTGAACGGCTCACCTTCACTGGGTCGATAATTCCTGCTTCAATCATGTTGACCCATTCACCTGTTGCAGCATTAAAGCCTGTTCCAAGCTCAGCATTTTTTAGGCGATCAATAACAATCGAACCTTCGTAACCCGCATTGTGAGCGATTTGGCGTACAGGTTCTTCCAAGGCACGAAGCACGATATTGCGTCCTGTTGCTTCATCCCCTTCCAATTCAAGGGATGCAACTGCAGAAATAACGTTAGCAAGAGCCGTACCACCACCTGCAACAATTCCTTCTTCAACCGCTGCGCGTGTCGCATTGAGGGCGTCTTCGATACGAAGTTTCATTTCTTTCAATTCTGTTTCGGTTGCAGCTCCGACCTTGATGACCGCAACACCACCAGACAATTTAGCCAAGCGTTCTTGCAATTTTTCACGGTCAAATTCTGAAGTGGTGGTTTCAATTTGTGATTTAATCACCGCTACACGGTTGGCAATGGCTTCAGGATTTCCTGCACCTTCTACAATGACTGTGCTATCTTTGTCCACTGTCACTTTAGTTGCTTGACCGAGCGCCTCGATGGTCGCATCTTTCAACTCAAGACCGAGATCTTCTGTGATAACAGTACCGCCTGTCAAAATCGCGATGTCTTCTAACATAGCTTTACGGCGATCCCCAAATCCTGGAGCCTTAACAGCTACGACATTGAAAGTTCCACGAATCTTGTTCAAGACAAGAGTTGGGAGGGCTTCTCCATCCACATCATCCGCAATAATCAAGAGCGGACGATTGCTTTGCAGGATATTTTCAAGCAATGGAAGGATTTCCTGGATATTTGACACCTTCTTATCGGTGATCAAGATATAAGGATTTTCAAGGTCTGCCACCATTTTTTCATTATCAGTGACCATGTATTGAGAGAGGTAACCACGGTCAAACTGCATTCCTTCCACGACTTCCAACTCTGTTTCCATTCCACGAGATTCTTCAATCGTGATCACCCCGTCATTGCCCACTTTTTCCATGGCTTCTGAGATGTACTCACCGACTTTTTCAGAGCGAGAAGAAACAGCCGCAACCTGGGCGATGGCTTCTTTATTGGCAACTGGAATGGCGTTATTTTTCAAGGCTTCAACAGCAGTCGCAACCGCTGCTTCAATCCCACGACGGATACCGATTGGATTCGCTCCTGCTGTAACGTTCTTGATCCCCTCACGAACAATAGCTTGGGTCAAGACAGTCGCAGTCGTTGTCCCATCACCAGCGATATCATTGGTTTTAGACGCCACTTCTGATACCAATTTGGCACCCATATTTTCGAAATGGTCTTCCAATTCGATTTCTTTGGCGATGGTTACCCCATCATTAGTAATCAGTGGTGACCCAAATGATTTTTCAAGAACCACATTGCGGCCTTTAGGTCCCAAGGTCACCTTAACGGTATCTGCTAAGATATCCACCCCACGAACCATGGCTGCACGAGCATCTGATGAAAATTTAATTTCTTTTGACATAGATCTTTCTCCTTTCTGATTCTTTAGGCTTCAACAATGGCGAGAATACTCGCAGTCCCAACAATCGTGTACTTCTCATCGCCGTCTTTCACTTCAACGCCTGCATGATTTTCCACCAAGACTGTATCACCGACTTTGACGCTTGGTGCTACCAACTCACCACTGAGGGTCCGAACTCCCTCGCCTACAGCGATGACTTCTGCTGTTTTGGTTTCAGCTTGACTTGCTTTTGCGATGACAAAGCCACCGACTGTTTGTTCTTTTTCTTCTACTCTCAAGACCACGCGGTCTCCTAATGGTTTTAACATATCGTTCCTCCATTCCTGTATTTTAGCACTCTTTGACATCGAGTGCTAAGTTATGTTTCTATTGTATCACTTGGTCAAAAATAGTCAAGAAAAAAACACCTCAATCTCGAAGTGCTTTCGATTTCTAGCCAACTAAATTTAGCTTTTGTTGGTAAGCTTGGATGACTTTTTGCAAGTTGGCTCGACCACGATACATCCCATACCCCACTAGCAACATCCCTACTAGCCCAAATAGGGCAATCAAGCTACCTAAGATCAAAAATAGTAGAGAAGTTTTGTGAAAGAAATAAATCAGCAGTCCACCAATACTGGCCATGAGAAAGAGCACACTAAACCAGCGACCCAAGTTTTCCAACATATGGCGTTGGTAGTGAATTTCCGTCTCATACCCCTTTATTAATTCTTGTCTGGTGTGCATAAATGCCTCCTTCAATAAGAATTGAGAATGAAGTATTCGTAAAGGAGGTCACGTACTTCATTCTCAATGCTCCGGTTGCAATAAACTGTTTCTAGTTTTCTCTTAGTATTTGAGACCTGGATCAAAGATTCCAAGAGCTACCCCAGCCAAGGCGATGATGACCAAAAGAAGCATGACCTTGTTTGGTGAAACTTTCTTCTTCGCCATTAGCCACCAGCAAAGAGTGATAAAGGTAGCAGTTAAGAGACCTGGATAAACACCATCAATCTTTTCTTGGATTTTAAGGAAGGCTTCTCCGTCAGCATTTTTGAATTCGAGGGCTGTTGTAACAGAGACCCAAGTCGCTGCTACAGCACCGATGACCATACCACCGACTACACTGATCGCTTTGCGAAGGGCTTGTCCTTTTGGTCCTACAAGGAATTCTACAGCCTTGTCCCCTAAGTGATAACCTTTGAAGAAGGCGAAACGCATTCCCAAGTATACCAAAAGGTTCCAAACGACGATGTAGAAGAGAGCTCCTGTAATGTTTCCGTCTTTAGAAAGACCAAGGGCTATCCCGAGAAGTACAGGGATTAAGGTCCCAACAACCAAGGAGTCACCAATCCCGGCGATTGGTCCCATCAGACCAGCACGCATCCCGTTGATGGTTTCGCCATCTACTGCATCTCCATTGGCACGCGCTTCTTCCAAACCAGCTGTAATCCCTACAACCAGTGATCCCAGTTGTGGTTCGGTATTAAAGAAGGCAGTATAGGTTTGCATAGCTTCTTTTTGTTCTTCTTTGGAATCATACATTTCTTCTACGATTGGAAGCATAGAAGTCAAATACCCAAAGGTTTGCATGTGTTCTTGAGAGAAACAGGTCAAGTGACCATAATACCAATGATGGAATGCTTTGGTTAGCGTTTTCTTTGAAATTTTCTTTTTATCAGCCATCTTAGATATCCTCCTCATCATCGTCAAAGTCATTTGCTCCAGCAGAGACGACTTTCATTGTTTTAATCACTTCAAGTTCATAGTAGATTACCGCAAAGATCAATGAAACCACCGCACTCGCTACCAAGTTCAAGCCAAGAGATTTTGCCAAGGTGAATCCAACAAAGAATGGAATGAAGTCTCTCACTTCTGTAACGATTTGCTTCAAGAGGATGGCAATACCGACACATGGAAGAAGAGCACCGACTGTAAAGAGGGCTTTCATCCAGTAACCATCCATTGGAAGGTATTGTTTCATCAAATCCACCATGTTTTCACCGTATTTGGTGATAATCATCGTTGGAAGGAAAGAAAAGAGGAAGTGAGAAATCCATGGGTAAACCCAGTCAACTGCGTAGAGTTTTTTGAAGTTTCCTTCTTCAACGGCTTTCCAACCGATGTGTTGCCAAAGCAAGTTCATGGTTGCAGTACCGTAGAAAAGAACGGTACCGATGGTCCCAACGGCTGCACCGATAGGGGCTGCTGCCGCTGCAATTGCTGCCTCACCCGTGATATTGTTGGCATGAACAAATAAGATAGAAAGAGGAATTCCGATATAAGAGATAGCCCGCACATCGGCAGATACGGTACCACCAGGTGTTACCAAGGCGATATAAACGACTTGAAGGGCAACCCCGACCATGATACCGGTTGTCACATCTCCAAGGATCAACCCTGAAATCAACCCTCCGACTAGAGGACGTCCAAGAGTATAGTTCCCGATACTGGTACCACCCATACCAGGCATTGAAGACAAACTGGCGAAAATACCAAGCAAGATTGCTTGAATCCATGAAACTGTCATAACAAACGCTCCTTTTGTTTGTAAGTATAGTTTAGTGACGAAGAGCTAGGATGCTCTCCCCCCTAGAATCCGAATTTTGATTTAAAATCATCCCAATAACCGATGGAAACATCTGGCAGCAACTGGAATTTTACCTTGTAGCCGGCAGCCTGAATAGCTTCAATGGCTTCTGCTTCTTCCTGGGTGATGGATTGGTTGTTCCCCAATTTCACAGCACCTGGACGGTCATTTGCAGGACCAACAATGATTTCTTTAACATCCCCTGGGACAAACCCTTGGTCGACCAAAATTTCTTTCATATCGATGGGGTTCTTGGTAATCAAGAAATAGCGAGTTTCTGATTCGGTTACTTTTGCAGATTTTTCTTTGAAAGCTTCCTTGGTCCAAACAAAGGTTTTCTTATCTGAAGCCCCTTTATAGGCTTGGATCAAGACCTTGTTGGAAGCTGCTGCGTCGTTGACGGCGATCAAGCCATCACAAGGCTTTTCTTTAGCCCATCGAGTTACTGTTTGACCGTGGATCATACGGTCGTCAATCCGTACAAATGATACTACCATTTTTTAACCTCCCTTAGTTAAATATCATCTTCTTCATCATCGTCACCCTCTACCGGGGCAAGGGTAAATTCTTGCAAGGCTGTGGAAGCTTCGGATAAAATCACCTGGGCTAAATCAGCCCCCTCCATCATGTCCTTCATCACAACTGCTGTCAGCGCCATGGTCAAGTTCATACCACCTAAGATCAAGGCTGTACTCAGCTTTCCTTGCTCCTCTAGCACTGTCGCTGCCGTTGTCAAAGGACTGCCACCTACAATGTCTGCTAGAACTAAGACAGAGTCCTCATCTGTTAAAGGTGCTAGAGCCTGACCAAAATCATGAGCAAAATCATCTACCGATTTGCCTTCTTTCAGTCCGACCGCAATCACCTGATCGATCTTATCCCCAGCAAACATTGCCAGCGAACTTTTCAGACCTTCTGCCAGTCCACCATGACTGACCAATACCAGATACTTCATCCTTTCTCCTCCTTTATGATGACCTTATTGTATTGTTTTTGAAAGCGTTTTACTATTGTCATTTGTCACAAAGAAAAGTTGACATCTGTCAATAAAAAAATGACATCTGTCACTTGACAGATGCCTAGTTGCTCTTAACGAAACTTCTCCCGAAGCATTTCCTCAATAATCTTTTGAATTTGAGGCAATTGATTATCAATATCCTTTGCTTTTAGAGCATTATGAATCAAATAATCCAATCGATCCCAGATATCATCGGGTAGGTTGCCAGGAGTACTTAGGACAGCCTTTTTCATAATCTGGTCCAGGGTCCGATTCGTCAAGGAATCAACCCCGAAATCATCCGCTTTAAGAAGGTCCCGACTTTCCGAACTATTGACCACCGAAGGGAGAACAGAGGTTCCCTGCGACTGCCGGAAGAGTTCCTGCTGGACCTGCTGGTCCTGGGTCAAAAATTCCATGAATTCCTTGGCCTCCTTGCTAGCACTGGCCCGAGAAGACAGAGCAAACAAGGACGTATCCACTAAGGTTGACGGAGTTGATCCAGAAGCCCCGGGCATAGGGATACAGGTCCAAGTGAAATTCGAATATTTGGCAACATGATAGGGATAAGGTTTATAAGTTCGGTACTGGGCCAAGGTCATCGGATAAAAAGCGACCTTGCCTTCATCAAAATCCTTAGAAGTAACATTGAAATTCCCATGAAGGGCTTCGAGTTTTTCGACAAAATAGAGCGAGCGCTTCATTTCTTTACTCGTTAGATTAATGCTATCCTGACGGAAAAGCTGGCCACCATGGGCTGCCAAGGCCTCCCTCCAGGTATAATCTGTACTTCCAAACTGATCTAGCTCACCATCTCCATCTGTATCCCGCGTCACTTTTTGACAAATCGTATAAAATTCCTCCAAGGTCCACCCCTCTTTCGGAATAGCAATCCCTTCCTTTTCCAATAAATCCTTATTGACACACATCAAAACAGGATTGCTCTCAAATGGGAGGGCATACTGACGGTTCTTGTATTTGCCTGCTTCTAGGGCAACTGGATAAAAATGAGAAGGATCGACCTGTTTGTCCATCAAGGGAGTCAAATCTTCTACCGCCCCACGCGCAGCTAACACCGGGAGCTCAGTACTGGATACCATATATAGATCTGGCTCCTGTCCATGGAGGATCTGATTGGCTAACCAACTCGCATACTGATTCTTCGGAATCCCACTTTCGTAGACAATCTTTACCCCTGGATGCGTTTTTTCGAAACGAGCAATCGCTTGATCCAAGACTTTTTCTTCCGTTTGGGTGGGCACATCCCAGCTAGATCCAGCGTAAACCCCCAAGCGGACAAGCTTAGGCTGACGCCACCACCAAATCCCTCCAGCAACTAGAAAAAGCAAAAGCAAGCCTAGAAACAATCTGGAGCCTCGAATCTTACGTTTTTTCTTCATCGGCTATCACTTTCTGTTCCAAAATCCTTAGTGGTCACACCTTTTTGAACAGACCAAATAGCCAACTGGGTCCGATCCCGCAGGTTCAACTTAGACAAAATGGTTGACAGGTAATTCCGAATCGTTCCCTCTGACAGGAACAATTTGGCTGCGATTTCCTTATTAGACTCCCCAAAACCAACCTGCTGGATGATCCGCCATTCGGTCAGGGATAAGTCGCTCACATACTCTTCAGAAACGGAGATTGTGTAATTGCTCTGAGCCATCTGAGAAAAAATCTGAAAAACCTTACTGGCAATATTGGGATTAATCATGGCTCCCCCGTGATAGACAATTTGAATGGCTTGGTAGAGTTCCTCTGTGGAAGCCCCTTTGAGCAAATACCCTGAAGCTCCATATTTCAGAGCCCGAAAGATGAAATCATCATCGTCGAAGGTGGTTAGAATGATGATTTTTACCTCAGGGAAGCGTTCCTTGACTTCTTTTGTCGCCATCACACCATCCATCTTGGGCATACGAATATCCATCAATACAAGATCTGGTCGATCTTGGGGGATTCGCTCTAGCACTTCATGACCATCTGCCACTGCAGAAGTCACCTGAATATCTTGATGAGCAGACAAAATAATTTGGAGCGATTCGCGAATCAGCGCTTGATCATCCGCAATCATTACTTTGATCATAAAAGATTTCCTCCTTTTTCTTTGGGCAATTCAATTCGTGTATAAAATCCATTTCGATTGGCAAATTCGATCCTTCCTCCCAAGATAGAAACCCGCTCTCGCATTTGTTTCAAGCCGTAGCCAACCTGCAGGTGGTCAAAACCGACCCCATTATCTTGGAGAATCATGATATAGGCATCTTCCACCAAAAAGGAAATCTGCATATGGCTGGCATGACCGTGGCGGACAGAATTGGTCATGGATTCCTGAATCACGCGAAAGACGGTATCCTCCACCATGACATCCAGATCAACCTCATCCCAGTCATAGGTGAGATCGACTTGCAGGTGGGAGATGGCTTGGTATTCGTGAACCAATTTCAAAACCGCATCCCTCAAGGTATGATCCTCTAGGGCACCTGGCCGAAGCTTGTTCAAAGAGCCCCGGACGTCCTTGATTCCATCCCGTACCACCGTAGAGACTGATTGCAGCTGGGTCTTGGCACGACCAGGGTCAATATCAATCAGAACCCCAACCGCATCAATCCCAGCAGAGATGCCGGTTAAGGCATGGCCTAGAGTATCATGAATTTCCCGTGCTATCCGCTTACGCTCCCGGTCCTCCGCAATCTTTTCCGAAAGGGCCATGTAGCTATTTAATTCCGTATTGACCTGCGATACCATTGCTAACTCTTTTTCGATCCGATGGTGCTCTGCTACTACCGATAAAATGTAAAAGAGAAGAGAAATAATAAAGACAACCATATTTAAGGAAGCTAGCGCATTTTTAGCAAATAGAATAAGCATCCGAATCGATGAAGGATAAAAGGCGATATAGGCATCTAGCGA
Organism: Streptococcus rubneri; assembly: GCF_004785935.1. Taxonomy (GTDB): domain Bacteria; phylum Bacillota; class Bacilli; order Lactobacillales; family Streptococcaceae; genus Streptococcus; species Streptococcus rubneri. Next base: position 68,096 of record NZ_SRRP01000002.1, on the reverse strand, counting down.
CGGCAACTGCACAACTAGAGAGAGAATGTCATAATTGGTCACAAGGAGGACTATAAAACTCAGAAGGATAAAGGCAAACCAGTAACGCCTATCCTTGGAACTGCTAAACTCTTTGGAGCCATAAAAGATATCGGCAAACACCAAAAGGATGATCCCATTGTAGGAAAAGCTGAGGGACATCATGACACCTAACATCAGCAGTATTTCTAGAATATTCCATTTGTCAAAAACCGACCACTCCTGTGTCCCTTGGCGCATCCGATAGAAGGTAATGAGAAGAATCCCTCCAAAGAGAAGGATGGAGATCAAAAAATTCTGAGCTGGTGAACTCGGTATTTCTCTTAATTGCTCCAACAATTGATAACCTTGCCCCTTGGCAATGATGTAATTGGTCGCATGTAGGTAGAGCGAACTGCTAAATAAAATGGCGATGAAATTAATAATTTTCAATAAAATTAAACTATAACGAATGCCACGAAGCTTGGTCATTACTGCCACCCGTTGACATCGTATCGGTCAACATTATCCTTATCAATCATCTCAACTGGAATCTTATATTGCTCCTTGTAGGATTTACCTGTCCTCATGCACTCAATCACTTGCATCACCTGTCTCCCCATTTTAAGAGGAGATTGGGCAACCGTCCCTTCGATATCATCCGTCGTTGAGAGCAATACCTTCATATCTGGAGAGCCATCGATTCCATAGATAGAAATCGGCATGGCTAGTTGGTTTTCCTTGATTGCCGCAAGGGCTCCGATGGCCGCTCGATCATTTAAGGCTACGACGGTATCAAATACCAGACCATCCTGAATGACCTGGGAAACAGCTGGCAAGGCCAATTCTGTTTGACCACGAGTCTCTTCTCTCCCAACAACCTGATAGGCAGGCTCCGACTGAATCGTATCTAAGAACCCTTGAATACGTTGCTCAGCCGATACTGTCCCCTTATGCTCTAAGAGTAGGATTTTCGCCTCATTTTTCTGCTTCATCAGGCGCTGGGCGACCAAGACCCCTGCCTGGTAATTATCCGACACCACACTGGCATCCACCGTGAAATGGCTGAGCTGACTATCCACTGCAATGATTTTAATTCCTGCCTGTTTGGCTCTCTTCAGGGAAGCAATGATTTTAGGGCTATCTCCTTTTACTGGGTTAATCACAATCACATTGACCTTTTGTTGACAAAAATAATCAATCTGTTGACTTTGTTTTTCTTCGTCTAACTCTGGATTACGAACTAGAAGCAAGTCCCCTTTTTCGTCAGCCACTCGTTCAATCTCTGCATTCAGTGTTTGATAGAATTCATTGTTCATGGTCATATAGGTCACACCGACCCGCATCTGCCCTTTTATCGGTCTTATTTGGCTAGCATTTACATAGATTACAACCACCACAAACACCAGACTGCAAATGATTGTATAAACCATGGTTCGATACCGTTTCTTTTGAACAATTTCCTCTTCTAATTCCATCCCTTCTCCTCTTAAAAACGAATTATTTTGCTACATCAAATATTTTCGTTCGCATTTAATACCTTTTATTATAGCATTTTTTACCAAGAGCTTGAAGGTCTTACGAAAATGAATGCGTTTTACGACTCTATCTAGATAATAACTTCTCCCTACAACTTCAGTAAGAAGTTTCGAAAAAGAAAAAACGATACAGCTGACTAACTGCACCGTTTTCTTCTTTTAAAATGGAAGTTCTTCCTCTTCGAGGATGAGATCCGCTAGATCCCCTCCCGCTCCATTAGCCCGCATCGCTCGTTGAGCGCGACTTTCTAGGAGCTGGAAGCCTTGACAGAGCACTTCTGTCACATATTGGGTCGTCCCATTCTTCTCATAACGTCTGGTTCGAAGCTCGCCATCTACTGAGAGCAAGCTCCCCTTGTTGGCATAGGAGACAAGAGTCTCTGCTAATTTCCCCCAGACCACTAGGGTGATAAAGTCCGCCTCACGCTCGCCATTTTGATCCTTGTAACGCCGATTGACAGCCAGGGTCGCACGCGCAACGGACTTGTCCGTACTGGTCTTATGAAGCTCCGGATCTGCCACTAGACGCCCGATTAAAATTACTTTATTGTACATATTTCTTCCTCCTACTTATATAATTCGTAGTTTTTTAGCCATTTGAGGAAAAAATAAAAAAAGAGAGTGGGACAGAAATCGGTAATTCGTTAGAATTCGATTTCGTCGTCCCACCTCCGCACAGTTGAGTAGGGCTGTAAAAGCTGATGAAATCAGCGTAGTAGAGCCCACTCAACCACTGCGTCTTGCTCGACAATCCAAAGACAATTGAGGGGCCGGACTTTTGTCCCACTCTCTTATCCTTGCCAGTGACGGGCGGGGTCAAATGGAGTTCCCACCTCTTCTGTATCTTGCAATTCAATAATCCCACGTTTTTGTGGCGCATTTGGCAAGTGCAATTCGCGTGGGCTACACATCATGCCAAAGCTCTTTTCTCCACGAAGGGCTCCTGGGAAAATCAAGCTGCCATCTGGCATCATCGCACCTGGTAGAGCCACGATTGTCTTGAGGCCTTCACGTGCATTTGGCGCACCTGCTACGATCTGAACCGTTTTGTCTGGTCCAACAGCCACTTGGCAGATGTTGAGGTGGTCACTATCTGGATGAGCAACCATTTCAACGATTTGCCCCACGACAAACTTAGGCTCCTTGTCATTGACCAAGACCTCTGCAAATCCTTCAGCTTGTAATTCTTGATTGAGGCGTGCAACTTGCTCATCACTCAAGAAAAGTTGCCCCTTGCCTTCAAGAGCAAAGAAAGTCGAAGCCTCAAAAATATTCCAGGCTACGGTTTCTTGCTTGTCTTCACGGTAGACACGGGCTACTTTGCCTTTGCGCTCTACTGCTAACTTGGCATCTCCACTATTTTTCAAGGTGAGCATTAAGACATCACCGACTTGTTCTTTATTATAGGTTACAATCATTCTTTCTCTTTCTCCTACTTCAATCCTGCTAAAAATTCTGAAATCTGAGCCTTGGTTTTGCGATCACGATTGACGAAACGACCCAGTTCCCGATCCTTGTCTAGGACCACTAAACTCGGAATGCCATAGATATCCCAAAGCTTAGCCAAGTTTAGATACTGGTCTCTATCGACCAAAATGAAGGTAAATTCAGGGTTTTCTGCTTCAATCTCTGGCAAAAATGGCTGGATATACCGGCAATCGCCACACCAATCCGCTGAAAAGAAGAAAACCTTCTTTCCTTCTTGCTCGACGTAGCGGGCTAATTCCTCTAAGGACTGTGGTATGATCATAGTTTTTCCTCTTCATACTGAAGGAGGCCCTCTTCATAGACAAAGCGATAGTGGCGCTCATCCTCAAATACGAGCCCTCCGACCAGACGTTCTTCGCTTGACTCATAGAGTTCCACATAAAGGGTCGCAATCTTTCCCATATTCTCCATCTGCTCACGGACTTCTGCGACTAACTCTTCTTGCGTCCGCAAACGTTTTTGATCTTTGGCAATTTTATAGGCCCCAAGGGCAAGAGCACTTGCACTAGCTACTGCAAGGCTGGATAAAATGATTTTTTTAGCTTTCATACCTCATATTGTAACACAAAATACAAGCTGGGACAACGAAAGGAGAATGGCACACCTAACAAGTAACCTCTCGTCTGTTTTCCTTCAACTGCCACTACCATCCCGACTAAAAAAGTGATAAAATAACAATCAGAAAGAAGGTAACTTATGACTGATTTATTTTCTAAAATCAAAGAAGTAACAGAACTTCCTGCCATCTCCGGCCATGAAGCGCCTGTTCGCGATTATCTACGCAAACAGATCACTCCACATGTGGATGAAGTGGTCACAGATGGCTTGGGCAGCATTTTTGGGGTCCGCCACTCAGAAGTGGCTGATGCTCCTCGCATCATGGTCGCAGGCCATATGGATGAAGTTGGCTTTATGGTCAGTGAGATCAAGGCAGACGGCACCTTCCGTGTGGTTGAAATTGGTGGTTGGAACCCTATGGTGGTCAGCAGCCAACGTTTCACCCTTTTAACACGTGATGGCCAGTCCTACCCTGTCATTTCTGGTTCTGTTCCCCCTCACTTGGCACGGGGCGCAAACGGTCCTACTCTTCCAGCAATCGGGGATATTGTCTTTGATGGTGGATTTGCCAACAAAGAAGAAGCAGAAAGCTTTGGGATCCGTCCAGGCGACACCTTGGTCCCTGAAAGCACTGCAATCTTAACAGCTAATCAGAAAAACATCATCTCCAAAGCTTGGGACAACCGTTATGGGGTCTTGATGGTCAGCGAATTGGCACAAGCCATCTCCGGACAAGCCCTAGCAAACGAACTCTATGTTGGAGCGACTGTCCAAGAAGAAGTCGGACTACGCGGTGCTGGGACTTCTGTGACCAAGTTTGATCCGGAAATCTTCCTGGCTGTTGACTGTTCTCCAGCTGCAGATGTCTACGGAGGCCAAGGAGCCATCGGTGAGGGAACCCTCCTTCGTTTCTTTGACCCAGGTCACCTCATGTTGCCAAATATGAAGGATTTCCTCCTAACCACTGCTGAAGAAGCAGGCATCAAGTACCAATACTACTGTGGAAAAGGGGGAACGGATGCTGGAGTAGCCCACTTACGAAGTGGCGGAGTGCCATCAACTACCATTGGAGTCTGTGCGCGCTACATCCACTCTCACCAAACCCTCTACGCTATGGATGATTTCCTTCAAGCCCAAGCCTTCCTTCAAGCCTTGGTAAAAAAATTGGATCGTTCAACCGTTGACTTAATTAAGAATTATTAATATTTTTTCAAAATAATTGTTTTAAACCCCCATTTTGGGGTTTTTTTGATATAATACTGAATGAATATTGCAACGGGTGTTCTTTTGCACTCCCCTTTCCTTGCGTGGAAGGCGGAGCACCGCTAAAGATCACCCTCGCTTCTTTATTGGAGGTTTAAATGAAGAAACAAGCTTTTAGTTCTGAAAAGTATTTGAATTTGCAACGCGATCATATCCTCGAGCGCATCAACCAATTTGATGGCAAGCTCTACCTAGAGTTTGGAGGAAAAATGCTGGAAGATTTCCATGCTGCCCGCGTCCTCCCTGGTTATGAACCAGACAATAAAATTAAACTTCTCCAAGAACTCCGCGAACAAGTGGAAATTGTCATTGCCATTAATGCCAGCAACATCGAGCACTCAAAAGCGCGTGGCGACCTCGGTATCTCCTATGATCAAGAAGTTTTCCGCTTGATCGATAAATTTAACGAATTAGGCATCTATGTGGGCTCTGTCGTTGTCACACAGTACTCTGGGCAGCCTGCTGCAGACCTCTTCCGCAAACAGTTGGAAAAGAATGGCATTGCCTCTTACCTCCACTACCCAATCAAGGGCTACCCAACGGATATGGACCATATCATCTCTCCTGAGGGAATGGGGAAAAACGACTACATTCAGACCAGTCGCAACCTCGTTGTCGTGACAGCTCCTGGTCCTGGTTCTGGTAAATTGGCTACCTGCATGTCCAATATGTACCATGATCAACTGAATGGCATCAAATCTGGTTATGCTAAGTTCGAGACTTTCCCAGTTTGGAACCTGCCTTTGCACCACCCGGTGAATCTAGCCTATGAAGCTGCCACAGCAGATCTAGACGACGTCAATATGATTGACCCATTCCACCTTCAAACCTACGGCGAAACAACGGTCAACTACAACCGAGATATCGAAATCTTCCCTGTCTTGAAGCGAATGTTGGAACGCATCTTAGGAAGATCTCCTTATGCTTCCCCAACGGATATGGGAGTGAACATGGTCGGCTTTGCCATCGTGGACAACGATGCAGCGATTGAAGCCTCTAAGCAAGAAATTATCCGCCGTTACTACCAAACCATTCTGGATGTAAAAGCGGAGCGTGTTGGAAGTGGGGCTATTAAGAAAATTGAACTCTTGATGAATGACTTAGGCATTTCACCAAAAGATCGCCAAGTCACCATCCTTGCCCGCCAGAAAGAAGAAGAAACTGGCGATCCTGCCTTGGCCCTCGAATTGCCGAACGGAGAAACCGTGACAGGTAAGACTTCTGACTTATTTGGTCCAACGGCAGCTGTTCTCATCAACGCCATCAAGAAATTAGCCCATATTGATAAAGAAACCAAGTTAATTGAGCCAGAATATGTGAAACCAATCCAAGGCTTAAAGATCAACCACTTGGGCAGTCACAACCCTCGCCTCCATTCAAATGAAATCCTCATCGCCCTAGCCATTACAGCTATGAACCATCCAGAGGCGAATCTTGCCATGCAAGAATTGGAGCGTTTGAAAGGGAGCGAAGCCCATTCAACAGTGATGTTGACAGATGAAGATAAGAACGTTCTTCGCAAACTGGGTATCCATGTCACTATGGATCCGGTTTACCAATACGATCGCTTGTACCGCAAATAAAGAAAACCAAGGCTAGACCTTTCGTCCTAGCTCCGTATACAAAAAATCCCTTGGATGCCTGAAATAGTTGGCACCCAGGGGTTTTTTCATAGTTTAGTTGGATAGAGAATTACCTCTCCTTAAAAAGATAGAGAACCACAGCCAGTATCAGGACAAGAAGAATGGGATACACTTCTTTTGGAAGAAAGTCCGTTTCCAAACTCAACCAAAGGAAAAGAACAGCTAAGACAATCGCGATCAACCATTTTACAAGATAAGATTTCATCAGCCCCTCCACTCCTAGTCTAATTAGGCTTAGTATACTCCTGCTCAATCAACCTGTCAAGAAACAAAAGGTAGTTGACCCTTGGATCAACTACCTTTTGTTTCTTTCACAGCCTCCCACAATTGTCGGATCTGTTTTCGTTGGACAGGATCCACAAAGTAAGGGGCAATTTCATTTAAGGATTCTAGGATAAATGCCCGTTCTGCCACATAAGGATGAGGGAGAATCAAATCCGGACTATAGAGGATCAAATCCTCCATATAAAGGAGATCTAAATCGATGACACGTGGTCCCCATTTGACCTCACGGACCCGACCCATTTCTAGCTCGATTTCTAGCAAGGTCTCAATCAAGTCTTGGGGCGTAAACCAGGTTTCGACCTCTACGACTTGGTTAAGGAAGCTATCCTGCTCGACCCCTCCCCAAGGCGCTGTCTCAATCTGAGAAGAGGTTTGGAGAATCATAATCCCCTTTTCTTCTAATTTAGATACAGCTGTTGCTAACTGTTGTCCCTTATCTCCCATATTGCTACCAAGACCAATAAAGGCCCGTTTTTTCTCCCGCTCAATCGTGACAGAACAAGTATCCAAAGGTAGAGCAACTGGTGCCCAAGGTTTTTTTACCTCTAAACGAACCTTACTAACAAAATTATAGGTTTCAAAGATGTGTTGAACCAGCTGGAAGGCTACCGTTTCAATCAAATCAACCTGATCTCCCTGCATCCATCCTGTCAACTGCTCGGCTAAAATCCCATAATGAATAGATGACGTTAGGTCCTCGGTACGAGCTGTTCGCGTCATATCATAATCGATACAAACATCTAGGACAAAGCGTTGCCCCATTTCTTTTTCAGCTTGGAAAACTCCATGATAAGCATAGACTTCCAAGTCTTTAATTCGTAATTGATCCACTTTTTTTACCTCTGTTGATCTAGAAATTAGTGCCCCATCAACTTGTAGGCTTCATTTTTCAAGTCTTTATCTGTCTCTAACAAACCACGCGCTGCTGTTGTTACCGTTGCAGTTCCAGGTTTCCGGACTCCTCGCATATTCATACACATATGCTCTGCTTCTACCCATACCAAGGCTCCTTGCGCTCCCAGATACTCCATCAAGGCATCTGCGATTTCCACAGTTAAACGTTCCTGGATTTGAGGTTTTTTGGCATACACTTCTACCGTCCGAGCCAGCTTAGAGAGACCCGCTACGCGTCCATTTGGGATATAGGCAATGTGAACCTTGCCGTAGAAAGGCAAGAAATGGTGCTCACACATGGAATGGAAGAAAATATCTTTTTCTACCACCATATTGTTATCAATAATCTCAAAAGACTTAGATAAGTGCTCTTCAGCAGTTTGATTGAGACCAGCAAAAATCTCCTGGTACATCTTGGCAATGCGCTCTGGGGTTTCTTGTAGCCCTTCACGGTTTCCATCTTCACCGACTGCTTCGATGATCATCTTCACGGCTTCTTGAATTTTCTTTGTATCCATTTCATCTCCTACTGATTTTTTCGATTAGAAAGGCTCTGACTTGAGCCAAAAAGTATAAGGATCCCGTCACTAAGAGGAGATCAGATTGTTGCGACTCTTTTTCTATATAATTCGTTAAAAATAGCTTCCACTCCTGATGAGGTAAGCCTTTTTGGAGAGCTATCTCCTGTGTTTCTTTTACTGAATAGGCTCGCGGATCCTCAAAGGTCGTCAAGGTCAATTGACTTCCTTCCAGTTCCAACCATAGATCTAGCATCTCTTCAATCGCCTTGGTTTGGATACAGGTAAACAATACTTGCTTGTCCAACTGGGCATAACGTTCCTGCAAGGTTTCTATGAGAGGCCTTACTGCGTGTGGATTATGGGCCCCATCCAGAATGATAAGGGGTTGAGTCGAAATGATTTCTAGCCTACCTGGCCATTGAACCTGGGACCAGGCCTGGATGATTTCGTCCTGACTTAAAAGTGAAAGTCCCCTTTCTTGAAAAAAGGCATCACAAAGAGCTAGCGCTAGACCAGCATTGTCTACTTGATAAATTCCCAGAAGGCCTGTTTTTAATTGGACTTCTGAGCGATTCTGACTCTGGTAGGTAAAAACTTCCCCGTCTGCCAGTGACTCTTGGTAGCAAACCAGAAAATCCTGTCCTAATACTTCTACTGGTGCTGATAGACGATGAGCCTCTTGAACAATGACTTCTTGAGCTTCTAACTCTATCCGCCCTAGCAAAACAGGAATTTTTTCCTTGATAATCCCCGCCTTTTCCCGCGCAATCGAGGCCACATCCGGTCCTAAGAGGGCCACATGATCCAGACCAATGGTGGTGATGGCCGTCAAAATAGGCTGACAAACATTGGTACTGTCGAGACGGCCACCCATGCCTACTTCCATAATGACCACATCTGGCTTCTCTGCTGCAAAATAATCAAAAGCCATGGCCGTTATCAATTCGAACTCTGTCAAACCGAGCAAGGTCTGATCAGAACTATTTCTTTCAAGCAGATCCCGATACAGAGCCAAATAATCTTCTAAATCTTTGTCCGAAATGGGAACCCCATTGATACCGATTTGCTCATTAAAAGAAACTAGATAGGGAGAGGAGAAAACCCCCACCCGCAATCCTCTAACCTCTAGTAAAGATCGTAAATGGGCTATAGTCGAACCCTTTCCATTGGTTCCAGCTAAATGGATTACAGGACAGACTAAGTGAGGATTCCCCCTTAAGGCGAGTATGGCTTCCATTCGCTCCAAACCAAAATGTGGTTCGGAAGAACGATACGTAGCTAACCAACTGAGATCTACTGTCATATCTCTTCTCTTTTCTTTACCGATATTGTTTCAAATGAAGGTCCTGGGCCTGGTCAGCTTGATGGATAGAGTTACCGATAGCTACCGCCATCTTATGAAGAGGAACATCGTGTACACGAACAATTTCTACTCCTTGACTGGCAGCAATACTCGTCAAATGACTAGAAGCCAAATCCCGATTATAGAATCCTTCTTTCGTCTCAGGGTTGGTCTCAAATCCCTCTTCTTCCAGAATATTGACCACAAAGCGCTTCCGAGAGACACCTAAAAAGATCGGATAGCCCTTGGCATGAATGGTTTTTAAGTCCTGCAAGAGTTGGAGGTTTTCCCGTTTGGTCAAGCCAAAACCAATCCCTGGATCTAAGAAAAGCTGATCCTGGCTCAAACCTGCTGCCTCTGCTTTTTGTAGACTCTTAGCAAAGAAGGTCCACATGCATTCAGGAATGGAAAGTTGATCAAACCGCTCCAACTCCTCAGATGAAAAAGCGGGTTCAAAACCAAAGGTTGGAAAAATCACAGAACTCGGATGATGGGGACGAGCCATAACTGGGTTAAACATAAGGATTGCTCCGGCTCGAGCCTCTGCAATCACTCTTGCCATTTGCGAATCCCCTAGCAAGCCTGTAATATCATTGACCAGGTCTGCGCCAGCTTCTATGGCTGCTCGGGCCACCTCTGACTTCCAGGTATCAACCGAAATCAAGATATCACTCTCTGCTCGAATTGCTTCAATTACTGGTACAACTCGTTGAATCTCTTCTTGAATTTCCACAAAGTGACTCCCCGGACGCGTGGACTCCCCACCAATATCCAGCATCCTTGCTCCTTCTGCAATTAACTTTCGAGCTTGTTCTAGTGCTCTTTCGACCGTTTGATAGCATCCGCCATCTGAAAAGGAATCGGGGGTAACATTGAGGATTCCACATAGTAGGGTCCGCTCCTTGCCTAGTTGTCTCCAATCATACTTTACCATTTTATCCTATCTTTCTATATGGGCATCCTATAGGGCATAGAAAAGAGGTCAGAATCATTCTAACCTCTGAGTTCTAGTTTTTCTGCACTTAGTTGACTGACTCTGTCGAAATCCCCAAGTTCCCTCAATAAACCCATTGGTGATACCATTCTACCATATTTTAAGCGGGAAGAAAAGAAAGCAGGATAGTTACCAGAAAGGCAAAACTATTCAAGGTCAAGTGCAATAAAATCGAATATTCTACACGTTTATACCGATAAGCGACCCAAGTCAAGATGAGGGACATTCCACCATAGATGATCCAAGAACCAAGATTACTTGGACCATGCAAATAAGCAAAGACTGCAGCTCCGACTAAATAACCAATTTTTTCATAACCTTTAAAGACTAATCGGGGAACGACTGCCCGACAGATAATTTCTTCTCCTAAAGGCGCCACAACAACAAGAAGTAAACCCATCGCCAGCTGAGGAGCCACCGAAGAAAGCCCCTGAATTGTTTCCTGATTGGCTGTAGTGGTCTCTCCTATATTCTGAAGCACTGTAGCTCCCACAAAATTATTTGCAAGTAGAAGCAAAAAGAAAAGGAAATTTCTTCCAAGATCTCGACCCGAAATCTGTGAAAAATCTAGCCGATCTAAAGGGCTCCACTTCATAAACCACCAAAGGAGACAGACAAGCAGAGTTGTCATTCCCAGGACAAGGGCATTGATCATCAAGTCAGACCAAGCATATTGAACTCCGTAAAACAAAGCCACCATAGGAAGCTGAGTCGCTAGAAATAGGGCTGTCCCGATCAGTAGCCATAAACCATTCGAAATCCATTTCTTTTTCATCCATTTTTTCATTATTTTACCTCTATGTTCAAACTATTTTTCTAGTATACCATAGATATGTAAGCTCAGCAAGCCTGTTGTCTATAGAACTCATCTAAATGGTTAGCAGATGAAAAAGAGGGGCTAGAAAAGCCACCTCTTTCTGCATGTTTCATTCATTTTATTGCTTATTTTTCAACCGTTCTACATCACGGGCAATGACTAACTCTTCATCTGTTGGAATGACCAAGACTCTCACCTTAGCATCCGGTGTTGAAATATCTCCCTCTGCACCAAAGACGTTCTTTTCTGGATCCACAGCACAGCCAAACCAAGTCATCCCATCAATGACTTGTCCACGGATCGTTTTAGAATTTTCCCCGATACCAGCTGTAAAGACAATGGCATCTGCTCCGTTCAAGACGGCAAAGTATTGACCGATGTATTTCTTAATACGGTCGACAAAAATATCGTTGGCCAAGAGTGCTTTGTCATTCCCACTGCGCATAGCTTCGTGAATATCACGCATATCGCTAGAAAGCTCAGACACCCCTAGAAGACCAGATTCACGGTTCAAGATACGACTGATATTTTCTGGATTTTTGAAATCTTCTGTGTGCTCCATCAAGTAAGGAATAATGGCAGGGTCAATATCCCCTGTACGTGTTCCCATCATGATTCCACCAAGTGGCGTGAAGCCCATAGAAGTATCTACAGAAATCCCTTTATCTACCGCTGTAATAGAAGCACCATTCCCAATGTGGCAGGTGATCAATTTCAACTCTTCGATTGGTTTTCCAAGAAGCTTGGCCGCTTCGTGGGCTACATACTCATGACTGGTTCCATGGGCTCCATATTTACGAACCTTGTTTTCAGTATAATATTTAGTCGGAAGAGGATAACGATAAGCTTTTTCAGGCATTGTTGTATGGAAAGAGGTGTCAAATACAACAACGCTGGTAATATCTGGCAACAATTCTTTGAAGGCACGGATCCCAGCAGCATTGGCAGGGTTGTGCAATGGAGCCAACAAAGAAAGTTCCTCAACCTTTTGAATCACTTCTTCATCTACAAGAGCAGATTCTTTGAAATACTCACCACCTGCAACGACACGGTGTCCCACTCCAGTGATTTCATCGTAAGATGCAATAATGTGAAAACGAATCAAATCATCAAGTAGAATTTTAACCGCTTGTGTGTGGTTCTCAATATCTAAAACCTGTTTTTCTGCTCGACCATCAAATTTTACTGTAGAAATGGAATCTTTAAGTCCAATTCTCTCGATGAGCCCTTTTGCCAAAACTGTTTCTTCTGGCATTTGGTATAATTGCCATTTCAAACTTGAACTACCTGCATTAATTGCAATTGTTTTCGTCATTTTTTTACCTCTTTAAGCGTTTTCACTCCTATTATAGCAAAATTTTGTTTAAATTTCACTTTCTTTATTCCAGTTTTGAAAACTTTCACGGAATTTCATAACGTCTTCCTGATTTTGCAAATCGGTCAAGGGATAGACAAATGGTTGGATTACCGCTTCTTCTTGCTTGCGTAAAACAAAGATGGTTTTTGCCAGATTGGCTGATCGAAAGAGGTTCTCTGGCAAGGTCACCATGGCCAAGACCTGAGCATGATCTTGCATCCATTTTTTCAACAGTGGGCTCTGCTCACTCGTCAAAAGATCATTCGGAGCTAGAAAAATAGCGACGCCACCCGGTTTTAAGTATTTTAGTGATTGTTCGATCAATAAATGATGGGCATAGGTGTGGCCCTGAGGGGAAGCGACCTGGTAACGACTCGCAATGGCATCATCTGGATAATAACCGACAGGTAAATCGCTGATAATCACATCGCTCTCCTTCAAAACCTGTGGCCGAACGGCATCACCTTGGGCAAAATTCACATCTGCCTTCATCACTTCTGCCATACTGGCCGCAAGGTCAATCAAGAGATCATCGATTTCCAATCCCAAATAATCTAACGAGCGCTGACAGTTGTTCATCAAGGTTTGGGCTAAGTTTCCTGTTCCACTTCCCATTTCTAGCACATCTACTTTGTCAGAACTAGCCAACTGATCCACTAGAAAGACCAGAAGAAATCCAATCCCATCTGGCGTAAATTGGTGATTGGCTTGTAGGGGCTCTGTTTGGGCTGCCTTCATCAATAGATATTGGAAGGAGCGACGCCATTCTTCCTTGTTCAAGTTCAAGTCCTTCAGCCGCTGGTTGTTTCCCTTCACTAGAGTCAACTCTGTTTGCCCATCCAGATAGATGGCATTCTGCTCCACTAGAGCATCATAAAAGTTGCTCTGCAAATCATTTTGAATAGTTTGGGTATTTTCTAATAGGTAGCCGTAGGCTTTCTCAATTTTTTCGAAATTCATGCTTTCCTCCATCTCTTAATCATATCAAATTTTAAGAGTTTTCGCTATGCTTTTCGAAGACCTGAGGCTTCTCTTCCTCAGTTGTGGTCGAGTGGTCTGTAGCTGAATCTGGAGCTTGCTTCTGCTTTTTCTTCTTGTCGGTTTTTTTCTTCTCGCTAGGAGGAAGGGCAAAGGTGAAATGGTAGGTTCTCCCATCCTCTAAGTGACTGCTGACCTCAGCAAAGTCCGATTTTTCTTCCAAATCGACTCGGCCAGTTGAGAAGGTCATTGTTTTTTCTTCCCGGTCCCAAGTATCAACAGCCAATTGAGCTTGCGCATAAGCCTGAATCCGGTGCTGACTAGCAAGGAGGATCCGTCTCTCTGCCACTTGCCGATTCAGATAGAACTGAAGCAAAAGACTAAAAACCGCCGACATAAAGAGGGCATAAAGGAGGATTCCAGCCTCAATCTGCTTCTTTTTTATCCTTTTCCACCACACGATAGACCACCTCCCTTTCTAACCCTTCTTCAAAACGCAGTTGAATAGACACCAGATCCCCACTTTTTTCAATCAAGGCGGATTCAACGCCTTCTATCATCGGTTGGTAGCCACGGCCAGTCGCATCTGTCTTTCGGATATCTCCCCCTTTAGCCAATCCAATGGCTATGGGTTTCTGATCCTGAACAAGATAGAGTTTATTGTCTCTGACCCCTTCAAATTGGCTCCGAGATAATTCAATGTCCAGTTGGTCCTGAAAAAGCAACCACTCTTCTTGCTTGATTTGGCTTTGGTACTGGAGTTCTTGACGCAAGAGGCTTGTCAATCCTTGAAACACCAATAAACCACCACTGATAACGAGCAGGGCAACCAAGGCCTCCAATAAAGTAAAGGCTGGAAGTTTATTTCTTTTCAACAGCAATCACAACCTTTCCCTCATGATAGACCTTTAAGGACTTGGCAGATTTCTCCACTTGAACACTGACCTGGTTGATGGTCAATTGATCCTGCCTTGTCTGGATAGCCATTTTTGCGACTCGCAAGACTTCTGCCTTCTGTAACTCCTCTAGTCTTCTTTGACGAGATTGACGTATTTCTCCCAGCAAAAGTGTCGTCAGAGAGGCAAAAATGGCTAGAGCAATCAAACCTTCAAACAAAAGACTAGCGCGGAGTCGTTGATTTCTTAATTTTTCCATTCCCAATCGCCAACTGATAGGTCACCACCTCTTTCTCCGTTTGAAATTGAATCTTAGTCAAGGAAGAATTTCCTCCCGCTCCATTAAAGACAATTTGGCTCTCTTTGATAAGTTGAACACCCTTCGGAAGGGAAAGTTCTTGATAAGGGCTACGGACCCCCTTCTGATCGATGGTGAGGATCCCTTTCTCCTCTCTTCCTATACTCATCTTTTGCGTCTCTTGGTAGACCCGCTCAAACTCAGAAAAAAAGAGCTTTTCTTCCACCTGATCAAAGGCTTGATAGATCGATCCTGATAAAAGCCAGCAGGCAAGACTTACAATTCCCAATGTCAACAGGCTTTCTAGCAAAGTGAAGGCCTTAATCTGCAACCGCACGCTGATCACCTGTATTCTTTTTGTAATGGGCTCGATAAGCCTCTGCTTGTTTTTGGGTGATCTGCCCTTCTGCCACCAGCTTAGAAAGGCTGGCTGTTTCATTGGTATGATTGAGTTCGTAGAGTTCAGCCTGACTCTCTACAACTTTGACCACCGCACGATTTCCTGTATCTGTTACCGAATCTTTCTGCTTGGTCAAATTCGGAACAAAGAGCAAAAGAAGAACGCTGATAATCAGCAAAACAACAAGCATTTCAATCAGAGTAAAAGCTTGTACTTTCAATTTGTGAAATGATTTCATAGATGTACCTCTAAATTTTCATAGATCGGCAGCAACATGGCTGCATAGAGTAAAACAATCATCAGAGCGACAAAAATAAACACCAAGGGTTGGACCAGATTCATGGCTTTATTCAAGCGATGAAAAAAACCTTCCCAGGTCTTATCTGCAAACACTTCTAACTCACTTCCTAACTTGGACTTAGCTTCCCCATACTCAATCATGAGAGTCAATTCATTCTTAAAGAAGGAATAGGTCTGAATGTGCTCTGAAAAGGATCTACCGTTGGCTAAAGCCATCTCTAAATCCCGTCCAATCTCGCGAAAAAGCTGAGAACGTTGAGCTTGCATCATAGGAAACACTTGGCTCAACTCCAAACCTTGAGCAATCATATTCCCCCATTCACGAGCGTAATAGGCCGTCAGGTAATCCTGCAAAAAAGGACGGATAAGAGGGAGACGAGCTAAACAGCTAACTAAAGGCAAACGTCTCGATCGGCGTCCTACGATAAAGAGGAAACAGCCGATGAGCGCAAAAAGGAAACTTCCTATCAAAAAATACTGAGGAAAGACACTGATAAAACGGGTCGCCCCATTCTGGCTATCCAACTGGGGAAGCAGGTAATTTTTTAAGCCTAGCATAATCAAGACTAAAAAGCCCAATAAGAGGAGGGGATAGGTCGCAACCTCCACTAACTTTTTGCGGACCTGGGTCAAATTTTCTAAATAGCTACGAATCTTTTCCAAACTAAGGGTCACATTTCCATGGAGCTCTGCCAAGGCCAATTGGGTCGTTACCTGATCTGAGAAGCCTAAATCGGATAAAATTCCAGATAGGGACTTGCCGTTAGCCAGGCTGGTCCGCATGGCTTCTACAAAAGCTGGCTCTACCAACTGACTGCGTCCTAGAAAGTCAATAATCTCAGACAGGTGAAAACCACTGCAATATAGATTATGGAAAAGCTCAATCACATGACTTTGTTTAGCAATCGATAATTTTTTCGGCTTGCGCCTGATCCAGCTGGATATATCCAGCTTCATAAAGTGCATCAATTTGTTGGTTCCATTTTTTGCTGGAATGCTGTTGATAGTCTTTGGTGACAAAGTCTGTGACACCTCCTCCCTTAATCAAGCGCTGGTAGCAAACCCCTTGGAGTACAATCTTTAATTCCTCCTCGCTCACTCCTAGCTCCAGTAGACGCTCATAGACTCCTGGAATACTCTTTGCATGGATGGTCGAAAAAACTGTAACACCTGTCAAGCTAGCCCGAACAACAGCTCTGGCTGTCTCTTGGTCTCGGATTTCACCAATCATCAATAAATCTGGGCGATGCCGCAAGGAAAGTTTGATTAAAGAATCATAGGTCATACCAATCGCTTCATTTAGTTGCAGTTGCAAGACTTCTTCTTGTTTGATTTCTACCGGGTCTTCGATGGACATGACCTGCTGGCCTGCAAATTTCCCCTTGGCCAAGGCATGCATCAGGGTCGTCTTCCCCGATCCGACTGGGCCTGAGAATAGATAAAGCCCTCTCCCACTCACCTTTTCTTCTAACTCCTGAAGCTGATCAAACCAAAAGCGGAGTTCTCGTTCCTGATTATGTAAGAGGCGAATGACAAGACTTTCATCCCCTCGGTAATCTCCTACGGTGGATAGACGTAAGGATAAGACGATGTCTCCTAAAGCATAATCACAGGAACCTAACTGACTCCTTCGCCTCTCTCCGACATTCATCCCTGCTACAAACTTAAAATGACTGATGACCGCTGCCATCTGCTCTCTCTCATACGATTGAACAAAGCGCCTTTCATCTCCAATCCTCAAATAGAGCTGGTATTCTCTAGCACGAGGCACAAAATAAATATCCTGAGCCTCTTCTTGGTGGGCTCTACGAATAATAGCTTGGGCAATTTCTTGAACCATATTTCCTCCTTTCACTATAATATTCGTAAAAGATTCCCTTAAATCATCCTCTCATCAAAAAAATGGATAAAAAAAGAGAAATCCTATGCACTTCACGGATTTCTCGTTTCTATTTTCTTTGTGTCGAACCCAATTTTGCAAGAGCGGTGGATTCTGTGCCCATTCCCTTTTTCATAGCCAGGACGTAGTTTACTGTTTGGTATTTTTTCGTCATTTTCTAACAAAGCAATGGAATGATACTGCTGAACATATTCTACACATTCTTCACACCATCTTCGATCTTGAGGATCCCAAAATATGGTCATTAGGTCACTTCGACTTTTGAAAAGAGGAGATTGTCCTCTTAGGACTAGCCACTTCTGCTTATAATATTTCAAGGCTTCATAGTAATCATCAAAGTGGCGACTACTGACGATGTCTTTTTCCCAATCTTCTAAAAACCACCAAGGTTCAGAATCTCCATACATCTCAATTACTTGATACATCTTTCTCTCCATTTCCTGTATAAAATATTATATATAAAATCCTTTGATATTGAAAGAATTCTGCTTAAGAAAGTCAATTCAGTAGATTATTCCAGATTTTTTCCTATAAATTCTTCTAAAAGTGTACGACTTTTCCCTATCCAGTCTTTTTTTTGACAGAAAAAAAGGCTGGGGTAAGTACCCAGCCTTCGATTAATAATAGCAATAACTGCAAGACTCAGTAGCTGATTGGCTTCTTAGAAGAGATCCAAGGCAATCATCGTCGTCATGGTCGCATCATAATAGTTCCCTAACGGAAGATCTTGCATAAAAATATATTTACTTTGTTGGACCAATTTGAGGTAGTCGTTTTCATCTGCTGCCGCATAAACAACTGGTGCAATAAAGCTAGCTGCCTGGTGTTGATTTAAGGTATTTCCTTTTAGGTCGTAACCAGCATAGATATTCCGTTGCTTCATGAAGAAGTCTAACATCTTTTTAACCAGTTTCTGACTAGTCTTATCCTGACTTTGCGCTAAGTTGTACGGTAGTCGACAAGCATTGTAAGAATAGGCCCCATCATATTTGGATTCGATGGTTTTCGGATCCGCTATACGAGTCCCTTCCTCGTCAGCCCAAATAAAGTCCGGAAGGAGTCCTGTCTCATGATGAGAGCTGATTTGGTCTAGTCGTTTCAACATCTCATCCTTAATCTTCAACCACTGACCATTCCCTGACAATTGATAAAAGACTTGGAAATAATGAGGAAGGGTATCTGATGTCCGCATTAAGTTGTAGAACTCAGAATCTTGATTGGCCCAATTCCCCACTGTTAAGACACCTGTGTCTTCATTGAAATTGTACTTAAGAATATCCTCTAAAATAGCCTTAGCCTGTTTTTGGTACTCTTTGGCTTGCTTCGGCCATTGATTGCTAGCCTGAATCAAAGCATAGGCAATGTAGAGGTCTCCATCTGTTGCATTTTGATCCTCGACGGTCACTTTCCCTTTGTTGATTATTTGTTTCCAAGACATCAATTGGGTATCATCCAAACGATGATTCTTATAGTAACGATAAAGACGATCAAAATCTTCTTGACTGGCTAATCCTTTACTAGCCGCTTCTACTGTGATAAGCATTCCATAACTTTGGGCTTCAGATAAGACTACGGTATTTTTATCACTGTTGGTCGTGCGAACATAGGCCTCTTTCCCATCTTTTACCACAAAATGCTCACTCCACTGACGGTAAATACGATTGCGCATCAATACCTTGCTTCTACTTCTCGCTAGGAATAAAGTTAAACAGAAGATTGCCAGGATGACCACAAACCATAAATATTTCATTTTTTTTGTTCTCATAAGTCCTCCTAACCGGCGAATCGCTTAGTTTTCACCCACTTGGTCCCTTCGCGATGAAGAAGCTTGGCCATCACGATAGAAGAAATGGAATCAATGGATACGATGATAAAGAGCTGTGAATAACTGAAATAGGCTGCCAAGGCCAACCAGATTTGCTTGATGGTGGCTTGGCCAAACTGAGAAGCTAAGGCAACGTTGATTTGAAGCAAGTAGAGTCCAATCATCAAGACCCAGTTAAAGAGCATCAATTGTGCAATATAAATGTTTTCAGAGTCGAAGGCGAATGGAATCTGAACTCCTGGTGCAAATGAGTGGACAATCATGGCGATGATATTGGCAAGAAAGATCAAATCAGATAAGACAATCGCAGCATTAAACCAGAAGAAGATACATGAATAGTTGATAACTTCTAATTTCACACGCCAATTTCCTTTACCAAATAAGTGTTTGAAATTGGAAAGAACAACCTCATAGTTTCCTTTTGCCCAGCGTTTGCGTTGCATATAGTAAGTCTTTAAGGTTTCTGGTTCCTGCTGGAAGGCTTCTGAATTATAAGCAAGGGCAATCAATTTCCCACTTTGCATAATCTTAAAGGAAATGTCCGTGTCCTCTGTCAAAGCCCCATTTTTCCATCCACCAATACTTCTTACAAAGTCTGTTTGGATAATGAAGTTGGTCCCTGGAATTCGGCCAATTTTGAAGAGGTGCCACATCCCCACATGATGCACCCGTTGCGTCACAACAATCTCTTGGTTGATACAACGGGTCAAGAAATTCTGACCAGCATTTCTTGTCTTATTCCGGCCAAAGGATGCCACACGACGTTCTGGGTCTTTCAAAACTTCTTTTACAAGGAAATAAAGCGCATTTTTTTCAGGCATGGCATCAGCATCATAGACACAGATATAGTCTCCTGTTGCCATTTTTAAAGCGTCATTCAGAACACCTGCTTTACCACCTGTCCCTGTCCGATCGATAATGGTCAAGTCTCGTCCTGCATACTCAGGAAGTGCCTTGACAGCCAAACACTCTTCATAGGTGCGATCTGAACAGTTATCTGCAAACAAGAGCAACTCTACCCTGTCATGAGGATAATTCATATCCAAAATCGCTTTAGCCGTCTGTGCGATAACTACATCTTCATTGTGGGCTGGTACGACAATCGTTACTTTTGGATAGTAAGGGAGAGGGCTGGTATCAACACGAAAATCACTATGCTTAAACCAAAAATGAACGGCCGAAAATAAAATGACCAAACCCCAAGCTAGCGAAATCCAAATAGAAATCAAGGTGAAAATCATAAAAATTTGACTAATCATGGTCTACCCCCTTGAAGTTTTTATTCACTCGATGATAAATCACCGTATAGGAAATAAACAGAATTACAAAGCACAGGGAAAAGAAGAAACTAATCCCCAAGGCAAGCCCAAAAAATATATTTGTCAGAGTCATCGGTTCCTCCTAATATTCCACAATAATATCCGTCTCTAATTGACGCTTCAAGTTACTAATCATTTCTTTATAACGATGGAACTTGGTTCGGTTGATTGAATCCACTTCGAGATAGCCCGTTTGGAATTGGATAGCTTGATTGCCGTCCTCCCCTTTAAAGACCAATCCTTCCAACTGACCTTTCAATTGAGTCTGATAAAAGTCCTGTAAGTTTCGTTGAGTTCCATTGGTCAAAATAAGGAAGCTACCGTCTGAAACATAATATAGTTTTTCATTTTCGTTTAAGTGAAGAGAAATTAAATACCGAATTTGATTGAGCGTTCGATTGTATTCTCGTGGTTGTACCTGAAAAAAGAGTTCTTCGTGTGACCAATGAATCAACAGGGCCTGAATTTTCTCTCCAGTTTGTCCACCAGAAGTGGTTATCAAGGAGCGATACGTAGCATAGGCTTCTTCTTCTTGATTCTGCACCTTGGCTACTTCTTTAAATAAATGATAGCGAATTTGCGACAAGATTCCAATTAAGATTGGAAAGCTAAAGAGCAGAATCAGGGCCTGATAACCTGGAATATAAACAATCCCAGCGACAAGGAAGATAATTCCTAGACCAAAAGAAATCAAAATAGTCCACGTAAGAAGCAAATCTGATAAGACAAGGGATGCAAATAAACCCAACATCAAAAACAAAATTTGTTCTAAAATCATTTCTCGTGCAAAGAACAAGCAAAATAGCATGAGAACCAGTTCAAATCCTAACAGGATCAGCAACCAATTACCAAGTTTGTTTTTCTTTTTCATTAACCTTCCTCTCCCTCTTTAAATTCGGATACTGATTCGACTAAGCCATAGTAGTGCTGAATGGCTTGGACAATTCGCTCAGATGCCTTCCCATCCCCATATGGATTCGGAGCCAGGGCCATGGCCTGATAGAACTTATCGTCGGTTAACAAGGTGGTCATCGCTTCCTTGACCCGCTCTGGGTTTGTTCCAACCAGCTTCAAGGTCCCAGCTCTCACACCTTCTGGACGCTCTGTCGTATCACGAAGAACCAAAACTGGTTTTCCTAAAGAAGGAGCTTCCTCTTGGACACCACCAGAATCCGACATGATGAAATAACTTCTAGATGCGAGATTATGGAAATCAAGAACATCTAATGGAGCAATCAGGTGAATTCTCTCGTGATTCCCTAAAATCTCATTCGCCGCTTCCTGTACAGCTGGACTGAGGTGAACTGGGTAAACAACTTCCAATTCTGGATGAGCATCCACCATCTCTCTCAGAGCTCCAAATACAGCCCGCATGGGTTGACCTTGATTTTCTCGACGGTGCATCGTCACTAGGACCAACTTCTTCAATCGATCGAATTGGTCCAATACCTCATGATGATAATCTTCTTGCACCGTTAATTGAAGGGCATCAATAGCTGTATTCCCTGTAATGAAAATAGCAGACTCAGGATGGTTTTCCTTCAACAAATTGGCTTTACTGTCACTCGTTGGTGCAAAATACAAATCTGCTAGATTATCGGTCATTTGCCGGTTCATTTCCTCTGGATAAGGAGAGTACTTATCAAAAGTCCGGAGACCAGCTTCAACGTGACCGATACGAACTTGATTATAAAAAGCAACCAGACTCGCTGCAAAAGTAGTTGTCGTATCCCCGTGCACCAGAATCATATCCGGCTTCTCTTCCTTGACCACCGGATCAAATTTTTCAAGAATTCGAGCAGTAATGTCTAAAAGGGATTGATTTTTTCCCATAATATCCAAATCGTATTCTGGCTGAATCTTGAAGGTCTCTAGAACCTGATCCAGCATTTGCCGATGTTGGGCTGTAACGACAGTTACCGTATCAATTCGGTCATGTTGCTTCTGCAACTCTAAGACAAGAGGAGCCATCTTAATCGCTTCAGGGCGTGTCCCAAAAACAACCATCACCTTTATCTTTTTCATCTTATCACCCTTTATATTATAGTAGTTTCAACAATTTCTACTTTTTTTGTATATCTTCCTCATTCTACCTCCATTAGCTTCAAATGTCAAACTAACTTGATAGCTTCGTAATGCATTTAATCGAATTTTAATACTCTGTAATTTTCGTGTAATATTCAAGAGGTTATCAGTGAAAAAACCCTTGTCCTAATTGGTTTTTTTACCAATTTATTTCTACAATCAAAGGATTTTAAGTGCCCATAGACTAGTCAAAATACTTCCTAAATATTCACATTATATTCATTTTTTCGCATACTATAAAAGGGTGTTTATTGAGAGATTATAGACCTCTTTATTCATTTTTAAGCATAAAAAAGAAGCCTTACTGAAGATCAGTAAAACCTCTTTTAGGATTAATTTTCTTCCACTACAGCAGTTGTTTCGACGACCTCTGTTGCTTCTTCTGTAACTGGAACTTCTTCGATAATTTCGACTTCATTGACTGCCTGTGGTTCCAAGTTGCGGTAACGAGCCATACCTGTACCAGCAGGAATAATCTTACCAATGATAACATTTTCCTTAAGTCCAAGGAGATGGTCTTTCTTACCACGAATGGCTGCGTCAGTGAGGACACGAGTTGTTTCCTGGAAGGAAGCTGCTGACAAGAAACTATTGGTTTCAAGAGAAGCCTTGGTGATTCCCATAAGGACTGGACGAGCCGTCGCTGGAACCCCACCAGAAATAACCACATCACGGTTGGCATCTGTAAAGTCTGTGATATCCATGAGAGTACCCATGAGAAGGTCTGTATCTCCTGGATCCATAACACGAACCTTACGGATCATTTGACGCACCATTACCTCGATGTGTTTGTCACCGATTTCCACCCCTTGGCTACGGTATACTTTTTGTACTTCCGCAAGGAGGTAAGTTTCAACAGACAAGACATCACGAACGGCAAGGAGACGTTTTGGTTGGATAGACCCTTCTGTCAATGCCGCACCACGAGATACTTGATCTCCCACTTCGACTTTCATGCGGGCTGTATAAGGGACAACGTATTCTCCCTCACCTGTCGCACCACGAACAAAGACTTTCTTGGTCCGTGTAGAAGCATCTTCTTCAATGGCTGTGACTTCCCCTTTGACCTCAGTGATGACCGCTTCCCCTTTTGGATTGCGGGCTTCAAAGATTTCTTGGACACGAGGAAGACCTTGCGTGATATCGGTATTTGAGGCAACCCCACCCGTGTGGAAGGTACGCATGGTCAACTGTGTACCAGGTTCCCCGATAGATTGGGCAGCGATGGTTCCGACTGCTTCACCAACTTCAACCGCATCACCAGTCGCCAAGTTGATACCGTAACAGTGACGGCAGACACCATGACGGGTGTTACATGTAAAGACAGAGCGGATAGTGACTTCTTCAACATCAGCATTGACAATTTCACGTGCTAGGTCTTCTGAAATCAAAGTATCTGGACCAACGATGACTGCACCTGTTTCAGGATGTTTAACCGATTTCTTGGTATAACGACCTGTCAAACGTTCTTCGAGGGGCTCGATCATTTCCTTGCCATCAGTAATGGCACGGATCACAAGTCCACGGTCAGTTCCACAGTCATCCTCACGGATAATAACGTCTTGGGCAACGTCAACCAAACGACGTGTCAAGTATCCTGAGTCGGCTGTCTTAAGGGCCGTATCGGTCATCCCTTTACGAGCACCGTGAGTAGAGAAGAACATTTCGAGTACTGACAAACCTTCGCGGAAGTTTGACAGGATTGGCAATTCCATAATCCGTCCGTTTGGAGCAGCCATCAGACCACGCATACCGGCAAGCTGTGAGAAGTTGGAGATGTTCCCACGGGCTCCAGAGTCCATCATCATAACGATTGGGTTCTTCGGATCTTGGTTATCTACCAAGCGTTTTTCCAGTTTCTCACGGGCTGCACGCCATTCGGCTGTAACGGCATTGTAGCGCTCATCATCTGTAATCATCCCGCGACGGAACTGTTTCGTGATTTGTTCTACACGTTTGTGAGATTCTTCAATGATTTCAGCTTTATCTTCAACAACTGGAATATCGGCAATCCCCACTGTCAAACCAGCAAGGGTTGAGTGGTGGTAACCTAAGTCTTTCAAACGGTCCAAGAAAGCAGATGTTTCTGTTGTACGGAAGCGTTTGAAGATTTCTGCGATGATATTTCCAAGATTTTTCTTCTTGAACGGAACGTTTAATTCCAATTTCTCAATTGCTTCTTTGACATCTTGACCAGATTCCAAGAAGTATTTAGCTGGAACTCCTTCTGTCAAGTTAGCATTATTTGGCTCTTGAAGATACGGAAGTTCTGCTGGCATGATATCGTTGAAGAGAATCTTACCGACAGTAGTCAAAAGAATTTTGTGTTTTTGATCTTCTGTCCACGGTTTATCCAAACTATCAGTCGCAATACCGACGCGACTGTGCAAGTGAACATAACCATTGCGAAGGGCCATCACTGCTTCGTTACGGTCTTTGAAGACCATTCCTTCTCCTTCACGACCAGCTTCTTCCATGGTCAAGTAGTAGTTCCCCAAAACCATGTCCTGAGATGGAGTAACAACTGGTTTCCCATCTTTCGGGTTCAAGATGTGCTCAGCAGCCAACATCAAGATACGTGCTTCTGCTTGAGCTTCTTCTGAAAGCGGTACGTGGATGGCCATTTGGTCCCCGTCAAAGTCGGCATTGTAGGCTTCACAGACAAGTGGGTGCAAGCGAAGAGCTTTCCCATCAATCAAGACTGGCTCGAAGGCTTGGATCCCCAAACGGTGAAGGGTCGGTGCGCGGTTCAAGAGAACTGGGTGTTCTTTGATCACTTCTTCTAGGATATCCCAAATACGTTCATCTCCACGTTCGACCAAGCGTTTAGCGGCTTTAACGTTTTGTACAATATCACGCGCAACGATTTCACGCATGACAAATGGTTTAAAGAGCTCGATGGCCATTTCACGTGGCACACCACATTGGTACATTTTAAGAGTTGGACCAACGGCGATAACGGAACGTCCTGAGAAGTCCACCCGTTTACCGAGCAAGTTTTGACGGAAGCGTCCTTGTTTCCCTTTGAGCATGTGGCTCAACGATTTAAGTGGGCGGCTACCTGGTCCTGTAATTGGACGACCACGACGACCATTGTCAATCAAAGCGTCAACCGCTTCTTGAAGCATCCGCTTCTCATTTTGCACGATGATCCCTGGTGCATTCAATTCCAAGAGACGAGCCAAACGGTTGTTCCGGTTGATTACACGACGATAAAGGTCGTTCAAGTCAGAAGCCGCAAAACGACCACCATCTAATTGGACCATTGGACGTAAATCTGGTGGAATAACGGGAAGGATGTTGAGAATCATCCATTCAGGCTTGTTGCCAGATTTGTAGAAGGCATCCAAGACATCTAGACGACGAACAGCTTTGACACGTTTTTGGCCTGTTGCTGTCTTCAACTCTTCTTTCAGAAGGGCAATCTCAGATTCTAGATTAACTTGTTTCAAGAGATCCTGAATCGCTTCCGCTCCCATCTTGGCAATAAAGGAACCTGGTCCGTATTCACGCAAGCGTTCACGGTATTCGCGTTCTGTCATGATAGATTTGTGCTCAAGCGGTGTATCTTTTGGATCGATCACCACGTAAGCCGCGAAATAGATGACTTCTTCGAGGGCACGAGGGCTCATATCCAAGGTCAATCCCATACGAGAAGGGATTCCCTTGAAGTACCAGATATGTGATACAGGTGCTTTCAACTCGATGTGACCCATGCGTTCACGACGAACTTTTGCACGTGTTACTTCTACACCACAGCGGTCACAAACAATCCCTTTGTAACGGATTCGTTTGTATTTTCCACACGCACATTCCCAGTCTTTTGTAGGTCCAAAGATGACTTCATCAAAGAGACCTTCACGTTCTGGTTTCAATGTACGGTAGTTGATTGTTTCAGGTTTCTTGACCTCTCCATAAGACCATGAGCGGACCTTGCTTGGAGAAGCTAGGGTGATTTGCATACTTTTAAAACGATTTACATCAACCACTATTTCTTACCTTTCCTTGTTTCATTTTTGAATGTATTTTTAGAGGCTATTGGAGTCGATTACAAGATCTGACCCCCTTCTTTCTTTTTAAGAGAGACAGGCCTCGCACTCTTCCCTAAAAATACCCATGTTATTTATTTTCTTTTCCTTCAGCTTCAAAGGCCGCTCTTGCTTCCTTGGCAGCTTTTTCACGTGCTTTCTCAAGATCGTCTACGTGAATGACATCGTCATCTTCCCCTTCATCAAGGTCACGAAGTTCGACTTCTTTGTCATCTTCATCTAGGACACGCATATCCAATCCAAGTGATTGCAATTCTTTGACAAGAACGCGGAAGGACTCTGGCACACCTGGTTTTGGAATTGGTTTTCCTTTGGTAATCGCTTCATAAGCTTTCAAACGTCCATTGACATCATCTGACTTGTAGGTCAAGATTTCTTGAAGGACATTAGACGCACCATAAGCCTCAAGGGCCCAAACTTCCATTTCCCCGAAACGTTGTCCACCAAACTGAGCTTTCCCTCCGAGTGGTTGTTGGGTAACCATTGAGTATGGTCCGACAGAACGAGCATGGAGTTTATCATCAACCATGTGGTGAAGCTTAATCATGTACATGACACCGACAGAAACACGATTGTCAAATGGCTCACCAGTCCGTCCATCGTAAAGAATGGTCTTGGCATCGCTATCCATACCTGCTTCACGAACAGTATCCCAGAGGTCTTCTGAGCTTGCTCCGTCAAAGACTGGTGTTGCAATGTGGATGCCCAAGTTACGAGCTGCCATACCAAGGTGAAGTTCCATAACCTGACCGATATTCATACGTGATGGCACCCCAAGTGGGTTCAACATGATATCAACCGGTGTACCATCTGGAAGATATGGCATGTCTTCAACAGGAACTATACGGGATACAACCCCTTTGTTTCCGTGACGACCGGCCATTTTATCTCCGACGCGGATCTTACGTTTTTGTGCGATGTACACACGAACCAACATGTTGACACCCGATTGCAATTCATCTCCGTTTGCACGCGTAAAGATCTTGACATCGCGAACGACTCCATCTCCACCGTGAGGTACACGAAGAGAAGTATCCCGCACTTCACGAGATTTATCACCAAAGATAGCGTGGAGGAGACGTTCTTCAGCAGAAAGGTCTTTTTCACCCTTCGGTGTCACCTTACCAACTAAGATATCGCCTTCTTTCACTTCCGCACCAATACGGATAATTCCCATTTCATCAAGATTTCTGAGGGCATCTTCCCCAACGTTTGGAATTTCACGAGTGATTTCTTCAGGGCCTAACTTAGTATCACGCGTTTCTGATTCGAATTCTTCCAAGTGAACAGATGTATAGACATCCTCTTTCACCAAGCGTTCGCTCATGATAACGGCATCCTCGAAGTTGTAACCTTCCCATGTCATGTAGGCAACGATTGGGTTTTGACCAAGGGCCATCTCCCCTTTTTCCATAGATGGACCGTCTGCGATAAAGTCGCCTTTTTCAACAACATCGCCAACTTTGACAAGGGTACGTTGGTTGTAAGCCGTACCTGAGTTTGAACGACGGAATTTTTGAATGTGATAAACATCAAGGGATCCATCTTCCCGACGAACCTCTACCTTGTCTGCATCCGCATAAGCAACTTTACCACCATGTTGGGCAATGACTGCAGCTCCTGAGTCATGGGCTGCTTGGTATTCCATACCAGTACCCACGTAAGGCGCTTTTGGATCGATCAATGGCACAGCCTGACGTTGCATGTTGGCACCCATGAGGGCACGGTTGGAGTCATCGTTTTCCAAGAAAGGAATACATGCTGTCGCAACGGCAACTACCTGTTTTGGAGACACGTCCATGTAGTCGACTTGATCAGATGGGAATTCTTGGTTGTTACCACGATGACGTCCCATAACGATTGGCTCTGCAAAGCCACCCGCTTCGTTCAACTTAGAGTTGGCCTGAGCCACAATGTACTCATCTTCTTCATCAGCTGTCAACCAAACGATTTCGTTGGTCACCACACCTTTTTCACGGTCTACTTTACGATATGGTGTTTGGATGAAACCATATTTGTTCAAGTGCCCATAAGATGACAAGTTGTTAATCAAACCGATGTTTGGTCCTTCAGGCGTTTCAATCGGACACATACGACCATAGTGGGTGTAGTGCACGTCACGAACCTCGTATCCAGCGCGGTCACGTGTCAAACCACCAGGCCCTAAGGCAGATAGACGACGTTTGTGGGACAACTCAGAAAGTGGGTTGTGTTGGTCCATGAATTGAGACAATTGAGAAGAACCAAAGAATTCTTTAATTGCCGCAGTTACTGGACGAATATTAATGATTTGTTGAGGTGTTAATACTTCGTTATCTTGAACAGACATGCGTTCGCGGACGTTTCGTTCCATACGAGAGAGTCCAAGACGCACTTGGTTAGCAAGCAATTCCCCAACGGCACGAATGCGACGGTTTCCAAGGTGGTCGATATCATCGACACGGCCAAGGCCTTCAGCTAAGTTGAGGAAGTAGCTCATTTCAGCCAAGATATCAGCTGGAGTGATGGTACGAACTTTATCAGATGGTTTAGCATTGCCAATCACTGTGACAACACGGTCTGGATCTGTTGGTGCAACCACCTTGAACTTTTGCAATTCTACTGGCTCTGTCAAAACAGCTGCATCATTTGGAGTGTAGATGATTTTGTTCAAACCATTATCCAATTGTTCGGAGATGCTGTCGATGACATCACGAGTCATCACGGTACCAGCTTCCACAAGGATTTCGCCTGTTTCTGCATCTACAAGTGGTTCTGCAATTGTTTGGTTCAACAAGCGTGTCTTGATATTGAGTTTCTTATTGATCTTGTAGCGACCAACTGGTGCCAAGTCATAACGACGTGGATCAAAGAAACGCGCCACCAACAGGCTACGTGAACTTTCAGCTGTTTTTGGCTCACCTGGACGAAGGCGCTCATAGATTTCTTTGAGGGCTTCATCTGTCCGTGAATCCATTGGGTTCTTATGAATATCTTTCTCAACAGTATTGCGAACCAATTCGCTATCCCCAAAGATATCAAAAATCTCATCATCTCCAGAGAAACCAAGAGCACGAACCAAGGTTGTAAATGGAATCTTACGCGTACGGTCGATTCGTGTATAAGCAATATCTTTTGAGTCTGTTTCTAACTCTAACCAAGCTCCACGGTTTGGAATGACTGTTGAGCCGTAACCAACTTTTCCATTTTTGTCCACTTTATCATTGAAGTAAACACCTGGTGAACGAACGAGCTGGGATACGATAATCCGTTCTCCACCATTGATGATAAAGGTTCCCATCTCGGTCATGATTGGGAAATCACCAAAGAAGACTTCTTGAGTTTTGATTTCGCCTGTTTCCTTGTTGACCAAACGGAAGGTTACAAAGATTGGGGCAGAGTAGCTCGCATCATGGATACGCGCTTCTTCCAAGGTATACTTTGGTTCTCTGATTTCATAGCCGACAAATTCCAACTCCATTGTGTCGGTGAAGTTCGAAATAGGCAATACATCTTCGAAAACTTCTTTCAAACCATGATCCAGAAAATCTTTAAATGAATCCGTTTGGATTTCAATCAAATTTGGTAAATCAAGAACTTCTTTGATTCTTGAAAAACTACGACGGGTCCGATGTTTCCCGTATTGAACGTCATGTCCTGCCAAAGTTTTAACTCCTTTTTCTATACTAGGATACCAGCTAGGGTTGCTCCCTTTCTGAATACCCGGTTTCTAGACCGTCTTGAAAGAGAAGACATGCGTCTCTGTTCACAACGGTTTTGACGAAGGTTGGTGTGAATTTCATCACGCGGAGGATTCTCTCCTCGCTCTCATTCATCCTTTTTGACAATTTTTAGAAAAATTAAGTTTTGGTAACAAACTACTTTTTTTCTAAAAATAGGCACAAAAAGAGCAGCTAAATCGACTTTTATAAAGTTTGATTTAACTGCTGTAAGCTTCTATTTGGACAATATTTCAAATAAAGCACACGACAAATTACTTGTTCTTATTATATCGTATTTTCGCGAAAAACACAAGGTTTCTTCTAGACATGAAAACGATTTTATGGTATAGGTATCAACTGTTTTCTCATCGGTTTTGTTTTTCAGATGAGGAACTAGTTGAAGTGCTTGAATTAGTGTTCCTGTTTGAATTTCGGTTGCCACTTGAGCTATTCGAAGTCGAGCGACTTTCAGGATTCCCAATCAGACTTGCCCAAGCATTTTGATAATCACTATCAGAACCGCCAATCGCAAAGCGATAGGTAGTCTGAGGGGCCCCGTTTTTAGCCCAATAGCTCGTCACGGTCTGCCCTGTCAAATCAATTTCACGGCCGTTGACATTGACACGACCAGGGCGTTGACCTGTTGCTTTCAGAACACTTGATGAAATGACGCTTCCATCTAAAGTAAAGCGATCTTGGACTCCCCAAGCTGCTGGATCCGCTTGATAGATGGCATTGGCTAAATTCGCCATATAATTAGCGTTGTTATTATAACCTGTTAGTGGAGCAAGGGAAGCATTATTGTCGTGTCCGATCCAACCACCTAAGGTGAGGTTTGGAGTAGATAACATGAGCCACATGTCCCCATTTGCGTTGGTCGTTCCAGTCTTCCCAATCCAGTCCGCATTGGCTAAGGTCGGGTTGATTTGACTGATCCGACTCTTGAAGGTGGTGGTTGCTCCAGAATTGATAACCCCTCTCAAGAGATCTTGCATAATGGTTGCTGTTGCTGCTGAGTAGACGCGAGTCGCCTTGCTCTCATGTTGGTAGACCACTTCCCCATTGCGATCCATGATCTTTTCAATCATATAACGTTTTTGGAAATTTCCGTTGTTGGCCAAGGTCTGGAAGCCATTGGTATGTTGGGCTACAGTGACTTCAATTCCCCCTCCCATCGGAAGGCTTTCAATCCCATATTCTGCAATATCGTAACCCATTTTCTTCATGTATCCAGGAACATCGACCCCTTTTTCACGAAGAGCACGATAGGTCCAGTAGGCAGGAATATTCCAAGAAGTATTGAGGGCTTCTCGAAGGTCCATCATAGCAGTCCCTCGACTATCCACGTGCATGATTGGCTCTCCACTGGAGAAATTAGCTGGATAGTTCGAGAGGATACTATTACTTCCCATCATCCCTTGGTCAATCGCAATTCCGTAGGCTAAAATCGGTTTAATTGTAGATCCTGGGGAGCGTTCGGTATCAAAGGCGTGGTTGTTTTGGTTGCCCTCAAAATTTCGACCCCCTATAAAACCAAGGATAGCACCCGTCCGGTTGTCCATGAGAACATTTCCGACTTCAACCAAACCAGTCCCATCATCTAAAAGACCACCATAATTAGCTACAGCTGCTTGCATCGCATTGTAGATGGCTTTGTTGATTGTAGTCTGGACGGTGTAGCCTCCTTCTCTCAATTCTTTCTTCGCCAACTCTTGATAAGATTTAACGGTCGAATTGTTTTTTAGGTCATGACTCGAAACATTGTCCCTCTTGATTAAATAGTCATACATGGCCTCTTCCGCTTCACTTACGGCTTGGAAATACAAGTAGTCGTGTGGCGTCTTCTCGATGCCATTTGACGGAAGGAAATCCTTACTTAAATCATATTGACTATATTGGTCGTACTCTTCCTTAGTGATAGCCCCTGTTCGATACATATTGTACAAGACATCCTTGGCGCGATCCAATCCTAAAGCTTGATTTTCTGGAGTTTTGAGACTTCCATCAGAGGCATAAGGCGAGTAGACAATTGGGCTCTGTGGCAGACCAGCAATAAAGGCCGCCTGTGGAATGGTTAAGTCTTTGGCAGAAACTCCAAAAATCCCTTGAGCTGCCGCCTCTACCCCGGCAATGTTTTGTCCGCGATTGTTTCGTCCAAATGGAGACACATTTAGATAAGTCGTTAAAATCTCATCCTTGTTCATAACCCGCTCAAGAGCTAGGGCATCGATAATCTCAGCAGCTTTCCGAGAGAAGGTCGGAGCATCTCCAACTACCTGTTGCTTGATTAACTGCTGGGTCAAGGTCGACCCCCCACTAGAGGAGCCTACTCCAGCGACAGAGCCTAGAGTCGCCCGGAGCACCGCCTTAGGAACAATCCCATTATGGCTCTGAAAATTCTCATCCTCAGTTGCAATAACAGCTTGTTTCACATTGTTTGAAATGGCATCTGCCTCGACTGGAATGCGAATCAGATCACTGTCAATATCAGAAATAATGCTCCCATCTGAATAGGAAATCTTTGAAACGCTCGAAATATTTCGTACTTGTTGAACCAACTGACTTGGATCCGGTGTTTCTGTGGCACTAAACAAGCTAGCCGCATACCCAATCGCAATCCCTGCTCCAAACAAGAGACCAGCTAGGGCAAAAACCAACAAGACATCCCATAGGAGCTTCATGGTCCGGAGAACCGTCGCTACAAAATCACCGAGCGACCATCCTTCTCCCCCTTCCTTATCTTTTGTTTTTTCTTTTACTTTATGATCTACTTTAGAGAAGACGTTTTGTAGCATCTTCCCCCATTTGATCATCTGTTCTTTTAATTGATTCACTCTATTTCTCCTTATTCTCCCTATTATACCAAATGGTCCTCTTTCTTTTCAATTCCTAAAGTTGAGAACACATCACACAGTCGGAATTTTTTCATCCTTTCATTGCTATTTCAAGTCATTATGGTAAAATAGAGAGAAACCATACAGATACTGGACTGTTTTCATCGATCCGGCCAGTAGCTTAGAAAAGGAGAGAACGATGCACATTTTTGATGAGCTAAAAGAACGTGGTTTGATTTTCCAAACGACTGACGAAGATGCTTTGCGTAAAGCCCTAGAAGAAGGACAAGTATCGTATTATACTGGCTACGATCCAACTGCTGATAGTTTGCACCTTGGGCACCTTGTTGCAATCTTGACCAGTCGCCGCTTACAACTGGCAGGCCACAAACCTTATGCGCTTGTCGGTGGTGCGACCGGACTCATTGGAGACCCTTCTTTCAAAGATGCCGAGCGCAGTTTACAAACTAAGGAGACTGTAGATGGTTGGGTCACTTCTATCCAAGGGCAATTGTCTCGTTTCTTAGATTTTGAAAATGGGGAAAACAAGGCTGTCATGGTCAATAACTACGACTGGTTTGGCAACATCAGCTTCATTGACTTCCTTCGCGATATCGGGAAATACTTCACCGTTAACTACATGATGAGCAAAGAGTCTGTGAAGAAACGGATTGAAACAGGGATTTCTTACACTGAATTTGCCTACCAAATCATGCAAGGCTACGACTTCTTTGTCCTCAACCAAGAGCACAATGTCACTCTGCAAATCGGTGGTTCTGACCAGTGGGGAAATATGACAGCTGGTACTGAGTTGATGCGTCGTAAAGCAGATAAAACTGGTCATGTTATGACTGTGCCTTTGATCACAGATGCAACTGGTAAGAAATTCGGTAAATCAGAAGGCAATGCCGTCTGGCTCAATGCAGACAAAACATCTCCTTACGAAATGTACCAATTCTGGATGAATGTGATGGACGCCGACGCTGTGCGCTTCTTGAAGATCTTCACTTTCTTGTCACTCGATGAAATCGAAGAGATTCGCAAACAGTTTGAGGCTGCTCCTCATGAACGCTTGGCTCAAAAAGTCTTGGCGCGTGAAGTGGTTACCCTTGTCCACGGTGAAGAAGCTTACAAAGAAGCCCTTAACATTACGGAGCAACTCTTTGCAGGAAATATCAAAAACTTGTCTGTCAAAGAACTCAAACAAGGCCTTCGTGGGGTGCCAAACTACCAAGTCCAAGCAGACGAAAACCACAATATCGTAGAATTGCTCGTATCTTCTGGCGTGGTGAATTCCAAACGCCAAGCCCGCGAAGATGTTCAAAATGGAGCTATATACGTCAATGGCGACCGTATCCAAGACCTTGACTATGTCTTAGGAGATGAAGATAAGTTAGAGAATGAGCTGACTGTTATCCGTCGCGGTAAGAAAAAATACTTTGTTTTGACTTATTAAACTGTTCAACATTTACCTATAAAAAAAGGAGTTAACCTCGAGAAAGGTAACTCCTTTTTGTTGTTGATAACCACATCTATCTAGCCTTAATAGACAGGCTACGCAGGACTATGCGTAAGGTTGTTAGATTATGTAAGATAGAGAGATTTGAAGGACTGAGCCAATTAAACAAGCCAAAGCCAATCAAACTACTATTTACGACAACGGTATCTTGAATATTCTTCTTGATGAGTGTTTGTAAAGATGATGATAGCCAATCCAACTCTCGGAAGAAATCCAAGCGATTATCTAACAATAAGATATCACTCATCTGCTTAGAAATATCTGCACTCTCATTCATCACTACACCGATATCTGATAGGGTTAGAGCAGCTGAGTCATTCAACCCATCCCCAACCATCAAAATAGTGTGACCTGCTTTCTGTAGTTCCTCTACTAACTCAAATTTTCCATCAGGTTTCAAGTCTGTATAGACCTGATCAAAGGGCAAATCTTTGACTAACTCCTCTGTCCTAACCAAGGTGTCCCCTGTTGCCAGAATCAATTTTTTCCCTTGTGCCTTAAGTTTCTCCAAGGCTGCTTTTGCTTCTTTTCTTAAAGGAGTATGAATGCAGAACATTCCAATCAATTCATTCTGATAAGCCAAGAATAAGAGATTGTAGTGACTCATGTACTCTTCAATTAAAGCATTTTGTTCTGAACTGATATGAATCTGCTCATCCTGCATCAAGACATAATTCCCAATAAGAACTGGTTGGCCATCTATATGAGATTTGATCCCCTTGCTTGCGATATATTGGAGTTTCCCATGCATTTCCTCATGTTCAACTCCCTCTATCTCGGCTTGCTTGACGATGGCATTAGCAATAGGATGATAAATGTGTTCCTCAAGACAGGCACTGATTCTGAGAATATCTTCCTCACTATAGTCCCCAAAAGGTAACACCTTTTCAACTATAGGATAACTAGTTGTGATTGTTCCCGTCTTATCAAACAAGAAAGTATCAACTTCCAGATATTTCTCCAGAACATCCCCATCCTTAATCACCATTTCACGATTCAACCCCTCCTTGATAGCTGTCAAATAAGCTACAGGAGTAGAAATTTTCAAAGCGCAGGAGAAATCGACCAATAGGAAAGAAATAGCCTTAGAAAAAGAACCTGTCAATAGGTAAGTCAGACCAGCACCCAAGAAATTATATTTGACGACCTTATCCGCCATTTTGATGAAATAGCGTTGTTTCGTTTTCTTATTTTCTTCAGATTTCTTCATCAACTCAATCAGCTGTAAAATACGGCTGTTCATCTGATTATCGGTTACACGAATGCGCAACTCTCCAGTTTCTAATACTGTATTTGCACAAACCAAATCAGACTCTCTTTTTTCAACTGGAAAACTCTCTCCCGTCAAGGAGCTTTCGTTGACCATACCTAAACCTGAAACTACTTGTCCATCAAACAGAATTTCATTTCCTTGAGATAGGACCAAGACATCTCCTATTTGAACATCGGAACTCTTGATACTAACAACCGTATCGCCCTGTACTAGGAATACATCGCTCTCTTTTGCAAGAAGGCTTTGTTCTAAATCTGTTGCAGTTTTTTTCAAGGACCACTGATCTAAATGATTCCCCAAATCAAGCATAAACATGATATTGCTAGCTGTCTTGGATTGGTTCATAAACAAGGACAATAAAATCGCCGAACAGTCCAAGACCTCCATCGTTAGTTCCTTACGCGCTAGTGTTTGATAGGCTTCTCTAATATAACCCAAAGCCTGATAACAAGTCCATATATAGCGAATAGGATACGGCACAAAACTACGAAAAAGTATACGCTTAATCGCTGCACCTGAAACAATAGAATAAGCACTCTCTTCTCTACGAATGGGAAGAGTCATCAACTCAGAAACTTTCCCTTTATCAATTCTTTTTAAAAAGGCTTCTGCATTATCTAATACAGAAAAGCCTTCTTTTATACGTAGAGTAAAGTGCTGTTGATCCATGTAAAACTGGATAGACTCAATCCCCTTTTCATCTCTCGCCAAGGAACGAAGATAGTCTTGAATATCCAAGGTGAGTGAAAAAGAAGACGATAGTCGGATATGTTGGTATCCTCTATATAGCACTTTAAAAGACATATTATTCTCCTATAAGGCTATCTAATTGCTCTTCTTTTTTCTCTTGCTCGTACAAATATTTGGCATCTTGCAAGACATCATCTCCATGTTGCTTCACAACAGAAACAGATGCATCTAGCTCGTCTTTTAACTTATAAGCCTTAGCCAAAGCTTTAGAATAACCTTTTTTAGCTTCCTTACTTGCCAAGATTTTCAAACCAAGGGTACCAAATGCGACACCACCCAAAAAGAGTGATGATTTTTTCGCAACTTTTGCGACGCTTAATACTTCTTTTAACATACTTATTTCCTCCTTATCATTATTATATAGCAATTTAGATATTAAAGCAATTTCATTCTATAAATTGGAGAATTAGTTTCATTTCTACTGAATCTCCCATTTACTTATTCCTAAAGTTGCTTTCATTTGCCTCTTTTGATACACTTAAACTATGAATACAAACCTCAAACCCAAACTTCAGCGTTTTGCTTCTGCGACTGCCTTTGCCTGTCCTATCTGTCAAGAAAACCTGACTCTGGTAGAGAGCAGTCTCAAATGTAGCAATCACCACTCCTTTGACTTGTCTAAGTTTGGCTATGTGAACTTGGCGCCACAAGTGAAGGCCTCCAAGGACTATGACAAGGAAAATTTCCAAAACCGGCAACTCGTTCTAGAGAATGGTTTCTACGACCATATCCTTAATGCCCTGTCAGAATGCTTGTCTCCACTGGCCCATCCAGCCAACATTTTAGATATTGGCTGTGGCGAAGGCTTCTACTCTCGCAAACTCCAAGATGCCCATCCCGACAAGACCTTTTACGCCTTTGACATTTCAAAAGACTCGGTCCAAATCGCTGCTAAGAGTGACCAAGAATGGAAGGTTAAGTGGTTTGTCGGAGATCTAGCTCGTCTCCCTCTTTTAGACCAGAGCATGGACCTCCTCTTAGACATCTTTTCGCCAGCAAATTATCAAGAGTTTAAACGAGTCCTGGCCCCAGACGGTCGCCTTGTCAAGGTCATCCCAACTGCTGCCCATCTGCAAGAGATTCGTCAGAAGGTGAAGGACCACCTGGATCAGGCTGATTATTCCAATGAGCAGATTATTCAACATTTTTCTGATCATTTTACGATTGAAAACACCATCCATTGCCAGGAAACCTTCGAACTCACACCAGCATTGCGGGAGGCTCTTTTGAGCATGACGCCTCTCCTCTTTCACGTCGATCCAGCTCAAATTGACTGGACCAATCTGACTCAAGTCACGATTTCTGCCACGATTTTGATCGGAAGAAGCAACTAAAAACACCCTCCATTGATTAAAAATGGAGGGTATTTTTCATGTTTACAGATTAATCACTTTCCACTACGCCGATTTGTTGACGGTAGGCTTTAGGAGACTTGCCACACAACTTGCGGAAAACCTTGTAAAAGTAACCGACATTGCTGTAGCCGACCTCATAGCAAATATCTTCAATACTTTCCGTTGTGGATAAAAGCAACTGTTGGGCAGCTTTGATCCGTTGTTTATTCAAGAGTTC
This sequence comes from Streptococcus rubneri, assembly GCF_004785935.1. Taxonomy (GTDB): domain Bacteria; phylum Bacillota; class Bacilli; order Lactobacillales; family Streptococcaceae; genus Streptococcus; species Streptococcus rubneri. The sequence continues at coordinate 29,700 of NZ_SRRP01000002.1, read as the reverse complement.
TGCAAAGGTGGAATTGGTCTCACGTTTGATCAATTGCCCTAAATAAACGGGATTGATATAGAGATCTTTGCTGATATCCTTGAGCGACAGTTCCTTCCGATAGTCGCGTCCAATTACTTCTAGGACGGTCGCCACATTATTGTTCATCCGATATTGAGAGAAGAAACTCTCCAATTGGTTCCGAACGCAGGTAACAAGATCCTCGAAAGTCGTTGTATCATGAACGGCTTTCACAATTTCTGTCAGGTCATCACCGTGCAGGTGTTCAAATAAATGAAAGACATCCATAATGAACTGAATAAAGAGTTGCTTGGCTATCGCCACTTTTGGAGTATGATTTTTCACGGTTTCTTCTAACCAGTTTAACTCCTCCAAAATTTGCTGGATATTCCCCTGAATGATGACACGGTAGATGGGTTCATAGTAATTAAAGACACCATCTTCTTCCTCCAATGGGAGATCCCCATAAAACAGATTTCGTTCAACAAGCTCTTTAAATTGTTGAAAATGTTCCTTATAAGGTGCTTGGAAACGGCGCTGTAGGAAAGCCCCTTCATCCTCATCGGAAAGATAGAGTTGAAGATTCTTCCCTAAGACCTGATAAGACGAACTGGCAAAGCCCTTCCTTTCCTTATCCACTCCAATCCAGAGTTGTTTTCTCCCTCGAATGGCTTGCTCGAACTCTTCTTCTGACCAATCTTCATGAAGGAGCCGATTGGCCGTCTCTTGGTCTGGGTTTTTTAGAGTTTGAGATAATTTTTCTAGGATATTCCCTAGCTCCACCTTATTGACAGGCTTTAACAGATAGTCTGCTACTCGGAGGTTTAAGGCTTTTTTTACATAAGCAAAATCTTGGTAACCTGACATAATGATATAAGCTGCATGGGGAAGCATGGACTGCATTTGATCAATCATTTCCAGACCAGTTTTTCCTGGCATATTGACATCTGTAATCACGATATCCACTGGATAATCCGCAACATAGGCCAAGGCTTGATCTGCATCCTCTGCTGTGTAAACAACCTCCATGTCCCATTTTTCAAAGGGAATCAGTTTTTTCAACCCCTCAGTAATCATATATTCATCGTCAACCAATAAGACTTTATACACGATTCTTTCCTCTTAAGTGTCCTCGATGGTAATCGTATAGAGAACACCTTTTCCTTTTTCTGATGTAATTTGAATGTGGTAACGATCCCCAAAGTAGAGAAGGAAACGCTCGTGGACATTGACAATCCCAATCGATTGTCGCCCCTTACTCTCTTCTACTTCTTTTCGTGGATCCCTATGACTCAATATTTGTTGGATCCGTTGCAGTTGGCTCGGTTCCAGTCCTCTCCCATTGTCTTGAACCCGAATTTCCACAGCTCCTCCAACATGACGGACTTTGATACTAATGACATTGTCCTTGCGCTTGTGATCAACTCCATGAACAAAGTAATTTTCCACTAGTGGCTGAAGAGTAAACTTCGGAATAATCATCTCTTCTAGACCGGGTTCAATTTTAAAGCCATAAGCAATCGATTTTGGATAACGCACCATACAGAGATAGCTGTATTTTCTACAAAATTCCAACTCATTTTCTATGGTCGTTTCTTTCTCCTCTGAAATATTGTTTCGAAGGAGACTACTAAATTCGTAAATAATATCAGCTAATTCTTCTTGATCCTGCATAACTGCATACATGCGAATAAACTCCATGGTATTATACATAAAATGCGGATTAATCTGCGCTTGCAAGGCCTTCAAATTGGCATCTTTTTGGCTCAGTTGTAGCTGATAGATATCACGGATAGACCTGTCCATATTGTCTAACATGGTATTGGTCGTTTCTGCAACTAAAAGGAGCTCCTGCTCTTTGGTATCCACATTGATCCGTCGCTCAGAATCTCCCTGGCTGATGGCTTCCATGGTATCTACCAAATCCAACACTTGTTTTTGGTAATTACGGAAAATTCGTTGCATCAAGAGATACAAGACCAAGACCAGGATTAAGGCGACCGAAATCATCCAGGTAAAACTAAACAAGGCTGTTCGAACCGTGTAAGAGGTCGGAATCCCAACCCAGATTTGATAGCCGTAAGCAGTATCTCGCACAATCCACTGACTATGATCTTCCGGATTGATGTCTCCTCTGTGGTAAAAAATCTTTCCCAAGGGATTATAAATCTGGACGGCAACGGGAATGGTGTCTTGGATATTGTCGACAACAGAATCCAAAAGCGCTGGATTGACTTTAATGTAGGCTAGTCCAATATTTTCGCCAGTCGTCACATCCGTCAAGGAGACTGGGATTGCTTGTGAACTAGCTATGTATTGATCCGCTGGAACTTGTTGCCCTCCTTTTTTATTTTTACTGGAGACAAACACAGTCGTATAGTCATTTAACACCAAATCAATTTGATCAATAACATCGTGTTCCAAATACAGAGTTTCAACATTACGGTGCAGCGAAACTTGAATATAATTGGAGAAAAAATTATCCAATCGCCAGCTTTCGTATTCAGAAGGCGTCATTGAAAAATACTTGTAGACTCCTTCGAGCTTGGCAGGATTCTCTACCAGACTCTTCCCCCATTGAGAAGATCTCTTATAAATATCCTCTACCTCAGCAGTCAAGCGCGAGGAAATCAACTGAGCGATTCGATCTGTCTCTGCTTTCTGATTATGCCAATAGACCAAAGATACCGTCACACCTAAAGTCGTGATGATCCCCACCATGATATAGGCATAGAATTTCAAAAGTGTTGCTAACCATATTTTTTTCATAATTAAGAAACCACTTTAGAGCGAATTGTTTCATAGACGGGTTGAAAAATATCATTGACAAAGAAATGCCACAAGCCCAGTAAAACAAAGAAAAATAAAGCCGGAACGAAATGGGTAACAACTCCTAGAAGAAAGGTCCCCAAGAGAAACTTCGTCACTGCACGAATATCCAGAAAAGCACCAATAAAGCTCAGCTTCAAGCTGTTGAGGTAGGACAAGTCAAAATGGACTTGAAGCTTGAGATAGACTGCAAAAGTCAGGGGAGCCACCAATAAGAAAATCAAATTAACCAATAAGATAAAAATCTGAAACAGGGACAAGTGGGGCAATTGAATCATCAGATACATGCCATAAACAAGAATGGCTTCGATCAAAAAAAATGTATAGAAAACCTGGTTGGCCCGACGGAAATTTTCTTTATAGAGCGACCAAGCTTCAGACCAAGCATATTGTTTGTAATCAGATCCATGTTCGGCATATAGACTCATAATCGTTGCACTAGCCGGCCCAAATCCAAATAGGATACCTCCACAAAAGGTTAGCGCCCAAAAGATTCCTGTTGCCAGCATGGCTAAATAGACCCTTGTAAAAATAAATTCAATCATTCTTCCCATATTTCGTCTCCATATTCATTTGCTGTAGAGGGGAACTTCAATCAAGTTAGTATAGTTTCCCTAGTACAACTGATGATTATACCCTATATTATAGCACATTTCCTCTGATGGTTTCGATTTCGAAATCATCAACAGAAAAGACTTTGAAGTGCGAAGACCTCAAAGTCTTTTGATAGACTTAAGCAAGTAATGCTAGCTTATTTCTTAGCAGCAAGGTACTCATCGTATTGTTTTTGGATTTCATCCAATACTTTTTGGTAGGCACCTTCTGATTTCAATTTTTCAAGCATCTTAGGAATTTCAACTTCAGGATCTACTGTACCTGTATTGATGGCACTTGTGAATTGGTTCAAAGTGTTTGTAAGGGCAGTGATTTCTGATTTCACGTTTTCAGTGTTGAAGATGAATCCAAGTGCTGGAGATTCTTTTGCAGTTTCTAAGTCTTTCTTAGATTGTGCAATTTGCTCATCCGTTACGTTTTCGTTGATGTAAAGAATCCAGTTGTTACCTGTATTCCATCCAGACATGTGAGTGTTTCCGTTGTAGCCATCCAAGACTTTCACACGGTTTTCTTTACCTTCAACTTTTTCCCAGTTCTTGCCTTCTGGTCCGTAAACAAGACCGTTCAAGAGTTCTGGGTTTGTATTCAAGAGGTTCAATACTTCCATTGCTTTTTCTTTGTTCTTAGAGTTGTTTGAGATAACAAAGTTTGCAACTTGAGTAGTGTTGTTCTTCTTGTAAAGTTGAGTGAATGGTTTAATTTCGATCTTACGGTTTGCTACACGAGTAAGCAAGCTGTTACCGTAGTCAGCAGGTCCTACTGTTTCTTCACGTACCAACCAAGTATCTTGAGAAAGGTCATATCCAGTGTCGCTTGTAGCTACGTCTTTTGGAATGTATCCCGCTTCATAATATTTATGAAGAGTCTTCAAGTTTTCAACATAACGTGGGATTGTGTAACGGTCAACGATCTTAGTTGTGTCACCTTGCAAATCGACAACGAATGGAAGTCCATCTACTGCGATGTAATCGAAGTCATCAGAAGGTCCACCATAGCTCTTGTTCATTGCGAATGGAACAACGTTTGGATCTTTTTCTTTGATCGCTTTCAAGACTGGTTCAAGAGAAGCATAGTCTTTTACGTTTGAGATGTCGATACCATATTTTTCAAGAAGTGGTCCGTTGAAGGCAAAGTTTTGTGAAGATGCCACGTTGGCTGCAACTGGAACAGCATAGATCTTGCCGTTTACAGTATTCCCTTTGATGTATGCTGGGTCAAGTGCTTCATAAAGCTCTTTCCCTTCTTTCTTGTACAAGTCTGTCAAGTCAGCATAAGCACCTTTTTGAGCGTTGATGACATAGTTGTTTGCGAAAGCAATATCGTAGCTTTCACCAGATGAAATGATAACGTTCATCTTCTTGTCGTAGTCACCCCAACCAAGGTATTGGATGTCTAATTTAACACCAGCTTTTTCTTCGATGATCTTGTTAGCATTTTCTAACAAGGTATCCAAGTTATCAGGTTTGTCACCGATTTGGTACATTTTGATAACTGTTTTGCCATCTTCACTTTTAGATGATTTTTGGTTATCACCTGTCAAGTTACCACAAGCAGCAAGAGTTGCTCCAAGTGCGAGAACGCTAGCAGAAGCTAAAGCATATTTTTTCCAATTTTTCATGAGAAAAACTCCTTTTATATTTTTCTTTATTAACATTATGAAGGGTAGGTGAGAAAGGTTTGCTTACTCTTTCACACCACCGATGGTCAATCCTTTTACAAAGTAACGTTGGAAGAATGGATAGAGGATAGCAATTGGAACTGTTGCCACCACCACCATGGCCATCCGTCCAGTTTCCTTAGGAAGGGATTGGACCGCACCAGCGATTTGACTAGATGCACCGACTGATTTAGAAATGTAATCCATATTATTTTGGATTTGCATCAGCAAGTATTGAAGGGGATAGAGATTTTCGCTCTTGATATAGAGGAGGGCGTTGAACCAGTCATTCCAGAAGCCGAGGGCTGTAAAGAGACTGATGGTCGCAATCCCTGGGAGAGAAAGTGGCAAACAGATCTGGAAGAAGATCCGTGTTTCACTGGCTCCATCTATCCGAGCAGACTCAAGAATAGCTTCTGGGATTGTCCGTTTGAAGAAGGTCCGCATCAAGATAATATTGAAAGGACTCAATAACATCGGAATGATGAGGGCACCAACCGTATCTCCTAAATGAAGCAACTGAGTGGTAACGATGTAACCTGGTACCATCCCTGCACTAAAGAGCATGCTCAAGAGGGCAAATACAGTAAAGAAATTTCTGTACTTAAAGGTTCTACGAGAGATTGCGTAGGCGTAGGTCGTTGTAATGAAGACATTACATGCTGTCCCTACAATCGTCACAAACAAGGTAATAAAGAGGGCTTGAAGAATCTTATCCTTAAATTGAACAAGGAAAAGATAGCCATCTGCACCAAACTTAGCAGGCCAAAATTGGAAGCCGTGAATCGCCAAACTTTGTTCATCTGTCAAGGAAATCATGACAACAAAGATGAAGGGCAAGATACAGGATAGAGCAATCAAGCCAACAATGCTACTAAAGAAGAGGTCTGCTTTCTTACTGAAGGAGTGGATCCCAACATTATCAACTTTTTCTTTTTTAATTTTTGATTTTGCCATGGTATCCTCCTTTCTAGAAGAGCGCTGCATTCTTATCAATCCGACGTGCTACAATATTAGAAAGTAAAACGAGAATCAATCCGACAACTGATTGGTAAAGACCAGCCGCTGCGGCCATCGCAATATCTCCTGATTTAGCAAGTCCATTGTAGACATAGACATCAATTACGTTTGTCACACTATAAAGGGCACCTGAGTTATGTGGGATTTGGTAGAACAATCCAAAGTCAGCACGGAAGATATTTCCGATGGCAAGGATAGTCAAGACCGTAATCAAGGAAGCCAACTGAGGAATGGTAATGTGGCGGATTCGCTGCCACTTAGATGCTCCATCCACTGTTGCTGCTTCGTAGAAGGTTGGATCAATTCCCATGATGGTTGCATAGTACATAACACTGCTATAACCAAAACCTTTCCAGATTCCTAAGAAGAGGAGAAGCGCTGGCCAAATGGCAACCTCTGTATAGAAGTTGATTCCTTTCATCCCAAGTGATGTTAAGATGTGGTTAATCAAGCCTTTATCGACGTTTAAGAAGGCATCTGTAAAGAAGCTGATGATAACCCATGACAAGAAATAGGGGAACAACATTGATGTTTGAAACACTTTAACCAACCGTTTGGAACGCATCTCACTAAAGATAATGGCAATCCCAACAGAAACAATCAAGCCCAAGAAAATAAAGGCTAGGTTGTAAAGGACGGTATTTCTTGTAATGATATAAGCATCTTTAGAACTAAAGAGGAATTTGAAGTTATCAAATCCTACCCACTTACTCTTCATTACACTATCAATAAATCCCTCTCCGGTGATATGATAGTCTTTAAATGCGACAACGTTTCCCAAAACAGGTATGTAGAAGAATAAAATCAACCACGCTGCACCTGGTAAAACCATCAAGAAGAAAATAAGATTTTCTCTCAAGGTCTTAACAAACTTTTTCATCTGACTCCCCCCTTTGTCATTTTATTTTTTGGTAACGTTTACATTTTTTATTATAAAACTCTATGAAAACTTTTTCAAACTCCTAATTATAGAAAAAATTCTACAAATTTATGACATAGCCTTAAAAATGGAGAAAAAAGGAGAAGAAATGTCTCCATCGGACATCTTTCTCCTCCTTCAACATCATTGTCTTGAAATACAAGGCTTTCTATTAGGTCGTATAAATGGTCGAAGCTGTCGCAATGGTATGCCACTGGTTGGCTGTTGTAGCTGCGAAATCCTTATCTCCGTAGAAATCATTAAATGGCAAGATCTCTACTTCCAACTCATCAATCCGTGAGATGGAACCAGCTAGATAATCTTCAATGCGGCTTTCTGCGCGCTTGATCCGTTGCAAGAGTCCACCCATACGGATATCTACTGTATCCAAGCCAAAGACCTTGTTTTCTTTCAACCATTGGTGGCTAAAGAGCTTGTGGAAGGTTTCAATCTGGCTTCTTAATTTTGGTAATTCTTCCCTGGCGATTTGTTTCAAGCTGTCTTTATCATCCACCTGATAAGCCTCACGAATGCGTCGTCCCACATCAACCTTGCCACTTAAAATAGCATTCAACTGGGCCTGAGTTTCGAAAAGATAGGCGTAAACCCCAGCTTTTTCTTTAATGTCAGACAGAGTCTCAGCTGCCTGGGCAAAGTGAGGCTTGTCCTGTTCAGGAGTCATGTGCTTATCAAGAATTGGGCAAAGAACATCCTGGTAAAAGACATAGCGGTTGGGATTGATACCACTTAGATTTCCTGGTAAATCTGGTAAAAGGTTGGCCAAATCAAGCTGCATAAAGTCCTCAACCGATAGACCTGTATTGGTCTTGAAATGAGCAGATAAACGCTCTAAATCATTTCGATAGCTGAGTTCTGCCCAGATTTGTAGACTTGGCAGAATAGAGAACTGAGCTGTTTCACCACCATTGTCCCCCCAACCCGTCACAATGACTTCCTTGATTTGATTGGCACGGCAGGCTTTGTTTGCTTCGATAGCGATGAGACGACTGAAATGGTTGTGTGGTGTGAAACCAATCCACTTCCAAGCACCACCTGCAAAGGAAATATCCTGGCTAATCTTGTGGTGGTTATTAAAGTTGCGGTTGTATTTTTCTTCGCTATCCTGATAATAATCCCAGTAAACCAAGGTCACACGGTCTTTTAGACGGTCAAGATAAACACGAGTTTCTTCTGGAATTTCGACATCACGGTCGTACTGGCCATCTGCTGACATGAGTTTGAAGAACATATCGCTCCACATCTGGCAGTGGAAACCATACTTGTCTGCGATATCCAGCACGCGCTCCAAATGTTGGCACATGAGGAGGCTACGGTCCACAACACCGTTTAAGATGAGATAGCGTCCCAAACCAACCAGGTGGGCTTCGTCCATGCCGATATTGACCTTGCGTGTCTGCAGTTTAGACAGAGTGGCAAACATGCCGTCGATTAGGTCGTAAACTTTTTCTTCGCCGATGAGGAGAATATCCTCTACATCACGAAGTTGCTGGACTTCTTTGACACCCCATTTGACAAAGGCTGATAAGTGAGCCAAGGTCTGGATACATGGTACAAAGGTCATATCAAACTGCTGGGCGTAAGCTTCGATTTCCTGTAATTCTTCAGCTGAGTATGCTCCACGGAAATAGCCAAAGTAAGGTTGCCCTTCAATCTGATAGGTGTCTTCCATATAGAGCTCAAAGGTTGAATAACCCATCAGAGCCAAGACTTCAATCATCTGCTTGGCAGATGCAACATTTAGAACTGCATTTCGCGAACAATCCGCCATGTAGGCTAAATCTTCATAAGCCGCTTGTTCTTCAATCTCTATCTTGTCACCTTCTGCTAATGCTGTTGCGAGAATCGATAAGGCACGGTAAAGCTGATGAGGTTTGCGATAAGTCAATTGATATTCTCCGCCCTCACCCTTGATAGAGATAGAAGCTTGGTCAGACTGAGCGACTGCCACTTCTACATCTGGTAGAGAAATGTGCTTTTGAAGTAAGTCTATAGCTTGCTGTTGTTTACTGCTAATTCCGATAAAACTTACCATTGCTTTTCCTCCTGTAACCAGTTGACAAGGGCACCGTAGAGATTGGCATCTGCCTGATAGGTGCAAGCTTGGATGACTGGCGCAATTGTATATTCTTCATATTTTTCCACAAAAGCGTCTACTGCTTTTTGCACCCCTTCGATAAAATCTGGGTTCTGACTGATAGAGCCACCTAGGCTGATGACATCTGGGTCGATCAGGTACTGAATATTGAGTAGTCCTTGAGCTAGATTACGATTCATCCGCTCAATGGCTTCTTGACAAAGGGCATTGCCTGTTGCAGCCTCTTGGTAAACCTTTCGGCCATCCCAATCGGTTTGACCAGATTTTTCGATGACATAGCGAACCATGCTTCCTGTAGAAGCTAATAGTGACCAGTTGTTGAGTTTTTCTGCTGGTTCAATAGTTGTCATGTAACCAAACTCTCCACCCAAGCCATGGCGACCACGGTGAAGTTTTCCATTGATAATCATGGCCCCACCAATCCCTGTGCCAATGACAACACAGGCTGCATTTTCAATCTCAGGATGAGCTAGCAGTTCACTAAGTCCAACACAGTTGGCATCATTTTCTAGATGGACAGGTAGCTGGTGATGAGCAAGGGCCTCATACCATGAAAATCCATGAATGTAAGGAATGGCACTAATCCCCTCAATCACTCCTGTTTCTTGATTGACCGCTCCTGGAACACTCATAGCAATCCCACGATAGTCCTGTTCTGACAAGCGTTGGTCCAACCAAGCCAACAAATCTTCTAAAGTTTCTGGAGTTGGGGTGCTGGTCTTATCTAAAATCTTTCCATCAGGAGTTAGACTAGCAAACTTAATGCCAGTCCCTCCGATATCAATCGTTGCAATGGTCATTACTTTCACCTGCAAAAAGGAGCGAATCAGCAGTTGGTTCTTACTTTTTCGCTCCTCCTTTCTGTTTATGTTTTCTTTTTGAAATTAAATTTCTTCTTTTTTGATCAATTCTGTACGAATTTCTTGTGGTGCTAATAGTCCTGAATGGACTGGGTATGGGCGTTCCAACAAGTCAAGAATGGTTTGTTGTTTTTCAGACACACGAACATTTTCTTGACTCATGTTGTAGTAACGAAGGACATAACCCTCTTCATTCTCAGCCACCTTAAAGGCTGTTGGGCATACTTGTGGCAAGTTCAGTGCCGGATGGTTAAAGAGACTTCCCGTTGCTGCAACGCTACCCTCTTGTTTTGCAACTTGAAGAGCTGTAAATGGCACCTGGAAGGCTTTGGCACGACGGAAAGCTGAAAAACGATCCTGAGCTTGGTGGCACTCTACTGCAAACTCAACTTCGATAGCTCGCAAGCACTGAGCTTCCGGTGTTGGGAAGTAGCCCCAATCACCGAGTTCTCCTGAGGCACGCAGAAGGGTTACTGCGATTGTGTCGTCTCCAAGAATTTCGTATTCGTGCAATCCTTTGTTAGCTACTGTCACTCCTTTGACATCATCATACAAGCTGACAAAGGCTTGTTGGTGTTGTGGATTTTCAGGATTTTCCCAAGAAGCTGCTGGTTTATTTGGCCGTGTCACAACTTCATAGATGCTTTCCGAGTCATTGCTTGGACGAGTATTATGAGTTTTCACCAAGAGACGAATACGGTGATCCTTAGCAGTATTGGTAAAGCTCGTCTTGAAGCGAATTTGCGGGTCATCCACAAAGACGGTCATCACTGTTTCAAGAGGGATGGTGGTCACCTCTTCTGAACGACCTGCGTCTCGGTTCATAAACTCAATAATGCCTCTTTGCTCCGCATCCAATTTTTCATCTGCACTGACTGGGATGGTTAAGTCATGCTTGAGCAAGATTTTGGCATAACGAGCATTGTTTTCCAAGATCTCATGGCTTTTCAGCTCCGCATAGATTGGCTCGGTTCCTTTTGGTTGGAAGTAAATATACTCATTTCCAATATCCCCACGATCCTCGAATTGGATGAAGTCTTCGTAAGCTTCGTTAGTCGTCTTATCGTAAAGGGTCAAGCCATCATCAATACTGAGGGTTAGGAATGGTGTATCGATCACCCCATTTTGGTAAATCCCATCATGATGGGAAGCTTTTCCTTCCAGAAGCTGGAAGGTGGTCCAAGAAAGAGGTGATAGGTGAACTGGAACCGTCACGCGCACTTGACGCGCAATATAGGGTTGGCGGAATTTATCCTTTGGTAAGGTATAGCCAAAACTTGCCCCCAAGTCTTCAATCTCAGCTTCTACAAGATGCCCATCTAAATCCTCTACATGATAGTCTGGCAAGGTCAAAGCGGCCATTTTCTTGAAGCCTTCTGTCGGGTGCAATTCCTTAAATGGACAAACCGCTACATCGACAATCGTACTGACGGTATCCACCTTGCCATGCAAGCCAGTGTTCATAACCGTAAAGAGATGCTCACTCTGGGATTTCTGAGTCGCGAGTTTCTCTTTCCATTCGTTCAAAAGGTTGGTTTTGACAAAGTTTCCGACTTGATTGACCTTGGCAAAACGAACTTCCATTTCACGGTGAACTTCGTCAATACTACAACCACAGATACTATCATGAGGTGCATTTTGTAAGAGCGTCTTCCAGGCATAGGTCAATTGATCCTTGTGGTGATGTCCACCAGTGATGATGGTCAAAGGTTCCACCACTTGCTCTAGCAAATTGCTGTTCTCTTGAAAGGCTTGTTTGAGGTAAACGCGTGAAGAAGAGGTATTCGCCAGAGTATACCAACCATCCGTTTCCTGACTGGTCAACTCACCTGTGACGGTTGATAATTGTTCAGGAAGGGCACTTTCTACTGCTTGCACGTAGTCATCAAAGGAACTGTGAATAAAGGTCACGTCAGGGAAGAGTTCATTGGCGACGCGAATGGCTTCACTTAAGTTTCGTTGAACGGGTTGGTGGTCACAGCCGTTCATCATCAACCATTGGTTGGTCGATGCATAGTCACGGACATCCGCCAATTTTTGTTTCCAGAAAGTCAAAGCTTCGTCTTTATCCACTGGAATTTCATTCCCATTACTGTACCAGTTGGCAAAGAGAATGCCCAGCACACGACTACCATCTGCCCCTTGCCAGTACATCTCAGAAAATTGAGAAGTGAATTGCTCATCTTCGAGGACTTGGTTGTCAAATCCGATTGGTTTGACACCGCGACCAAAGGCTGCTACGTGAATGCCTGATTTTTGAAGGATTTGAGGAGCTTGTCCCATATTTCCAAAGGTATCTGGGAAATAACCGATCTGCGTAGATTTGCCCCATTTGGCACATTCCGCTTGTCCAATCAAGGTATTGCGGACGTTAGCTTCACTGGAAATCAAGTAATCATCCTGCAAGATATAGAAGGGTCCAATCTTGAGTTTGCCTTCGTCGATATAACACTGCACCTTGTCACGGTTTTCAGGGCGAATTTCTAAATAGTCATCAAGGACGATGGTTTGGCCATCCAAGTGGAAGCTCTTGAATTCAGGATCATTTTCAAAAAGATCAAAGAGATTGTCAAACAGTTCCACCAATTGCATGCGGTGGCTTTCAAAAGGTAGATACCACTCACGATCCCAGTGGCTGTGAGAGATGATATGTACAACAACATTTTCCATGAGTAAACCCTCATTCTAACTTAAATTTAAAAATGTATTTGTGATTCTTTAGAAGAATCTATTGAGCTAAGGCTCATTAGCGAATATCTAGGTAATCCAAGACTAATTCGCAGAACATCATGTTGGCCCAAGAGAACCATTCGCGCGAGTATTTAGTCGGATCATCTACGTGGAAGCTTTCGTGCATGACACCCGTACCACCATCACAAGCAACCAACTGATCCAGCAAGAATTTCTTCTCAGCTTTATCTGTAGCTGTTAAACCTTGGATCGACAGGGCAATCGGCCAGATATAACGATAGAAGGTATGAGAGCTTCCGAGACCGCTAGCGTATTCTCCTTGGTAGAAGTAGGGATTTTCAGGACTGAGAATGGTGCGACGAGTTGCTTGATACACTTCGTCATTGACATCACAGTAACCAAGATAGGGAGCAGCTAACAAACTTGGTACGTTAGGGTCATCCATGATGCTAGCATTTCCTAGACCGTCTACTTCAAAGGCATAGATCTTCTCGCCCTTGCTGTTAGTCGTGTAGGCGTAATTTTCGATCCCTTCTTGAATCTCAGCCTGCAGACGTTTGGCATCAGCAATCATGCTTTCACTATCAGCCAGATTCAATGTAGCAAAGATTTCTTGGACATAACCTAAGACAACGACCGCAAACATATTTGACGGAATTAAGTAGCTATACTGACAGCAGTCATCGCTTGGACGGAAGGCTGACCAGGTCATGCCTGTCACAGCAAAGTCAGGGCCAAAACCATCATTTACCAAAGTGTCTTCCTTACGGTCGGTATCACGAACAAAGCGGTAAGGAGAATTCTTGTGGTCTTGTTCCACTGTCCAGAGATGAAGGATCTCCTTGGTCGCTGTGACAAAGGTTTCATCAAATTGGCTAGTTTCACCAGTTTCTTTCCAAAGGAGATAAGCCAACTGCAAGGGGTAGCAAAGCGAATCCACTTCATACTTGCGTTCCCAAATCCAGCCATTGAGATCTGTATGGTCTGTTTCGTGGTGACCCTTCCAGTTCTCTTCAATATTGAAGGAATTAGCATAGGGATCCTTGAGGATCAATGTCATCTGACGTTTGACCAGACCTGCAATGGTCTGACGCAAGAGAGGATCTCTTTTAGCCACATGAAGATAAGGTCTCAATTGAGCCGTTGAGTCACGCAACCACATAGCTGGGATATCTCCCGTCAGTACAAAAGTTGAGCCATCTTCTAAGATTTCAACTGTATTGTCTAAAGTGTCTGTATAGCAACGCTCAAAGACATCCACCCATTCAGGGTAATCCTTAGCACGTTCTGCTACTTGATCCAACCATTCTCTAACGATTTCTTTTGAATAGGTCATTTGTTTTCCTCACACTCGTCGATTCTTTCCTATTCAGTATAAAAGATTTCAAAGGGGAAATACATACGCAAATTATAGCCCTTTTTCTACAAACTTTTCTAGTTTTGAAAAAGGCTTTCCGATTTGAGTAGCTTCTGCTAAAATAAAGAAAGAAAGAAAAGGGCTTGAAGACTCTAGTATGAAACAGGAGGTCCCGTATGAAGACCGATATTACTCGCATTGATACCCGCTTAGGAACAGACAATCACTCAGCTTATTCCAACGGCAACACCCTCCCTTACACAGGAGTTCCTTTCGGGATGAATTATTTTCTCCCACAGACGACACATGAACAGGGTGCTTGGTTTTTCAACCCCAACCTTCCAATCTTTCAAGGCATTCGCTTGACCCATCAGCCTAGCCCTTGGATTGGGGATTTTTCTTGGTGTCTCCTTACCCCACTAACAGACATTCCGAGTCAAGAAGACCTCTATTTTAGACAGAGCAGTTACCGGATCCAAGAAGCTATCTTTCAGCCCCATTATTTAGCCCTCACCTCAGAGCGCTATCAAATCCACTCAGAGGTGACGCCAAGCCTTTATGGAGCCTTCCTTCGCTTTAAAGGGCCGTCTACACTAGCGCTTGCCTTGCACTGTCCCAATGGACTAACTGAGGTGAAATTCGGAGAAACGGATCTTCACTTCCACATCTTAGACCAAAATCATACAGACCAACAAGACTTTCCTTTCTATCTTCATGTCGAATTCGACCAAGCTATCACTCGAACTCACTGGCTGGGTCAAGATTTGATCCTAGAGTTTGACAGCCCCACTCTGGAAGCTCGATTAGGCACTTCCTTTATTAACTCTGAGTTGGCCAAATCTCACCTCCCTAAAGCTAGCTTTGAAGAGATAAAAGAAGAAGCCAGCCACCAGTGGCAAGAGCTAATGGACCGATTTGAAATTTTAGATACAGGTGGAGAGGATCGAACCTTTTTCGATCACTGTCTCTACCGTAGTCTGCTCTTTCCTCAGACTTGTTATGAAGTGACCCCTGAGGGGAAAGCAGTCCATCGCGACTTCGCTCACAACCGCATTCAAGAAGGAAAATACTTCATGAATTTGGGCTTCTGGGATCTCTTTCGGACCACCTTCCCTCTTTATAGCCTAGTCTATCCAGAACTCTATCAGGAACTTCTCGAAGGCTTCCTTAGCCATTACCGGGACACGGGCTTCCTTCCTAAATGGCTAGCACCGGACGAAAGAGGCATGATGCCAGGGACACTCATTGACGGGGTCATTGCAGATGCTATCCAAAAAGGTCTGGCTTCCAGCCTTCAGACGGAACTTTTTGAAGCCATGCTAGATACAGCTAGGAAAGAAGATCCAAAGGGTCATTACGGTCGACGAGGAGCTAAAGAATACAAGAAGTTAGGCTATCTATCCACCGACTATCACGAAAGTGTGAGTCATACCATCGACTTCTCCTATAGCGATTTTTGTATCGCCCAAACAGCCCAGCTACTTGGCAAAAATGAACTGGCCAAAGAGTATGCTCAATCCAGTCTTTCCTACCGAACCCTCTTTGATCCCGAAACAGGTTATATTCGGGCCAAAGATAAGGAGGGCCATTTCAGACCAGACTTCTCACCCATCAGTTGGGGACGCGACTATGCAGAGTGCTCTGCCATTCAAGCAACTTTAGGTGCCCTTCACGACATCGAGGGCCTCAAGCAACTTTTTGGTGGTGAAGAAGGCTTCACCCACTATTTAACTCGACTAGCCACTCAAGCACCGCATTATGAGGTGACGGGCTATGGCTACGAAATTCATGAAATGAGTGAGATGGCCCAAGCTCCTTTTGGGCAAATTGCCATTTCGAACCAACCGAGTTTCCACATCCCCTATCTCTTTCGCTATAGCCAACACCCGGAATACACTAGCGTCCTGATCCAAGCCCTTCGCAAGGAAGCCTTCCAACCGACCTTCCAGGCCTATCCAGGAGATGAAGATAATGGCAGTCTATCTTCTTGGTATATCTGGTCGGTTTTGGGACTCTATCCGACTTGTCCAGGCAAGCCAGTCTATGACCTAGGAATCCCCCTCTTCAAACACCTGCGCCTCTATCTCCCTCAAGAGAAAAAATGGCTGCATATCCATAGCACAGCCCACACAGCCCAGGCACACTTTCTTCAAGATGTTTCCCTTGATGGAAAAAGAATCGACAGAGTGAGGCACCAAGATCTCTTAAAAGCAGAGAAGTTAGACTTCCACCTTTCTTGGCTCCCTAAAATCTAAAAAAGAATGAAGAGTAGGACACTCTTCATTCTTTTTCATTACTCATATACTAGCTAGTCCCCGACCTTATAGAGGAAAGAACCTTGTTCCGTAAAACTGTACATTCCAGTTCCGGTCCAGAGACGGTCCTTGCTAGCATCAGAATCATCATGGAAGACGACCTCTCCATTTTCGTCCGTTTGATCATCAATCGTAAGCCCAGCAGGGATGAATTCCATCAGAAATCCACCTGTGATTCCTCCGTAGACTCCTCCTGAAACAGTTCCATAATCCGTCAAGGAGAGACCGTAAGACTCATATTCGTTAGAGACCAAACCATTTTGATCGAAGACTAGTTTATTTCCCTTATCATCTTGCCAGACACCAGCTACACTACTATAATCCCCTTGAGCGATTGCTTCAATATCCATCTTTGTTTTTTCTTTCTTATCACTAGAGCTCTCAACTTTCTTTGTTTCACTAGTAGCTGCGCTATCCTTCGATTGACGAACTGTACTTTCTTTACTTTCAGATCCTGTCTCCTGCTTTTTATCACCACAGGCTCCAAGGAAAAACAGTAGAGCAGAAAGCAACAATAGCAAACGATACTTTTTCATCATGAATCTCCCCACATTCAATCTATTCTATAAGCCTTATTTTATCCTTTTTCTAGCAAATTGACAAGTTTCTGTTACTATCAAAAAAGGAACCAGCTGGTTCCTTCTCTATTTGATTAATGGGCTAACATTTCCTGTGCAATTTCAAATCCTGTCAAGTCACTTGGGTAATAAGTAGGCCAATTTTCTAATTCCTTATAAAGAGCCTCTTGACTTTCCCCACCGAAGAAAATGTGGAAGTGAGCTGCCTTATTAGGAGCAATTTGGTGGTCACTGAATTGAACATACTTGAATTCACCCGCATTTGGATCAGTTGCTTCAAAAAGATAACGCACTCCACGATTCCCTTTTGTATAGGTTAGTGTATGCTTCCCAGCATAGCGGTATTCGAACTTCTTCTCTTCGCCATTCTTATAGAAGGTCATGGTTTTGTCTGTAATGACAATCCGTTCGACATCTGTTTTATAACCTGTGGTGTAGTAGGCTTTATACTCCTCAGCTGTTTTGGACTTAGTTAGTTTAGCTTTGTAGTCAAAGACTTGATCCAAGGTTCCATCTTTTAGATAAGGATACACAGACTGCCAGTCTCCCGCATAGTCTGAAAGAGTTCGGTCCTTAATAGCACTGTCTTCAAAATAGCCATTGGCTACTGTTTTGGTGTCTTCTTCCTCTTCTGGAGCAATTTCTTTTCCGGCTTGAGTCGTTGTTAACTCCAAAGATTTGAGGTTAGCTCCCATGATAGAGATGTAGTCTTCACCATCTTTCATCTGCTCATCTGTCAAGCTCTCTAATGGATTCAAAACAGCTAGATCCACACCGGTTTCAGCAGATAAGGTTTTCGATAAGGATTTAGAAGCATTTTCTTCAAAGTAGATGACCTTGATGTCGTTCTTCTTGATATACTCTGTCAATTCACTCAAACGAGTCGCAGACGGTTCACTATCTGGTGACAAACCTGAAATAGAGACTTGATTCAAGCCATAGTCCAGGGCCAAATAACGGAAAGCTGCGTGTTGAGTGACAAAGTTTTTCTGTTTCGCTGCAGATAAGCTCTTCGTATAGCTGTCATCCAATTTTTTCAACTTGGCAATATAGGCATCTGCATTTGCTGTAAAACTAGCCTTTTTATCTGGGTACTGTTTCACCAGTTGATCACGAATCGTTTCCACCATTTTAATGGCTCTCTGTGGAGAAAGCCAGACATGGGGATCGTACTCATGATGGTGTTCTTCCCCTCCCTCATGGTCATGCTCTTCTTCACCACCTGGTAAAAGAAGCATATTCTCCGTCGCTTTGACAACCTTTGTTTTCTTGCCATCCATTGATTTCAACAACTGAGGCACCCAAGTTTCCATGTTCTCGTTCTCATAGACAAAGACATCTGACTCTTGGATTTTTGCGCGACCCTTGGCAGACAATTCAAAATCATGGGGTTCTGAACCAGAGCCAATCAAGAGCTCCACATCTCCCTCGTCTCCAACGACTTGCTTAGTAAATTCATAGACAGGATAGAAAGTCGTCATGACTTTCAATTTCCCTGACTGATTTTGACCACCACTACAAGCTACTAAAAGAAGACTACAGAAGGCTAACACGAGCCATACAAGTTTTTTCATAAGATCACCTATTTTCTAAATTTAACAAAAAGATTTGAGAGCAAAAAGAAGGATACAAATAAGAGAGTAATGGTCGCACTAACCGGTGTATCCGGGTAATAAGAAAGAATGAGACCACTGACCATCCCCACAAAACCAATGACCACTGCCAGAAGCATAACCGAACGGAAGGTCTTTCCTAGCTTTAAAGCAATACTAGCTGGTAAGACCATAATAGTAGATACCAACAAGGAACCTGCAGCCGGAATCATCAAGGCAATAGCCACCCCTGTCACAATATTAAACAAGATAGACATGAGACGCACGGGTAAACCATCTACATAAGCTGTATCCTCATCAAATGTAAGGATATACATGGGACGAATAAAGAGAATCGTTAAAACTAAAACAATGGCTGCAATGATAAACAAAGCAAGCACTTGCTCATCCGTAATGGTCAAGGTAGAGCCAAATAGGTACTGGTCCAAACTCATGGAACTTTTACCGCCACCCTTCATGATCACCAAAGCCAAGGCTAAGCCGGTCGACATGAGAATCGCTGTCCCAATTTCCATAAAATCTTTATAGACTGTTCGTAAGTACTCTAGAAATACCGCAGCTATGATGACCACAATGACTGTAGAAATAGTTGGAGAGAAACCAAGGAAGAGGCCAAAAGCAACCCCTGATAGAGAGACGTGGCTCAGTGTATCACTCATTAAGCTCTGACGACGCAAAATCAAAAATACACCTAAGATAGGGGAGAAGAGACTCATGGCAACCATCGCTAACAAGGCCCGTTGCATAAAGTCATATTGAAATAAACTAAGCAAGCTCCTCACCTCCATCTTTCTCATGGACATTAAAGCAACGCCATGGAGAATTTTGTTTTCTCACCAAATGGATATTGCGATCGGCAAAATGACTCACTTCTTCAGGATCATGCGTGATCATTAAAACAGCCTTTCCGTGGTGATGGGCACTATGGTGCATCAATTCATAAAACTCATCCTTGCTACCAGCATCCATCCCTGTAGTTGGTTCATCCAACACAAAAATATCTGGATCTGACGCAAACATTCTTGCAATGACAGCCCGTTGCTTCTGACCACCTGATAGAGCTCCTAAAGATTTATCTCGATGCTCTAACATTCCAACAGCCGTTAAACTAGCTAAAATATGTTCCTCATCATGATGATTCAAGTGACGAAACCATCCTTTGCGAGGATAACGACCTGATTTAACAAACTCATAAACAGAACTGGGAAAACCTGCATTGAAGCTAGCAATCTGTTGCGGAAGATAGGCAATACGTAATTTCTTTCCAGCTACATTCTCCTTGGAAATTTCAACAGTTCCCATCTTAGGTTTCAAAATACCAAGACTTGCCTTAATCAAAGTAGATTTGGCTGCACCATTCTCACCAGTCAGCGTCACAAACTCACCACTGTCCAAGTAGTAATTAACTCCCTCAAGAACAGGCTCACGATCATAATAAAAAGAAAGATCTTTAACAGTAATATAACGCATTAACGAAGATCCTCCAATAATCGAGTAAGAAAAGAGGAAATCACAAGTTGTTCATCCTCAGAAAAATTACTTAATACCTGATTATAGACTTCTAAGGTATGGTCGTGATGATGGGAATGTTCTTCAGCAACAGGACGACCTAAATCTGTTAACCGATACAAAACAATACGAGCATCATTCTCATCTTTCAAAGCTTCCAGCATGCCAAAAGAAAGTAATTGTTTAACTGCTTTGGTCACAGCAGCTTGACTGACATTTAGTAATTTAGCAAGCTCAGAATTTGAATAATTGTCCTTTGAAAGTAACATTAAAATATGCTCTTGCGTATTGGTTAAAGAAAAACCACTCGTACAGGAACCAATCAAAACTTCATGCTGATTCTCAGAAATAAGTAAAATAGAATTTAAAAACTCATCAATCTGATTAGCCACTTTCATACGTTTAACCTCACTATTAATCAAAAATACTTTACCGGTTAATTATAACACAGTAAAGGAAAATAGTCAAAGTGTTTTCAGAAAACAATGACAAAAATATTAGTAATAAATTAGTAACTGAACGTTAACAATTTAACGAATAAAAGAAAAAGACAAGGTCCGAAAACCTTGTCTTTAATACTATACCGGCGGCCGGGGTCGAACCGGCACGTCCTAATGGACACTGGATTTTGAGTTCCATTCTTGCATTTTTTAAGTAGCAAGGTATTGATTTAATAGACTTTTGGTGCTTTTGATTTTCACAAAAAAGGGACTTTTTTCATAATTTAGCACCTTTTTAGTAACTCATCTTTCTCTCTTAAATAACTACTTCCATAAACAGTGCGACAATCATTTTATTTATTAGCCGTTAAAATAACACAACTACTAATCTTAAAAATTTACTCTCTTTCTACATTTTTTAATATACTTTTATTAGTATAATTGGTAAAATCTTAATTAAAAAAATTATGATTTATCTAATAATCTGATTACCTTTCAGGTTCATTGAATGGGATTAGATAACCGAATCAATGTTGAAACGAATGGAGGGGTTAATATTAAAAATTTAATAAGTGATCAAATGTCTAATAGACAAATCATCAAAGACTTTATTAGTAGTTTTATTAGTTCTTTAAGTGGAAAAGCTTTTAATTTTGCTTTAGGATTAATGTTACTGGACCAAACAAAATCGGCAATGAGTTTTGGAATCAATATGATCATCTATCCTTTAGTTAGTTTGATTTTCTTGGTTCCAATCGGTAATTTAGTAGACCGATACCGTCATAAAAAGATCTTAACTTATAATTTTATCTTTAGGCTTATAATTTTTCTTCTGTTTTATGCTTTTTATTTTTTAACGAATTCATCTACTATCTTATATCTAGTAATCCCGTTTGTCATACTCCACTCTATTACAGTTAACATAAATGATACTTGTTACTCAGCTTCTATCCACGAGTTAGTAAATGATACAAAAATTCAACGTCTAAGCTCTGTTACACAAACCGCCATCGCTATCGCAACCATGCTTTCTCCAGCTATTGGAGTCATTTTTTATAATTGGTTAGGCTTCTCAGGCTTTATTCTCATAGAAATCATTGCAAATCTCCTTGCTTTAGGTGTCTTACTTACCATGAAATTCTTCTATGAACACGATGGGCAGGAAGCTGAGATCAAACAGAATGAAAACCATCAACACGGGGTTAAAGAAATTATCCGATTTTTAAAAGAAAATCAGATTGTCAAATATATTATTCTTGTCAGTGTTGTACTGAATTTTTTCTATACTTCCATTAGCATTGGAGTACCATTTGTAGTCAAAGAGCAACTCTTTTTAGATAATGCAACAGTAGGTATCTTAGAAACAATGTCTGCAGTTGGAATGTTATTAGCCAGTGTGTCTATGTCGCTACTGCCAGACAAAAAAGAAAACAACACACTTCTCACTAATAGAATTCGCATTCCGCTTTTTCTTCTAACTATCGCTATCATTGGTTTGGGTATTACATTTGCAACTAGTAACACCCAAGTGATTATTTCTTCCGTTGGCGGTTTATTCATGGGAATTATCGCATTTACTCTTGTTATTCTAAATATTGTCGTCATGACCTATCTTCAAAGTAGCATTGAAACAAATTATTTAGGAAGAGTGATGAGCACTTTATTCACACTAAATACGTCTATTATGCCGATAGGTACCATTGTATTTACTTATCTATTTCAAAAGGATATAAACGGAGGTCTGATATTCATATTTGGAGGGACTTCTCTCCTGATCTATACCATGATAATGTTACCTCGAATATATAGAATACTCCAAAAAGAACACATTTATTGATATTGACAGAATTAAAATATTGTATAATTAAATCAAATATGACGCTGGGACCAGGAGGATTTATTATGGTTAATAATCTAGCTGTTAAAGTCACAAATCTTTCAAAAGAATTTTTACTAGGACAAGATAAAACTGTCTCTATTTTGAAAGATGTTTCTTTATCTGTCAATTATGGGGAATTTGTATCAATCCTTGGTGTCAGTGGTTCTGGAAAGTCTACTTTATTAAGTTGTTTATCAAGTTTATCTGAACCAACAAGTGGCGAAGTTGTTATCAATGGTGTGAATCCATACACTTTAAAAGAAGGGAAACTTGCTAAATTTAGAAGGCAAGATATTGCAATTATTTTTCAAAATTATAATCTGGTACCCGCTCTACCTGTTCTAGAAAATGTTACACTTCCTCTGAGACTTTCAGGAAAGAGTGTTGATAGCAATAAAGTTAAAAAAATGTTGGATAGTTTGAATTTTAAAGCAGAACTATCATCATTAGTTTCTACCTTATCAGGTGGAGAACAGCAAAAAGTTGCTATTTCTCGTGCAATAATAGCTGATAGTAAAATTATTTTTGCTGATGAGCCAACAGGAGCTCTGGACAGCGTCTCAAGAAAACTTATTTTTGAAACACTTCGCAATTTAGCGAGTCAAGGAAAATGTGTTTTTATGGTCACTCATGATATTGAGTTGGCTTCAAAAACTGACAGAGCACTCATTTTAAAAGACGGAAAAATATCTCGACAAATTATTAAACCTTCAGCTGATGAGCTCTACCAAGCACTTGAAAGTAGTAAAGATTAATTTGAGGAGGATTTATTATGCTAAAATTAATCATTTACCAATTTCAGTACTCAAAAAGACAATGGTTAGGAACAATACCATTACTATTTGTATCTAGCCTGATTGTTGGAACATCCTTATTTGGTATTGCTAGTGCAATAAAGACTGCTAATATTAACGCTTCACAACTTTTTCAAATGCTAATATTTTTTGGAGGGACTACTCTATTTTTCCTTATTTCAAATAATATAAGACTGTTAATAGATATCTTTAAAAAGGATTACCAGTTATGGGCTATCTTAGGCGCAAGCAGAACTCAGCTATCTTTATTAGTATCTGGACAGTTTTATTTAATGGCAGTGATTGTTAGTAGTATCGGTACAATACTTTCATTTATCATGGCAGATAGTTACTATAAATTTTTACAAAATTTATTAGGAAGAGATGAGTTACCTGATTTAGTTATTACAGCCAACATTCAATCAATTTTATTGAGTGTTTTTATAGTCCCAACAATTGTCGGGATAGGAGCTTACTTTTATTCAAGTCGAATACTTAAAATAGCATCAATATTAAAACCAAAAAAGAAAAAAAGAAAAGTTACAATAACTGGTTTTGTTAACATCTCTGTTAATTTATTCCTATGGTTACTATGTATAGGTTTTATTGTTTCAGCAGGTTTTATCAGAAACAAAGAAATAATTGCAACACAGTCAAGCATAATATTATTTTTATTAATTATTCACATCCTTATTATTCAATCACTATCTCCATCAATTCAAATGTTTCTAATAAAATTTTTAATGAGGATATTTCCAACTGAAAACTATGTAATCAATACAGGCTTTTGGGATCTACTATCCAATCCTAGCTATTTGAAAAGTATACAAACTTCAATGAGCATGGGAGTAACTCTCATTTCTGGGTTTATTCTTTACACCCAAAATATGTATTCATTCATGAATACAGCAAACGGTGTACAAGAAGCAAGAGCTTCCTTTATTGCTTATCTGTCTGCTCCAATTATTCTGATTATTACTAGTTCTATTTCTCTTACAATTTTATCTTCTAATAAAGATATTGAGGACATTAAACAGTTAAAGACACTGGGAGTTTCAAGATTACAACTTTTTAAAATACGTATAGCCGAGGCAATAATACATTCGGTATTAATTTTATTAGTATCAGTAGTTTTCAATTTAATTATTTTAATTCTAGTTAGCTTTATTGGCCAACTTTTAGGCCGTAGTTTAGTAGATATATCAGGTTTCTGGCAACCGAGTCTTATAGTTATTTCTTTGTTAGTTATTTTTTATAGTATTACAAAGGGATTTTATTTATTTCAAGATAGATAAATTGGAATAGTTACTGATTCAAAAAGAACACACTTATTGACATTGAAACAAAAGCAATACTAAAACGAAAAAGACAAGGATAAAACACCTTGTCTTTTTAAAATACTAGCAACTTAGACTAACAATGGGACTTTTTTCATAATTTAGCACCTTTTTAGTAACCTGTTAAAGATACGGATGTATAGTTCTATGAATACATTTTATAAATCTTATAACCTTGATTTAATAGGGGTTTAGGACTTTTGATTCTTGCAAAATAGACTCATTTTTCAAATTTTAGTAACTTTTTGGTAACTCATTTTTCTTCTTCAAATAGTAACCTCAATGCAAAAAAAATAGTGGTGAAGTAGTTTACACTACATCAGATATTATTTAATAATTTTTTGTACAAAAAAGACAATTTCCTTAGTTTGACTATGGTACTCAAATTATTTTTCATCAAATACCTTGATATACCTGATAAATGGTAGAAAAAAGGACTTAGCCCTGTGCAATACGGAACTAAATCCTTAACTTAAATTATTTATCCAACATATTGGGTTCATTACAAAATCAATTCTTTCTTAGTTCAATGACTTGATCATATCGACTTTCATTATCAATATGGTGAGCGATTTCTAACACCATCATCGGTAGTGAGAAAATCAAGTCTCGAACCATCTGGCTATTTTCTACGTCAAGAGCTGCAGTTACCTCATCTGCTAATAAAATATCCTTTTTACGAAGAAGGAAGCGGGCTAGTTCAATCCGGACTCGTTGTCCGCCTGAAATATTTTCTCCGTTATTAGTGATTACAAAATCAAGTCCATCAGTTAGTTCATGGTCGAGTTTGACCTGTCTCAAAACAGTCTCCAATTCTTGATCTGAAAACTCTTGTCCCAAACTAAGATTGTAGCGAACAGTATCATTAAAGAGGAAAGGTTGCTGACTGATGATACCTACCTGACGAATAAAATAACTTGTTTTTGCTCCATCCCTTGTCCGACAAGTAATCGTCCCATCATCCGCCTTTTCTTCCCCTGTGATCATTCGAAAGAGGGTTGATTTCCCACAGCCACTTGGACCTTTGATGAGAACTTTTTCCCCTTGTTGAATGGCTAGATTAAGATCGCGTATAATCTCTCTACCGTTATAAGATTTACTTAAATGAGAAATTTCTACTTCTTCTACTTGTGAGATCGAATGATTGTCCGATTCACTATTATCTGCTCGATTTAAAATCCCGAAAATCTTTTCTGCCGTTGTTTTGGCTCCTTGTACTTCAACCACATCATACATGATATTTTGTATAGGACCTACCAGTTGACCAGCGGCAATATACATTGCAACCAGACTAGCCACTGAAACATGATGACCATGCATGGCAAGGAAGAACCCCAATACCAAGGGGAGTACTTGGCTAAGAAAGACCATGAAACCATTACAAAAGAAAACAATATTATGGGTAAAAGCAAACTTTTGAATGGCTCGTTGATAACGAAGATTGATATTCCAGACGCGCTGAGAATTTTCAGGCAAGGCTTGATTCATCCGCAAGGTTTGAGCCCCTCGAATACTATCAGAGATTTGGTTATGAACAGCTGTTCTTCCCTGAGACATTTCATCCCCTGAATTCTTTAGCTTATTATTCATTAAGAATTGTGGAATGGGACGTAAGATCGTGAAGAAAACAAAGATAGAACCCAATAAAACATTTTGGGCAATGATATAGATCGCCGTAATCAGCGCTCCAAATCCCCAACATGAAATAGACATATAGCGTTCAAAAAAGTTATCTCCTAAAAATTCCATATCCTGTGTCAGCATGGTAATCTTTTCATCTTCACTATATTCTCTGTCTTCCATTAACTTATGAAACAATGCCGTTCGGATATTCATGTGAATTTCACGTCGAAAGACATTATTTGCATGATTACAAAATAACATTAGACTATACAAAGCGAAATAGACAGAAAAACCAAAGAGGGCAAATTTCCAAATAGAAGAATAGGTAAGGTTATTTTGATCTATCGATAATGCTTTGGCAACAACCAAGGGTTGCCCCAAAGCGAGACCCCCATTTGCCAGTGCCCCAATAATGGTTAGGTATTTTGTTTTTTTATCAAGATATTTAAAAATATTAATCATAAATCTCTCCTAAATAATAGAACACTATAATTGAGAAATATCAGATGTAATCATTAAATCTTATTACATATTATTCTTTGTGATATATTTTACATGCTCATTATACATCTAAAAATAAGTCTGGTCAATGAATATTTAAAGAACTTAACTCTAAATAAAAAAAGAGCTCTGCTTATTAACAGAACTCATATCTTTTAAACTTTTAAGGGGCCAATTCTTCAATTTCCTTTATCCCTTCAAACTCTCCAACACTTTCGAAAAGTTCTATAGCTCGTTTGAAATGTCTGTTGGATAACTCCGTATCTTTCAAGGCTAAATAGATTTCACCTAGCCCTCTATAGCTACAAGCTTGAGAAATCACATCATCTGTCTCTAAAGATTGTTCCAATGACAGATTCATGAATGTAAGAGCTTCATCAAGGTTATTTAATTTAAATCTCAAATAGCCTTGTTCGTAGTTATTCACAGCTTTCTTTAGATTATCGTTTGGAAAATACTCTTCAACTATCTTCTCTTCGTCTTCAATGAGTTTTAAAGCATTACGAAAATTCCCCTTCTCTCTGTAGATCATTGCTAATTGATGTAATCCAATGTGCTCATTTTCTTTATTTTTATTTTGTTGAGCTAATAAAATGTATTTCTCAAAGATATGGGTACACGATGCATAGTCTTTTTCTGCCAATAATAAATACCCCATCAGATTTAAAAGGCTAAAATCTGTACAGGTATCAATGGAAAAATCTTGTTCAACCAACTTTTTAGCTTCTGATGTTTTTCCCTCCAGAAACAAGTCCCAAGCTGTATCAAGTTTAGAGACCATCTATTTTCACCTTTCAACTATAAACAACCTTCATAAAATAAAATCACTCAACAATAATATACTAATCTTTACCTATTGAAACTTCTAAATGTTCTTTCTTTAATGGAATTCCGCCAATATTTTAGACACATTTTGGGAGGGAATTTTGAAGACTAGCGTCCTCCTATTTTTCCCAATAAGTTTTAACTTCTTCAAAAATATTATTCAAAAGTTCTGCATCTTTTTCTGACAACTGATTTTTTTCTATAACTCTATCTTTTAGTTCTGTTGCCTTTATTTTATTTCTTGCCACCGAAACTGCTATTGAATGTTTCAAAATATCAAATTCATCCTTTGAAAAATTTGCAATATTGGTAAGATCTAATTGTTCTAGTGGTAAACTACTGATAATTGAATAAGGTTTTTGTCCCAGCAAATAATCTGTAGTAGTCCCAAAGATATTTGCTAATTTCACAACGAATTCTAATCCTGGTTCTAACGTTCCATTCTCCCACCGAGAATATGTCCCTTGTTGAACTCCAATTAATTCCGATATTTGTACTTGAGTTAACTTTTTTGATTTTCTGAGAGTTTTTAACCTCTCTGAAAATTTATAATCCTCTGTATACATAATTCTCCTATAGATATTCTTATTCGTATATTTTAGCTTGACAAAATATTCTAAACGGTATAAAATAGAATTATTCCATAAGGAATATTTATTTTGAGATTAAATATTCCATTGAGAATATTATAGCATAAAAGGAGGTAAAAGCGTATGTAACTAGTAGTCGATTTAAAAAATTTTAATAAAGGAGGTAGGATTCGACAAAATAAAAAATCTTGAAACAAATGTGCCGTTCGTTCCAAGATCAAAACATATTATGTAACAATTATACCACAATTAGCGGATAAATTAGATGATTTGTTATAAAACTAGTAATTTTAAGTAACTCAGCGTTACAAATTCAACAAATAAAAGAAAAAGACAAGGTGCGAAAACCTTGTCTTTAATACTATACCGGCGGCCGGGGTCGAACCGGCACGTCCTAATGGACACTGGATTTTGAGTCCAGCGCGTCTGCCAATTCCGCCACGCCGGCAAAGTATAACTGGGGTAGCTGGATTCGAACCAACGCATGAGGGAGTCAAAGTCCCTTGCCTTACCGCTTGGCTATACCCCAATAATATAAAATAAAATAGGCGAGTGATGGGGATCGAACCCACGCATGCCAGAGCCACAATCTGGTGTGTTAACCACTTCACCACACCCGCCATATTCTTATACACGGGCAGTAGGAATTGAACCCACACTGAAGGTTTTGGAGACCTTAGTTCTACCTTTAAACTATGCCCGTAAAGGATGGAAGGGGAGGGATTCGAACCCCCGAACCCGAAGGAGCGGATTTACAGTCCGCCGCGTTTAGCCTCTTCGCTACCCTTCCGAAATTATTAAATTATGGCGCGAGACGGAATCGAACCGCCGACACATGGAGCTTCAATCCATTGCTCTACCAACTGAGCTACCGAGCCAAATATTGCGGGAGCAGGATTTGAACCTACGACCTTCGGGTTATGAGCCCGACGAGCTACCGAGCTGCTCCATCCCGCGCTACTATTAAGGAGGATGTGGGATTCGAACCCACGCACGCTTTTACACGCCTGACGGTTTTCAAGACCGTTCCCTTCAGCCGGACTTGGGTAATCCTCCAATATAATATAGTCCGTACGGGATTCGAACCCGTGTTACCGCCGTGAAAAGGCGGTGTCTTAACCCCTTGACCAACGGACCATAATTTATAAAATGGGCACGAGTGGACTCGAACCACCGACCTCACGCTTATCAGGCGTGCGCTCTAACCACCTGAGCTACGCGCCCAAGTTCGAAAACTTGGTAATGAACAACTGTTCAAAGCGGGTGACGAGAATCGAACTCGCGACAACAGCTTGGAAGGCTGTAGTTTTACCACTAAACTACACCCGCTTAAAAAATGGGAGTTAACGGGATCGAACCGCTGACCCTCTGCTTGTAAGGCAGATGCTCTCCCAGCTGAGCTAAACTCCCATATGGTCGTTTAACTCACTGGATCCCTGTCGTGCACTGACTTACGTCAGCTGCGACAAAGTCGAACTTACGTTCTCCTTAGCTGAGCTAAACTCCCAAATGAGCCTAGATTCCTCTAGACTCAATCTTGCTAAGCGACTACCATATCTCACAGGGGGCAACCCCCAACTACTTCCGGCGTTCTAGGGCTTAACTGCTGTGTTCGGCATGGGTACAGGTGTA